>CAZVMS010000081.1:0-15739 GCA_964628795.1 uncultured Haloferula sp. | reverse complement strand
GTCAGAGGTCAGAGGTCAGAGGTCAGAGGTCAGAGGTCAGAGGTCAGAGGTCAGAGGTCAGAGGTCAGAGGTCAGCTGGCGCGGGGCGCGAATACCAATCTCCTCGACTTTTTGCCATCCATGGTTTAGAGGGATCCATGCAAAAGATTCAAATCCTTTTCCCAGATCCGCTGATGCGGCGGGTTCGAGAGTTGGCGGAGCTCGAAGACCGCCCGTTAAGCGAAGTGATCCGGCGTGCTGTCGAGCGCTTTGCGGAGCAGTCGCCTACCGCAGGGCGTCCGGAATCGGGGCCACCCAAACTGCCTACGTTTAGAGGTGGAAGGATGCTTGCGGATGCGGGCGAGATGAAGCCATTGCTCTACACTGGAGATGAATAGCCTCGACACCAATATTCTCGTTTATGCGGCGAACGAGGATTGTGCTGAGCACGCCAAGGCGATTCGACTCGTCAACGATGCGCTCTCGACGCCCCGCGAATGGATCATCGCCGAACAGGTTCTGTTCGAGTATTACAAGGCGCTCCGTCACCCGCGGATTCTGAGCAAGCCGCTCAGCGCCCCAGCCGCAGCGGAGCAAATCCGCTTCCTTCGGGAAAAGTCCGGTTTCATGGTCTGTTGTTACGAACTTGCGCTCTGGGGACGGATGCTCGATCAGCTTTCGCGGAGGGATTTCCCCTACCTGCGGACGCACGATGAGATCCTGGCCCAAACACTCCTCCACAACGGCGTGAAAACATTCTACACCCGGAATGACAAGGACTTCGAGGGAGTTGGATTTGAGCAATTGCTCAACCCCATCGATCCGGCGGAGAATCGAGATCGGCGAGGGCTGCTGGATCGCGGCGCAGGCCTTTGTCGGTCCGGGGGTGACGATGGGGTCGACTGAAAAGCTGAAAGCTGAAAGCTGTCGCCCCGCGTAAAAGGCTGCGCCTCACGCGATACCCGCGTAAAAGGCTGCGCCTCACGCGATCATTCTCAAGGAGCGAGGACTTGCAGTCCCCGAGGGTTGATGACTTTGCGCCGTGGGATGAGGACAGGTCGCGAGACGGGTTCGCTGGGGTTGTCCGGTAGCTGCAAGCAAGCGCTCGTTGTTGCCAGCAACCGCTCCTTGAACTCTGAACAAGGAACCATCTTCACGGACAACGGACAACGGACAACGGACAACGGACAACGGACAACGGATATTTCCCCTTGAAACGGCGGGCAGTGCCGACATGGTTGAGGCATAATTGAACTCGACCGCATCACCACGGATCCGGAGAAGATGAACGGGCAGCCGTGCATTCGGAACCTTCGTTTGACGGTGCGTCGGGTGCTCGAGATCGCGGCGCTTTATCCAGGCCGCTCGGAGCGCTTGGTGGAATTTCCTGAAATCAGCGATGACGATGTTCGTCAGGCGCTCCATTACGCGGCGCTCCATTTGCCCGACGGAATCTTCCCGCTTGGTCCCGATGCGCTGGTTGCTTGACCAGGGGCTGCCCCGAAGTAAAAATCAGGTATCGCAAGTTGCCGCTTTCCTGACTCTGAATGATTGCCTTTATCCTTTGCCTTTAGCGCGCTCTGCCTTTGTCTGCACAATCTGTGGTCAAAGATTCTTTAAGCGGGTGATCGTTCGCCCAAGCCTGATAACCCTGTCAAGAGCCGGCCCCTGTCCATTGACATGATGGTTTTGCATGATAAGATTCCGACATGAACGATGTCGTCATCACGGAGCGCGGTCAGGTGTCTGTGCCAGCCGGGATTCGTAGAGAAATGGGTTTGCGTGCTGGGCAGAGACTTCACTTTGAGAGGATTTCTTACCGGGAAATCCGCGTTCTCGTCGCTGATGTGGCTCCGGTAGGACCTCTTTCCGTGCTGGGTTATGGGAAACGGATGCGGGACGGTGGCACGCGGCGGACGGAGGACTGGATGAAGGAACTACGGGAGGGCGAATGAGCTGGGTTGTCGACACCTGTGTGGTTCTGGATGTCTTGGAGGATGATCCGGAATTCGGAATGAAGTCGGCAAGCTTGTTGGAGGAAAGGCTTCCCGATGGTCTTTCGGTTTGCCCGGTCACCCAGGTTGAGCTGGCTCCTGCATTCGCCGGGCTCATCGGTGAACAGCGGCTTTTTTTCGCCCAAGCGGGGATTGATTGTCTCTGCGGTTGGACGCTGGCGGACACGGAAGCGGCGCAACATGCATGGCACCTGCATATCACGGGTCGGCGGGCCGGAACTCTGCCAAAGCGACCCGTGGCGGATGTGTTGATCGGTGCTTTCGCCTCAAATCGACGCGGCTTGATCACCCGCAACGCCCGCGATTTCCGCAAGCATTTCCCTTCTCTGGAGATTCTAGAGCCTTGAGCTGCCGGTCGTGATCAGCGACTCATGCTGGGTCGCGGCGTGCGCCTTTATCGGGCCGGGTGGGACGATGGGTGGGGGCGGCTGAAAGGCAGTGCTTGGTGCGACTGCGTCGCGTGCTTGGTGCTTGGTTGAAGAGAAGAGGTGTCGCGCCGCGTAAAAGGCTTTGCCTCACGCAATTTTTCAACGATGAGAGTTGTCGGAAGGTCGGGTGGGCGATCCCGGCAGGGATCAAAGATATTAGCTAAAAAGGAAGATGGATTGAACAGCAGGAAACGGAGGAAGCGGAGCATGAAAGGCCTACGTGAATCCACCGATTGACCCTCAGGATGGCTTCAAAACTTGCCCGAATTTTGGCGAAGCCATTGGACCGCTGCTATCTCTGCTACCTGCTGTTCCATGGCATTTCGGTTCCTAGGATTAGCCCTGGGTCGAGGAGCTTCGACGACTAATACCCGGGGGACTCAACCAGTGAAACATTCGACCCCGGTAGCGGGTCGCAGAGAGTGTTTGGCGTCGATGGCGAATCGGGCATGTGGCACGCCTTTCAGGGTGCGGATATGGCGGGTCGTGTGGACCCGGGGTAGTCGTCGCTGTCGCTCCTCGACCCCGGGCTAATATCTGTAGTCCCTCCGGGACAAGGAAAGTGCTTGGTGCTTGGTGCTTGGTTCTCCGATCTCCGGTCTCCGATCTCCGATCTCCGGTTTCTCTTCGGCCATGCCCGTTTCGGCTTCGGCATGCTTTTCAAAGTGCGCTAGACTGGCACGCGGGATGTTTTGTGAAACGGAGTTAGGGAAAGATAGGTCCGGGCGAGACGCCCGAACCCACGGACTGGAGCGGGACGCTCCAGCCACGTTTTGAAGGCGTCTCACAAATCGTGATGCGCGGCACTACAGCGCTCTCCCCGCATTCTGGTCTCTGGATTCTGGATTCTGGATTCTGGATTCTGAGTGTATCTTCGAACCAAGCACAAAGAACAAATAACCAAGAACGCCGAAGGCAGCACCAAGCAACCCATGACTTCACTCCGCACCACCCGACCTTGGGTCCATGGGCTCATTTTGTTGACGATTTTCCTTGGCGTGTTGACGGCCGGGATGTCTTGGGAGCTGAATCATGGCTTGATGCTGGCATTGGCAGGCGGGCTGATGCTGCTAAGTCCGCCGGTGGCGAAGCTGCCGACATCGTGGTGGTGGCTCGCGGGAGCGTTTGCGATCTTTGGGTGTCTGGTGTTTTTGCCCGTGGGCGGGCTTCCTTTTTGGAGGGAAGAGCTGGAGAAGGCGGGGCTGGCGACGGGGCATTTGAGGGCCGTGCAGGTCCGATTGGCCGGGGAAACCTTGCTGCTGTGGGTGGCGACGCTTGGCGTCGGGCTGTGGATCGTGGGGCAACGGACGAGCGACGAGGGTCTGAAGGTCTGGGCGCTGGGATTCGCGCTGGTGGTGGCGGCTTATACTCTGGCATCCATCGGGAAAAGCGAGTTGGCCCAGGACCTTGGCGGCAAACCCGAAGTCTTCGGCTTTTTTCCAAATCGGAATCATACGGCGACGTTTTTGGCGATGGGTGCGATGGTCTCCATCGCCGTGCTGGCGCAGGCGATTCGTGACAAGCGTTGGTGGGGATTGGGTTTCGGGGCGGCGGCGACAGGGGTTTGCCTCTGGGGGGCCTTGATCGAGTCGGAAAGCCGGGCTGGCTTGCTGCTGGTGGTGGTGGGCGGAGGACTCTGGTGGCTGCTGTTAGGCAAGGGGTATCTTGGCAGGCATGCCTGGAAGGCCGTGCTTTTACTCGCGCTGCTGGTGGTCGGTGGATTTCTCGTCGGAGACTCGAAAATCCGCGAGCGACTCGAAGCGACGAAGGAGAGAATCGAGTTGGCGAAGTCCGCCAGGTCGTCGGCAGGAGGTCTCGCGGAAGGGGAGGGAACCGAGCAAGCGGCGGAAGCGCCCGATTTGCTGGCGGAAGTGGATTTCCGGGTGCCGGTGTGGCGGGATACTCTTGCGATGATTGCCGATGCTCCTTGGAGCGGGGTCGGTGGGGGCCATTTCTGGGGGGTGTTCCCGCAATTCCGCAGGCACACGCTCTCGAACCCCCACTCAGATGGCGGGCATCCGGAGAGCGACTGGTTGTGGATGGCGGCCGAGGCCGGGGTGCCTGCGGCTTTGGCGCTGCTCGGCCTGGTCGGATCAGCGCTCGGCTATGGTCTCGCCAGAGTTCGACGCCAGCGGAGCCGTGCGCTGCGCGCTGGCTGTGTGATCGCGGCCTTTCTTCTCGCCTTTCATGGTCTCTTTGATGTGCCCGGTCACCGCGTGCCTCTGGCGTGGGCGGCGGCATTTCTCTTCGGCCTCGCCTTGCCGGCAGAAGAGTATGGGGCAAGGCGGCGAACGAAGACTTGGCCTTATCGTGTCGCCGGAATCCTCGTGATGATCGTTGGTCTGGCGATGCTCTGGAGTTGGTGGGCGGGGGCTTCGGTCCCGGCACCTGCATTGGCAGAAAAGACCCGCCACGCCACGCACCGGCTCTATCGTCAAGACCAGGCGAATCAGGCGAAGGCGCGTCAAGAGGGTCGAGACTACGCACCCAACCCAGGTGATGATCCTCTGGAACATGCGCTTTTGATGGTCGATGAATCCTTGGAGACGCTCCCCCTGGATCGAGGGCTTTGGTACTGGAAGGGCTTTCTCGCACTGCACTACGATGACCGCGTCGATGAGGTGGACCGGGCGTTTCGACTCGAGCGCAAGCTCGATCCCGATTGGGTTGGTGGTCCCCTCAGGCAGGCACGCGCCTGGGTTCCGGTGGATCCGGAAAGGGTGGTGGCGCTCTGGCGTGAGGCTTTGGAACGGGCGGATCGACTGGATTTGTCCGCGGGTGACGGCCTGCAACGGAAAAGATGCCTCGAAACCATGCGGCAGATGGCCCGGGGTGTCGAACGACTTGAGGCAGCATATCGTCAATTTGACGCCGAAAACTGAGGAATAGGCCCATGACTCCGGGTTGTGGCCGATACGGCTCCTTGAGGCCCGACAAAACCACAAATGATCAGCGTTTTTTCATTGACCGAGGTCGCGGAATCGCCATAGAGTCTGCGTGTGATGAGAATTTCCAAAAAGAGAATGTTGCTGGTGCTCGGATTCGTGTTTCTTGGCAGCGTGATGCCTGCGAGCGCGGGTCGCCGGAGTAACACCACGACGCCACCTCCGTCGGGTGGCACCATTGACAAGCCCGTTTTCAGTCCGGTCTAATTGGACGGTGCGCGGGCGTTTCTTGGGGGGAAGTAAGCCATCTACCCTCAGTCATTCGTTCCAAGTCCCATTTTCTCAGCTGTTTTTCTCCATTTTCTTCCTCTGTCCCTATGTATCCTAAATTCTTTGTTGCTGCCACAGTCGCAGCGATTTCATCTGCCTCCGCCTCGGTGTATATCACCAATTTCGGTGCCCCTTCGCCTTTCAACGCTCCTGGCCAGCAGTTGAATGGTGTCCTTGATAATGGGAGTATTTGGGCGCAAAATGCCCCGAACTCGGTTTCCACCGCTCCTTCGGCTTGGATTGGAACCATTGATACCGGGAGCGGTCCCCTGAAAGGGGCTGCTGTGGGTGGCTTCTACGATGTTCCTGCGGTTGATCCATTTTACGCGGCCCGGCCCATCGGAACGGCGCTTGTTGGTTCGACGATTGATCTCGATTTCTCCATTCTTGATAGCACGATTGCTTTCCCAGATCGGAATGATTTTTCGATCACGGTGGCCAGTGGATCGGGAGCAAATCTTCTTTCGCTTGTTCTTACTTCGACCGCTCAGTTTGGTGACTATGATCCTGTGCTGGATCCAACCGATCCAGGGACGTCCAATTCCGTCTGGAATCTTTCCTGGACTTCCGCATTTGCATCAGGGGTCATGAACTTCGGTGCGGCTGGCGAGGATGCCAATTATCGGCTCTCGGCTGATTTTACCCAGGACGGCTCAGACGTTGACTTCAACTTGGCGATCGTGGGTAGCAGCAATGTCTTCAATCAGTCAGGAACTCTCGCGGGTGCTGCCGCTGAAGTTTTCTCGGAACTTCGGATCGGTTTTACGAAGAACCAAGCGGGAGTGATCAAGCCCGGTGGGGACGCTTTTGATTACGGTGACAACTTCATCGTGGTCCGTGGTGTCCCTGAGCCGAGCTCACTGTTGCTTCTCGGGCTTTCGGCTTTCGGGCTGATCCGCCGTCGCCGTTGAGTGTTCTGCTCAAATCATTCGATTTCAAAGGCCCTGCTCCGATCCACGGAGCGGGGCTTTTTTTGTCGAGCAGTCGAGGCACCGGCCAGAGCAATCAAGCTAAGGAATTACCGGCCGTTGGGGCTTCCATTTTTAGCCGCAGATTTCGGGAAAACCACGGAATGTACGGATTTTGAGGCAGTTGCTATTTCTCTGCCACTTGCTGACGAGGTGGTTGATCCGGCCTTCATCATCGACTCAGAACTCGCGCCCATTGCGTGGATTCTGAATCGAGAAGTTCTTCTCCAGGGTGATCAGGTAGGGGGGGAATCGAAATGAAACCGCAGATGGACGCCGCTGAACGCAGATTGAAAAGAGATGTTTTCTGGAGACTTCCCCGTCTTCTAGAAGGGAGGCTTCGGATTCCGGATTGGAATTCAGTATTTCTGATCTGCGTCCATCCGCGTTCATCTGCGATTGAAGATGGACGTTCTAACGGTCGACAATTCCCTAGTTTGAGCGCCTTGGCTTCTTTCGGGCGCTTACGCTATTGGACGCCGAGGCGCACAAAACCACGCGGGCCCGCGAGCCCACCTGGAATGGCGGCGCGGATGACCTGGACACCATCGACCGTCGAAATGACCGTGTCTGAGGTGGTGACCGGAACCCAGCTATCGGGGTTTTCAGGGGTGGTCGTGGTGAAGACGTCGAACTGGAGTTCGGTGGCGAAGAGATGGCGGCGATAGACGAGCGAGAAGCCACCGCCTTCAGGAGTCGCGAAGGGCAGGCCCTGATCACTTGCGCTAGCCGAGGGTGACGAGGGGTCGAGACCCAAAGCATACTCCATGCGGTTGACGATCCCATCGCCATCGGGATCGTCGTTCGGACCGGCAAGTTCACTGGGAATCTTGCCTGCGGCGACTTTCGGCCCCATCCAAGTGGGAAACTCGTAACCGAGCACCATGGTTTCGCTTTGGCTGCTGGCGTAGTTGGGATCGGTGCTGCGAACGGTGACAGTGTAGAGGCCGACGGCGCTTGGGGCCCTGGTGCTGCCATTGTAGAGAACTTCGAAGGGCGCACCCGATGGACCGGTCGGGGCGGGAATCCCTTTGCGGCTGCCATCGGCAACCTGAACGAGATCGGCAAAATCGAGCACGACAGGTGCCGGGAGAATGACGAATTCCTCGGTTTTACTAAGGGGCGTGAATCCCGTTTCGTTGATGGTGGCCCGCACTTGGTAGTCCCCTGCATCGATGGGAGCGACCGAGGATGGAGAGCCGCTCACATTGATCTGAATGAGTGGGCCTGGGGTGCCCGGTGTTGGGTAGTTCCACGCGTTCTCTCTGACCCACAGGACGGCAGCCGCGTCCTGATCGGCCCCTACGGATGGCGGATTTCCAACAAGGGCCATATTGAGTTCATTGTAGGGCCCCGGGGATCCGATCGGGCTGAAGCCGGAGTTCTGAGTGCTGTAGCTGATCAGCACGACGGGTGCGTCTGGAAGAACGATGCCTTCCGGAAACGGGACCCGGACACGGAATGCGAAGCCATAGAAGGGGTAGTCGGTGCCGTCGGGTAGAAAAACCGGCCGCCAAGGGATGAAAGCATCCACAGTGCTCTCTCCAACGAAGGTGAGGATCCCTCCCGCACCCATCGAGTATATGGTGGCGGTCACCGGATGATACCATCCATCAGGATTGACGGCCGCTTCGGCGGGATAGTCGGCCGCCTTCGCCCAGGTGACGAGCGCGGTATCGATCGATGTCAGGTTCCTCGCCCCAGGGGCGAGCTCAAGGTAGTCACCGAGCCCCCAGGTCTTTTGAGCACTGAATGCGAGACTTTGAAAGGAAAGCGGCAAGCGCGGCGGGAAATTGTCGAAGACGGGCTGCGGGTGGAAAAATTCCAGATCATAGCTCAAATTGGCAGGATCGGTCGTCACCCTTGGGCTCTTTGCGGTGGAGTCGTAAACGTGCGTCAGGTCGCCGAGAGTGATTTCTGCAGGCGCTTCGACCGCAATGCTTTGAGATGGAATCGCCGCCAAGCTCAGCGCAAAGACCAGACAATACGCCCGAAGGGTGGAGGTAGGAAAAAGTGGACTCATGCTAAGGGAAGCGGAGAGCGTAGCAGAATTCGGAAAGGACCGCAATACTAAGTTTTTCTTAAGCATCTCGGTGCGATCAAGCTAGGGAATGGCCGAGCGTTGGAGCTTCCATTTTTAACCGCAGATGAACGCGGATGGACGCAGATTCCGGAAAACACCAAATTTTACACGGAATCCGAAGCCTCTTTTCTAGAAGACGGGTGAGCCTGAGAACCGAAATGGGAACTACGGATTGCACGGAATACAGGGATTTTGAGGTAGTTGCCATTCCTCTGCAATTCACCTGAGGACGTATTGATCCTAGCGGGACGGCGAACTGATTTTGATGTAAGCGGGGAGAATGGGCCTCGATCATCGTTTCGGTGCGTTTCTCGCGGCAGCTCTCGATCTAAAGTGGGAAGCATCCACTGATTCGAAAATTTGGAATGGAACCATGGTCCCGAGCAAGCTTCAGGGAATCTTCGCGGCAGCCCGACCGGTCCTCTTGGTTGGCTCGCATGCTTCATCGATCGGCCGCTGGATCGAGGAGAAGAGTATTTGTCTCTAGGAAAATGTTGGATGCCGTCTTCGTAGCTGCTTGCTGAATCGTTCGCCGATTTTCCGCAAATCTTGCAATTTTGAGCTTGTGTCCTAGGCTGCGTTACGAGAAGGTCTCCTCGTAATAGCTGCTTCCGAATCCGAAGCAGGTCTAAAAATTGTCCTGATCTTTAAATTTTCGCTTGCGTTGTTTGCGGTTTTGCCGTAGAGATAAAAAGGTAAGTGAAATTGCAGTGCAAAGGTATTCCACGAAAGTATGACCAGTCAAAATCAACGAATATATGAGTAATAAACTATTCCCCCCCGCTTTTAGTCGTCGCTCGCTTTACTGCGTAGCAATGGCTACGGTGGTTGGTGCTGGCTCTCTGAGTGCAGCGTCGGTCACGTTTTCGGACACTCTTAATGTAGATGAGTCCAAACCTAACGTTATTAGCTTCAGCAAGTTCAATCCGGCCCTAGGGACTCTTACCGGCGTGAGGCTCACTGTCACCCTTTCCATGCCATCTGTCGTTGTAGAGGTTGACAATGATTCAACCACAGCTGCGAATGTCACTGCGAAGTTCGGCACTCTAGGTGCTGTCGGATTCAACACAACCGAACTTACTAATTCGGCTGCCTTTGAGGCTATTACTACAGATGATTTCGTCATTCCCACACAGAATCAGACTTTTAACCTGGCTCCGACAACTGGTGATTCCACCAATGTTTTCGACAACACGGGGTTAGGGGATTATGCTGCGTTCACGACGACTGTTATCAATCAGGGTGAAGTCGATCATGACGTTTCACCTGCCCTCATTAGCAACTATATCGCGGGCAGTGGCGCTGGTTCTCCTACCCAGCTGGATCTGACCCTCTCGGTTGATTTCGCGGCTAACGTGGACGTCAATAGTGGTGGCGGTGCGGGTCTTACCAGGCTAAACGCTGTGTTGCCGACTGCCACCTATTTTGCATCTGTAACATACTTCTATGATGTGTCTGCGATTCCCGAGCCTAGCGCTACACTCGTTCTCGGTGGAGTGGGCCTCTTCGGTTTGATGGGTTATCGTCGTCGGCGGTAAGGTCTGACTTCCAAGCTCTGTTTATTTTTCCTGGCGCTGACTTCTGAAAGACAGAAGTCAGCGTTTTTTTTTAAACTCCAAGAATGTCCGTTTTCAATGCTGTCCTCTATTGCTTCTTACCACTGAAAATGAAAAAGGCTCGACGGGTTAGTGAAGTTGGTGAGCCTTTTTCCAAGGCTTACCATTTTTATTGGTTGGCTAGCGACGCGATGGGAAGGGGACGGAATGAGAGCGGGTCCGCCCCGTTTACCCTCGAAGGGAAAATAAAACTCGAATAGACGCCTATGGGCGCGAACTCTGAATCGCTTATGAAAGCCGCATCAATTCCTCTTTAGGTGAGTGGCATAGGAATGGGAACTGCCTCTAAATCCATGGATTCCGTGTCGTGACCCATCTCAATCGACGCAGCCAAAGGAAATACCACCACCCGAAAGGAATGAGCCACTACCAATATCTCCAAGAACTTGGACGTCAACACCTATGAGGAAAGCTTGCAGGAGAGCCGCATGCGGGAAATCTGCACGTCCGGTTCGACGAGGGGAGCAACGGGATCGGCGAAAGCTGCCGGTTGTTCTCTACTCTACTGGTTCTCATCTCGGTTTTTAGGTTTGCCTCAATGGGATTACAGCTCAAGTGGCTGTCAGGACAGCGGAAGTCGCTAAGGCTGGCGAGAGGATAGGTCAAGCACCAGCCACCGACTCAAAGGTGACTTCCCTGTGCTGTTGTGTGGGGTTGGCCAATGCCACGACCAGGGATTCAATCCTGATCCTGATCGTTTGGTTTAGGCAAGGGAGGTAGTGCCGGAAGAGGCTTGTCCTCAGGTAGAGGGAGTAGCTTTGGCAGCGGCTTGTTCTCAGGTAGAGGGAGTAGCTTTGGCAGGGACTTGTCCTCGGGTAGGGGAAGGAGCTCGGGCAATGGGGCCGCTGGGTCGGGCAGGGTGGCGAGTTCCTCGCCAATCGGCTTTTTGGTGATACGTGCGAGGTGGGCACGGAGGGCTTGTTTCTCTGAATTCAGCAGGCGATCCCAATCAAGTGTGATCGGCGGTGCGGTGCTTGGATCGTCAAGAAGCTGAAGATTTGAGATGCGGCGGATCGCTTCAATTCTTCCATAGGCAGGGCCGGAACCCTGAATTCTATCCAAAGTTGCCAGCGCCTCCTGCGGTTGATCGTTGAGCAAATAGGTCGTGGCGAGGACTTCCAGATAGCGATCTGATGATTGAAGGTCGGGTTCTAATTGTCCCATTTCGATAAGCTTTTTCCTGACCCATGGCTCGGTTTTACCAAGCAGGCAGGCGATGTCAGCGTACTCCAGCGAAACAACCAGATTTCCGGGTTCTATCTCAGCCATGCTTGTGAAGAATCGAAACTGGGACTCAGGGTCGCTTTTGGTCCTGAGCCACGGGACTAGAACACGAAGAATAGCCCAATCAGGCAGGCGGCCGCGGCCCAGCTTGACCGCCTCCACCATCGCCTCTCGGGTGTAATTGAGTTCGCCAGCTTCGCGCATCCATTCGTAGAGATCGAGGAACGCATTGCGGTTCTCTTCGAGGCTAGCTTCTTCTAGGGCGAGAGTCCACTCGCGCGTGCGACGGCTCGGATTGTTGCTCGATAGGACCCGAAGACAGTGGAGTTCCAGTTTGGGGAACTGCGCGGGCGGGGTGGACAGCCACTCCGTCGCTTCTCTCCAGCGGCCGAGGGCGGCTAGCGCCTTGGCTCGCTGACGGAAGAGGTCAAAGTCGCTCGATGAGTCCTCCTCCGGAATGAGTTCGAGGGCTTTTTCGGCTTCGCCCAAGCTCAGAAGCCATGAGGTGACGGCGGCAAGGTCGTCCTGAGTGTAGGAAGCGATGGCCTCTGCGATGATTTGATCGCGGGCACCGGGCCTCCGCTGAATTTGCTGGATCCGGGCAAGGAGCTTGTCGCTGGTCGTTGCTTCCGCTAGGTTTTCGATCCAAAGGCTCAGCTCAGGGAACAGGCCAGACCTAAAGTTCTCCGGCGCGATGTCCGCGAGGAGGCGAAAGGCTTCGAGGCGTTCCGGAGCATCGTTGAAGATGAGATCTGAAATTGTCAACTGTGCGGCATCGAGGCTTTCGTGGGTTCCTTTTTGGATCATCAGTCTGGCCGTCTGAATGCGCAGCGCGTTATCGAGATATGAATCGGAACGGGACATCAGAAGTTCTTGTGCAAGGCGGAGGTTCCCCTGGTCAATCACACGCTCAACAAAGAGGACCAAGTATTCGGGGGAATCCGCCTTTTCCTTCCCGAGGTTCGCTCTGAGCGTTAAAACCCAACCCAATGGGAGTTCTTCACAAGCGGTCTTAAAGCTCAAAAGTCGATCTTCTTCGGTGGTGTCCGGATGACTCATCAAAGCCATCGTCAAGCTGCCCGTTCGGGAGTCATTCAATGCCGTCATGGAGCGACTCAATAGCTTGAGGGTCTGATAGTCGTTCTTTCTAATATTTAATGCTGCGAGCGCAAGCCTCCGCGATTCAACGAGGTTTCCTCGTTGAAGAGCTTCGTCGCTCTGCTGAATCATTCGGTCCACCCGCCATTCTCGTAGCAAGCGGTAGGCTGGCTTTGCGGTGAAGGCGGCCAAGGCCACCAGGCTTGCGATGGCGGTAATGAGAACTGCGACCCTGCGGCGGGCCGATTTGCTTTTCAAGATCGGGGCCATGTTTCCTAGATAAGCAGGTTTGAGGTGGGGGAATTGCCCAAAATGGGTATCGCGCTCGAGGGGGGGGGTGGGGATGAGCGCTCGGCGCAAAACTAGATCGCCGCCCTCCATAGCCAAGGAAATTACGAAAATCCCGAAAATTGGTGGCGAGTCGGACGGCGGGGTGGTTACGCGATCAAGTCATAGCGAGTGCATGATGAACTGCCCGACGGGCACCAAATCGCGTTTTTCTACGTATTTCGCCTTTATTGGCTAAACTTCTGCTGATAGAACGACGAGGCCGAGCGGGCGCTTCGCTTGATTCGCCAACGTCTCTTAACTTTCAGATATCCCCTCATCTCGTGTCTCTGGAGTTCATCACCAAATATGTTACGGAGTGGGCGGTGCTTGTGGCGCTGCTACCGATTTCGTTGGTTCTGACACGGCTGATGATTGCGTGGGCTCCGAAGCTCGGGCTGATCGACCTTCCGGATGAAAGGCGCCTGCATGTGACGCCAACTCCAAGGGCCGGAGGCGTGGCGATCTATCTATCGATGCTGATCGGTACGGGTCTGCTGGTCTATTTCGGGAAGTTGTATGGGGGCGTTTTGACACCGGTGTGGCTCGGTCATTTTCTCGTGGCGTCGGGAATTCTCGTGCTTGCCGGTATCGTCGATGACCGGCAGGGGATGTCGGCTTGGATCAAGCTGGGGGCCCAGATGGCGGCGTCGGTGGTCGTCTATTTCAGCAATCCGGGGGGTGTCGGCAACCTGCTGGGAGTCCAGATCCCGCTGGTGATTGATCTGGCGGTGCATGTCGCATGGACGGTCGCTCTGATCAATGCCTTCAATTTGATCGATGGAATGGATGGCCTGTGTGGGGGGCTGGCGACGATTTCGCTTTCGATCATTGCGCTGATTTGCGTGGCGACGGGGATGGCTTCGGGGGCATTTTTTGCGGGGGTGATGATCGTCGCTTTGCTCGGATTTCTACGCTACAATTTCCCCCCTGCGCGGATTTTTCTGGGCGATACGGGATCGATGCTGCTGGGGTTTTTCATTGCCACCTTGGGGGCGGCAACGGTCGGGCGTGGGGCGGTCGTTGCGGTCATTCTGCTGCCTTTGATCGTCGGCGGCGTGCCTCTGCTGGATGTGGCGCTGGCGGTGTGGCGTCGGGCGGCGCGTCGCTTTGCGGTTTCGAAGCCGGGTCAGGCGACGGTCAAGATCTTTGGTGCGGACAGGGAGCACCTTCACCACCGGGTTCTCGGTTTGGGGCTTAGCCAGAGGCAGGCGGTGTTTGTGATCTATGCGATGGCGGTGGTGGTGGCATTGATCGCGCTGCTGCCGATTGTGGTGGGGTCGAACATGCTGATGCTCTCGGTGATGGCTCTCGCAGTGGTGGGCTTGGTGGGCTTGCGCTATGTGGCGCCGATTGAGTTCATTGCGAGTGGCAATGGGCTGCGGGCTTTGATCCGGCGCCCGAGGGCTTCGCGGGAAATGGTCTTGGGCTACTTCCTGTATGATGTGTTTTGTCTGATCGCTTCAGCTGCAATCGGATGGTGGCTGGTTCAAAAAGCCATAAGGGTGCCCATTGACTATGCGGATGCCAAGGGGCCGATCTTGTTTTTCACGGTCAGTTCGATTCTTGGGCTGCGTCTTGCCCGGGCGCACTCGCGGCGTTGGACGCGGGCTTCGGTGCATGATTTTGGCGAAGCCATTTGTTGGTATTCCTGCGGTGTGGGCTTCAGTTTTGCCCTGCTGAGCGCGACGCAGGCGGACTTTAGTTTCAGGAGTCTGATCTTTCATTTGTGCGCTGGCTGCGTGGGCTTGGTGGCCATCCTCATCCCGCGCTGCGTGGGAGTGTTTTTTCATGAAGGGGTGCTTGATTCCATGCACCGCAAGCGGCGCACGAACTACAAGCGGTCGACGCACACGACGTTGATTTACGGTGCGGGTGATTTGGGCGAGCTGTTCATTTGCCACGTCCGTCTATCGCAGCCACATATTTGGGGAAATGATCATTTTATTGGCTTCATTGATGACTGTGAAGCTTTGAGTGGTCGTTGGATGAGAGGTTTTCGCATCATGGGAACGCTGGAGGAGCTGCCGCTGCTCAAGAAGAAGCATGGGATCACCAAGGTGCTGGTGACTTCGAGCGTGTTGTCCATGGAACGTGAACACGAGCTGAAGAGGCTGACGACGGAACTCGGGCTCCAACTGGAATTCTGGTGTCCGGATCTGAAGGTGAGTCCGGAGCCCGGAGTGAATGCTCCTACGCGGCGACCGGACTCAAAGAGTCATCTGGATCTTGAGATCGCCTCCGGAGAGAAAAAGGTTTCCTCGGTCTGATGGATCCGGGAGCGATCGCTTGCCGCTACCGCGCATCGCCGGAGCATCAGCCATGGGGTGGGAGGAGTCGGTGCGTCAATCCGCTCGACCCTCGGGGACTGCCGGTCTCCGGTCTTTGAGGCGGACAGGACCACCTGCCGGAAAATCCATTGAGAGATGCCCTGAGTGCAGCCACGCAAAGGTTGCTTCCGTGCTAGAACCGTGCGAATGATCGCGACGCGATGTCGAGATCCTCACCAGATGCCCCTGTGAGAACGGCGTGGTTGGCATTGATCGCGACCTTGTGGGTGCAGTTGTATGTGGCGTGTAGCTACGGCTGGAGACATGGGGAATACTACAGCTACGGATGGTATGTGCCGCCGCTTGTGGCCTACTTTCAGACTTCCTGATCCCGTCTTTGAATTAACGGGGAATTGACGGTTATTCCCGGAAAATGACTTGGCACATTTTAAAGCGGTCCAAGCCGGGTCAAAAACGCCGCGGTCGGGCATGTTGCCGGGCGTGACAAGCAAGGCG
>CAZVMS010000080.1:0-5726 GCA_964628795.1 uncultured Haloferula sp. | reverse complement strand
CCCAGTGAAAGGCGCTGCGCACCTCCCGCAAGCCCTCGGCACCCTCTGCAGACCGCCCGCTTCAACTAAAAATTCGAAAATCACCCTGCCCGAATGGCTTTTCGAATAGGGTCTAGCTACGGTTCCAGGTGAAGCGGGGCGAGCAGACGGCGACTATCGACCACGAAGAACTTCTGGCCCGCCACAGCTTCAAGGTCAGGGATCAGGAAGCCGCCTACATGACCGGCTCCATCCGTGCCACCGTGAGCTACGACCTCATCGGTGAAATCGCGGCTGCCGCCCAACTCACCCGCCGCACCGTCGCCGCGATCCTCAAAGGTCTCGAACTCCCCGCATTCGGCCAGTTCAAGGCAAACCCAGAAGCCTTCATCAGCAAGGCCGCCACACTCATCAAGGAGCAGAAGGCCACGATGATCATCGAGCACCTGGCCTATGACCCCATCGACGAACGCTACGACTCCAGCATCTTCGCCGTGGAGAAGGCCAAGGAGGATTTCTCCAAGGCCTACAAGGCCGACAATCACATTTACGACTACGTCTTCACCGACTCCAAGGGCGAGCGGGAATTCGTGGAGGAACTGGACACCAGTGCCGAGGTGACGGTCTATGCCAAGCTCCCCCGTGGCTTCGCCATCCCCACGCCCGTCGGCGACTACAACCCCGACTGGGCCATCGCCTTCGAATCCGGCAAGATCAAGCACGTCTACTTCATCGCCGAGACCAAGGGCTCCATGTCGAAGCTCGACCTCCGGCCCATCGAAGAATCCAAGATCAGCTGTGCGAGAAAATTCTTCGCCAAGATCTCCGGCGACCAGGTCAAATACGATGTGGTCGATAGCTATGAGAAGCTGATGGGGTTGGTGCGGTGATCCTCCAGGAATTGCTTTGCTAGCCTTTTAAGCCCCGGGCCAACCAATCAAGCAAGGCTTCCCCAACAATGTTTTGCTGACTCCATACTTTCTCGCGGTTCTTCCGGCGGTCGGCGAAGGCATCGATGAGAGCATGTGCGATTTCCTTTGGAAGTCGGACAGTCACGGCGATTCGTTCTTCATGGGTCTTCATGGGTCTTCATGGGTCTTCGGGGATGATGACGGTCTGTTGACGTGGATCTCATTCCGAGCCATCGGCCTGCCCGCTTCCAGAAAAGCGATGACCTCCTCCCGTTCCTTCAGGGACTCCGTCATGGAGAATCGCTTCGTCTTCGTTCCCAAGCTACAGCCCTCCTCCATTGCCAAAGAGATGCTCGAACAGAGCGGCAATCTCGACTGCTGCGGTTTCCGCCTGCCGGTTCATTTTCCAAACGTCCGATTTCTGACCGGCGGCATCGGCAAAGGGCTGTCTGAGGCCGAGGCCGGGAGTGACGACGAGTCCGAGGGTTTTGGCGGTGATGAGTAGCTCGTCGGACAGGCAGTCGTTCTTCTGAAGCTTGTTCGGGATGAACGCGCCTCGTGGGTGGGCCGGCATCGCAGGCAGCACGGACACCGAGTGAAGCTTCGCGTCGCAACCAGATGCTCCCGACCAAACCGCTCTTGCGTGGACCGGTGTCCAAGCGATTTCGACCAGGTCGAAAGTCGTTCGGACCGATGTCAAAGCCATTCTGACCGAGTCCAAGGTCCTTGCGACCGATGCAAAAGCAATTTTGACCGAGCCCAAAGCCCTTGCGACTGAGGTAAAAGCGTTTTTGACCGGGTCACAAGACGTTGCGACCGAGTCCAATGGTGTTTTGACCGAGGTGAAAGCGCCATTGCAGGCCACAAAATCCAGTCTGCAGGCACGGTGCAAGGGGCATGCAAATCCCCTTCTCGTAAGCTAAGAACGCCTAAATTACAATTTTGGTAACTTTATTCTGGACTCGCTTCCAGAAATCCAGATAGTGCGTCTCCATGAACTTGATCGGGCTGACCCCGGAGTTGGTGGCGGATGCGGCGAAGCGGTGTCCGGGAGGATTTCGGGCGTGGCTCAGTGAGGTGAAAGCAGCCGAGTGGCCGGATGCGGATCGGATGATGAGGGCCTTCCCCCGCTGCTGGCAACTGGATGAAGCCCGCTATCATTTCGCGCTCGGCCCCGATGACATCGGGATTCAGGCCGATGTGTTTTTCGACGAGGAGCTGCAGCTCGTCATGGCCCACCGGATTGCTCCTCGGAGCAAGAAGTCGGAGATCCCGGTCGGCCCCGCCCATGCCTCGATCTCCGCATCATGAAACGCAAACCGACCCCACCAAAATGAAAGCCATTAAAACCGCAGAGCAGCACGCCGACGCCCTGAAGCGCGTCGCCGAGCTCGCCTCGCGGTTCAAGACACTACCCGAATGCCAGCGGGACGAACTGGAGGTGCTGACCGTGCTCATCCAGAAATATGAGAACGACCACATCGACATCCCGCCCCCTACCCCACTGGAAGCCATCCGTTTCCGCATGCTCCAGATGGGCTACAAATCAAAAGATCTGGGCGTGCTCCTCGGAGCCGCCAGCCGCGCTTCCGAAGTCCTCAGCGGCAAGCGCCAGCTCAGCCATGAAATGATGCGCCGCCTGCGCGACGAGTGGGGCATCCCCGCCGACTCCTTGCTCGGTCCCTCGGCATCGGCGAAATCGCCGGAGGCCGATGCCGAAAAACCCAAACCCGATCCGGCGGACTACCCGATGAAGCAGATGTATGACCGCGGCTATTTCGATGGCTTCAGCGGTCGATGGCGGGCCGATTCAAAAGACAAGGAAGGTCTGTTAGACCGCTTGTTTTCCTCGCTTCCCACGCGCATGGAACAGGTCCCCGCTTTCGCCCGCCAGGGCGGCGGAGAGAAAGCGAAGGTCAACCCGCACGCGCTGGATGCATGGCGCGCGCGGGTGCTGGTCCGGGCGGCGCGGGAAACCAAGGCGACGCCGTGGGATCCCACCGCCGTGGATGACGATTTCCTCCGCTGGCTCGCCGGGCTGAGCTATCTGGACGACGGCCCGAGGCTGGCCTGCGAGGCGCTGCTGGAGAAAGGCATCGCGGTGATCATCGAGGCACGGCTGGATCAGACGCATCTCGACGGTTCCGCCCTGCTCGCTGATGGCGGGCATCCGGTGATCGGGCTGACGCTGCGGCAGAATCGCTTGGACAACTTCTGGTTCACCCTTTTTCACGAGATCGGCCATGTGATGCGCCATCTTTCCAGTGACACGCCAACGATCTTCGACGTGGAGATCGACCAGAAGCACGGTGATCGCATCGAGCGGGAGGCCGACGAGTTCGCGCTCGACACCCTGATCCCACCGGACAGATGGGAGGAAGTGAAAGGGCTGCGCTACGCCAAGGACATTCGCGCCGCCGCCTCCCGCCTGCGGGTTGGAGCTGCAGTCATCGGCGGACGACTGCGGCGCGAGGCGAACGACTACCGGCTGCACCGCACGCTGGTGGGCTATGGCAAAGCGCGCGAGGCGCTGGGATTCAGCAAGGAGGACTGGCCGAAATGAACTACCCAGCCCCAATACCATCACGAAGGACCTCCAAAGTCCTTCACCCATTTTCCCAGGCGGAGGACTCCACGCAGACCTCCGGTTCGGAAGCAAAACGGAGCCCCCACGACTGCCCACCCGCGAGTGCGGGACCGGGAGAACCAGTCGCGGTCTCCATTCAACGTTATACCACTTATGGATAACACCAGTACATACAACAAACGGCGTCGGCCTGCCAGAAAGGCCGAAGACTTCCGACTCGCTTGGAAGGAGCTGGCTCCGGACGCGACGTTCGCAGGGAAGACCCTTGCGGAGTTCGAAGCGGCGCTTGTACCGCTGCAGGACGCGCTCGTGGAATTGCGGACCATGACCGTAAAGCGGTCGGCGGCGCTGAAGGTGCGGAACCAGGAGGAGTCCTCGCTGAAGGACCTGCTGATCCTCATCACCCACAGCGTGCGCAGTGATCCGGCCCATGGCGAGGACAGCCCGCTGTATCGTGCCATGGGCTTCGTGCCGAAGAGCGAACGCTCGTCGGGACTGATTCGCCCACCCTCGGAGGGCGATCCGCCGCAAAACGAGGAAGCCGCCGCTTGATCGATTCCTGACAGAATCACGCGATCAAGAACGACGGCTTCCGTAGTAACCGGCCACCGGTCCGAAAGGGCCGGTGGCTTTGTTGTGTGAAGAAGTAAGCACCTTGTCCGCAGGCTGGCAATCCGGGATTCATCCTGAACAATCGAAATCAGTCCGGGATGCAGGAGCCCGGCCTTCTAATCCTTCGGGCTACGGTAGTGAGCGCCACGTCCCTTTCCCCTTCGCTCCGCGTGACCCCGCTCGAGCAACTCGGCGAACTTGTCCTTCAGCGTGTTGCGATTCGCTGCGAGGGCCTCGGCCGCCTCGCTCACTGACAGGGTCTCGCGGTTCCGCAACAGTGCGAGCAGGCGCTCGGCCAGAGGGGAAAGCTCTCCACCCGAGGCCCGCTCCTCCCGGCGTGCCGCGGGATCCGGGAGACGCTCGCGCAGCCGTTCGATCTGCGAACGAAGCGCACGGAGGAAGCACAGGATCCACGGCTCCCAATCGGAAGTTTTTCCGAATGAGGTCTGGGTCCGGTGGAGGGCCAGGTAGTAGGCTTCCTTGTGGTGCTCGATGACGATCCAGCTAAACTGGCGAGGCACGTGGCGCAGCCGCTCGGGGCACAAGATGGGCTTGGTTTTCATAGTCTGGGAAATCGGGACTCCCGGGCACCGTGCGCAGGATGTCGCGGCCACGATTGAGGAAGGAGCGGGCGCTGGCGGCGATGTCCTCTTGTAACGCATGACCGGTCACAACCGAGATAAGCCCCACAAGCAGAGCGGGTTGTGAAATCCAGGTGTCTTGTAACGCATGAGAGATCCCTGGTGGCTCAAGTGACTGTTTTTCAACAACTTGAGGAATTAAGGGTTCTTGTAACGCCTTTCCGGGGGAAGATCTCTTGTTGCGCGAGTAGCCGGGATTGGCCAGGCGCCACTGCCTGACGCGCTCGCAATGATCGGCCCCACGGAAGTAGTTTGGGTTGTCCTCCCGCGCCAGCCATTGGCGCTGGCTGGCGGCCTTCGAAGCCCGGCGGCAATCGGGCTTGGAGCAGAAGTGCTGTCGGCCACGATTGCGAGGATCACTGCGGTGCTCTTCGTTGCAATGCAGGCACTTGAAGGTGGATTTGGAGCTCATCGGCGCGCTTCAGGACAAACTGCCTGAAGCGGCCATACACGCTCTTGCGAGGAAGAAAATCGGGCCCGCGCACGCCCGGAAGAAAACCCGCGAAGAAGACGCAGGAAGAAGAGTTTTGAGTGAAGCTCTCGAAGAAGACGCCCGCTAACATCATCCGATGTTCATGTCGCCCAATCTATCGGAGTTCTAAATCGCCGCCCGCAAATGAGCACGTCAAAATTGCCGGAAGCCTCACCCAACGAAGGGATGAACTGCTATGGGAGCGTCCTAACCGCGTGGCGGACGGCCAATCCACCGATGACGCCAGACGGCGAGGTGGAACCGAGAGCCGCTGCGAAGGGAAGCATGTGGACGTTCAGGAGCAGGCTTCGGTCTGTTCCTTACGCGGGCTTGTCCCGCGTCCGAGCGGAACCGCCGTGTACGGACCCGTACGCACGGTGGTGTGGGACCCGTGGCTGGCTCTAGTCCTTGAAGAAGCGTGATTGAAGCGCCCGTTGGCCACAAAAAACTCGAAATGCCCTGAAAATCAGGGTTTGGTGTTGTCTGTCAAAACCAAACATCAAACCGAGAAAGGACATTTCGAG
>CAZVMS010000079.1:0-19869 GCA_964628795.1 uncultured Haloferula sp. | reverse complement strand
TGCTGAGTGAAATTAAGTTATTGAATTACAACATGTTGCGTCACACCTTTTCAAGGTATTTATTTTATTTTCAATGAATGATTCATACGCAGGCTGCGACGTGTTTTCGGCCGGTCAGCGGCTTTTCGAATAGGGTCTAGCTCCTCACCTGACCGGATCGACCCTCACCAGAGTCACCCAGCTCAGTCTCTCATTATTCTCCGCCGTCCGATTCGGCCGGGCCGTCGCCGACACCATCTGCCAACGGCTTTCCTGAACCCGGTGCAAACCACCAGTTCTGAAATTCGCGAAGACCGGCATTTCCACGTGCAATGCCTCCGGTTCGAAACCCTTCATCCTGACAAAAATCACGTCTTCGATCGAAAGTGATATATCCCAACAACCCGCTTCACCCGTCACCCGCTGAACCGCAGCCTCGAAGGTAAACCCTGTATTCCTGGTGTCAAAACTGGTCGGCGAGGCGCCTACCAGCACGCTACTGATCAGCTCATTCAGAGTCTCCGGCATCTTCTCCTGCCGAATCTGTTCCACCACACGATCAGGGAAGATCTCAGGCGGCTCATACTCCGTCGGATAGATCTCTTCCACGATCGAGTCCGACACAGCCTGCGACTTCTCTTCAACCACCGCCACCGGAGCGTGAACCAGGCGGCTCTTATCATCTTTCAACCTCTCGCGGCGCCAGCTCTCAACCGCCAACGGCCCATCGAACCCGTCCAGCGCCAGCGCCAGATCCCGTGTGCCAACTTCCCAAACTTCCACCCGCACCCTCAAGCTCTGCCGCTTCTCACCCAACCTCGCCATCGGAATGCGTTGCATTGTCAAATATCCGTTGCCGAAAGGGGCCGCAAATGGATCGACCTCGTCTCCCCCTCCCTCATCGATGACATCGTTCGGCGCATAAACAGGAGCTTCTTCAGCTTGATGATCAGGCTTACTCGGCGTGGTCGCTTCTTCAGCAACCGCCGCACCTGCAAACACCACTCCAACCAAACATCGGATTTTTTTATTCATAAGAGCCGGAGTGAGACGTATCACAGCGATCGCCATTCAATCCATCATGAAAAGACCGGGTAGAATCGTTGCGAAGCCATCACCAATCCCATAGCCTGCCCCATGGGCCCCGACCTCACCAACAAGCGCTGGATCATTGCCAAAGGTCTCCTCTTCCTCACCCTCGCCCTCTTTTCCGGCGTCCTCCAGCTCTTCGCTGATCTCCCCATCTGGCAGGAAGCCGTTCTGTTAGGCATCTGCGTCTGGTCCGCCTGCCGCTTCTACTACTTCCTCTTCCACGTCCTCCACGCCTACGTCGGCATCCCAAGCGCCGGCCTCCTCGACCTGTTGAAGCATCTTACAAAACGACGCTGATCACTTTCCATCGTCGGGCGATTCATGGCTTCCCCCCTCGATCAAGCGCTTCAAGATATCCGCGAATCGATTGTAGAAAACCCAAGGACCACCAGCGCCACTGAGCGCCAGAATTTCCAACCAGTGATCAGGCGATGCCGCGAACCAAGCCACCAACCACCCAAGCAGCGCCATCCATAGGAGCAAAGACAGCGAGCTTCGCAGCCGTGGACAATGAAGTAGCCGTGCAGAAATCACCGCCAGTCCCGGCACGATGATCGCTAGGATTCCGAGGATCGCCTCACCCCGTAGATCCAGCACCCCAATAAACCACCCTAAAAATCGACTCAACCAATAATCCTCAGCGCCAAAAAATTCGTATTGGCTTTCCGGGCCGTCCGCTGTTCATTTCGTAGCCCTATGAAAGCCATCTGTCTATCCGTCGTCTTCGGACTCCTCGCCCTCCCTGCTTTTTCCAAAGAAAAGGAAGAAGCCGCATCCGTACCCGACGTCAGCGTGAGCGACGTCCGCTGGGGTGAAGTCGTCAACGGTGTCGAGTTCAACAAGGACTCGCTCAAAGGAAAGATCGTCGTCCTTGAAGAATGGGGCGTCAATTGCGGCCCTTGCATCGCCAGCCTCCCAGAGATGGCGAAATTGTCCAAGCGCTACGAAAAAAAGGGCGTCGTCGTCATCGGCCTCGAGCGCCAGAACAGCAGCAAGGAAGACATTCTCGCGGTCATCAAAAAACCACGCGTCAAGTATGCCATCATGGCCGGCGGTAGCGCCCCCGTGAACTCCAATGGCATCCCCCACGCCTGTGTTTTCGGCCACGATGGTAAGCTCATCTGGCACGGCCACCCCGCTGATGATGGTTTCGAAGACGCCATCAAAGATGCAGTCAAGGCCATGCCCAAGGTCTAATCAGGCTTGCCATCTCCCTCCTTTCCCTCCACTCGCATCCCGCGCGTGAAGAAAGTAGAAATCCACACCGACGGAGCCTGTAGCGGAAACCCAGGCCCCGGCGGCTATGGGGTGGTCATGGTCAGCGGAAAGCATCGCCTTGAGCTCTCTCAAGGCTATCGCCGCACCACCAACAACCGCATGGAGCTGCTCGCCTGCATCGCAGGCCTCGAAGCCCTCAAAGCACCCTGCGAGGTGACCCTGATCTCCGACTCACGCTACGTCATCGATGCCATGACCAAGCACTGGCTGCGCGGATGGAAGTCCCGCGGATGGGTCACCTCCAACAAACAGCCCGTCAAAAACAAGGATCTCTGGATGAGACTGGAGGCTGCTTCCGCACCTCACAAGATGACATGGAAATGGATCCGTGGCCACGTCGGGCACAAGGAGAACGAGCGCTGCGACGTGCTCGCCGTCGCCGCCACCAAATCCTCAAAACTCCTCGATGACACCGGCTTTGAACAAGCGAAGGACAATCGCCTTCTCTGATTCACTCAGCAGAGCCGGACCATGTCCTTGATGAACTGACCCCAGAGGAAAAACAGCCCGCGCACCGAGTATTCAAAGTGATGCTCGCCGCTCGGCCGAATGATCCCCGCCTCAAGGTTATGGAGGATCTGGTTTTTCATCTCCGCCTCAATCGACTCCTCCATCTCCTCAGGATCAGGAATCTGCATGCTCTCCCGATCGACCCTCATCCTAACGAGGAAATCCTGATGATCCTTGAGGATCTGATGAAAGCAGTTCCGCTCGCACGGCACATGGTTCCACTTCACCTTCGGAGAGCACTTCAAAGTCGGTGAAAACGGATAATTCGTCGTCCTCCAAATCCGCCCCTCAGCATCGCGAGAAGTCACCGTGAGGAAGGCAAAGGCGACCTCCTCCTGTTCGCACAGACAGATCGCAGCCTCCGCCCGTTCCTCAGGATTCCAGTGCAGCTTGAAATACTGCTGCATCCCGGACCATTCCCAACCGCAATCGTCCACGTGATCAAAACCCGCTTCTTCCATTGCCGCCTCCGCCTCGGACGCATGAGGAAAAAATGCCGGATCCGGCGGCGTCCGGTGCCTCAGGCTGTTCTGCATCGGTAGCCTCATTCGGCGGATCCGCGTCAGCAGCTCGATCCATGGGAGGAGAAACCATGGAATAATTCCCAACATTCCACACCACAAGCAATCGAAGAGGAAATAGAAAAGCGCGAATCCCGCGACCAGAAACCCCAGCGCCCCAAGCTTTCGCGGCATCGCCCGGCGCGATGAACGCAGTCCTAGCGACAGGACTGCGAGGCCGACAACGACAAGGGTTTCACGCATAAAGGATTTAGTAGATCAGAGAAGTATCAGAAGGCCCGGAAGCAAAGAACATCTCCGCGATCCGTCAAGGCGCGGAATTTCCTATTTCGACTGGGAGAAACCCTTCGTCCGGCATCCGGCCTCTGTCCAGTCTTTCGTCAGCTCAAAATAGGCTCTCCACTGGCCCTCCTCGCCACTATGTGCCAGCATCTCCCCGATGGCCATTGAATCTTACGAATCCCACTCACCCGAGATCCACCCCAGCGTCTTCGTCGCCGCCAGTGCCGATGTCATCGGCCGCGTCAAGCTCCACGAGGAATCGAGCATCTGGTACCACACCACCCTGCGCGGCGACATCAATGAAATCGTCATCGGTCCCCGCTCGAACATCCAGGACAACGCCGTCGTCCACCTTGCCGACGACTACGGCTGCTACGTCGGCGAGCTCGTCACCGTCGGCCACTCCGCCATCATTCACGCCTGTACCCTGAAAGACGAAGTCCTCGTCGGCATGGGCGCGATCGTCCTCGACGGTGCCGTCATCGGCGAACGCTCCATCATCGGAGCCGGCGCCGTCGTCACTGGCGGCACCGTGATTCCTCCGGGATCACTCGTCCTAGGCACCCCCGCCAAAGTCGTCCGAACCCTCTCCCTCAAAGAACAGCAAGGCGTCAAATACTGGGCCGAAAAGTACGTCAGGCAGGCAAAGAAGTTCCGCGATCGGTAGGCAGCGCCGATTACGAAACCCAACACTCAAAAATAGATTCCTCGATTCGACGGTCCGCCTCCACAGTCCTCGCCGAATCGGTCGCTAGCTCAAGCGCGGCTTCCGCCAAACTTACGGCCAAGAAGTTCCATGATTCACTCGTTCCCAAAGGATTTGCCCTCAAGGAAAAGCATACGATGAACGGAGCGATTTTCATCGACTGATCCGACCACTTGCAAATTCCACAAAACCCATTCCCCTTTTCGCTTTCCCGTGCTATCCGGATGCCTTCATGAGACCGCGTTATTGGCTAACGATCCTCACCCCTCTCACCCCGCTGGCGGCGCAAGTCCAGATCGATGACGGCACGACTCATCAGATCGTGTCGTCCGTGATCGCGGCAGACGACTATGAAACCGACGGTCAGGCCACTCCAGGAGGCGGTATTCTCGAGATCACTTCGTCGGGTTCACTCATCTTCCAAGAGCCTCGCTCCATCCTGAACACGAACGCCGAGGGAAGTCTGATCATCGATGGACTCCTCGAACAAGACGCGTCCTCCCCCTCTCAGATTTTCGCCCCATTGACGGCAAATTCCGGCGGCATCGTCCGTTCAATCCGATCCTCCCTGCGACTCAATGCCGACTCCGATTTCCAGACCGGATCCTCGATCGAAGCAAGCGGCGGCAACATCGTGCTCGCTCAGGGAACGCACTCGCTCAATGGGCTTACCCTTCTCGGCTCCTCTGACTTGGTGCTTGAGGACGGCCTGCTGGTCGTCAAGGGAGCGGTGAATTCCGTGAGTGGCAGTGCCACCGGCGGGATCTCGCTGCTCGGTGGGACCGCCCGCGATTTCCTGAGCATCCTCGGCGGAGGAGCTCTCGGCACTCTCTCGACCGATCGCGCCACCTTCGGCGCTGCAAGCATCGGCGATCCCACCTCTGCCAATCTCAAGCTCCGTGTCACCGGCACGGCCACCCAACTCAGCGGCACCACCCTCCAACTATTCGGCGGTCAAATCACCAACGAAGGCACCTTCAACCATCAGGCTGGCGGCACGATCAACACGGATTCCGCGCCCGGAGCAGAAAGGGGGGTGCTCATCAATCAAGGCGACTGGACGATGCATGGCGATGCCGCGATCACGAATACCAATGGCGCGGGCCGATTCTTCAACCACGGCCTTCTCCAGACCGCCGACGCCTCGACCGAAGCGCTCGTCACCGGTTTTGAGAGCGAAAGCGGCAGCGAAATCCACACCGCCAACGGATCCACCCTGACCCTCCTTGGGGATTCCACCATGAACTCGGGCGTCACCCTTTCCAATGACGGCGACCTGATCCTCTCCTTCGGTGATCACAACATCTGGGGCGCGGACCTCAGTGGCAGCGGCTTCCTTCAGGCAGGCAGCTTCGGTAATCTTGGCGCAGCCTTGGGAAGACCCACCAACGTGACCCTTCAGATGCTGGTCGGGCCGTCCAGTGGGCCCGCCACTGGTGGCTTCCATCTCAATGGAGCCACCATGCGCAGCGGTGGCCTGGGAGTTGGCTACCTGGCCGCCGAGCGTGGGAAATTCACGGAAGGCACCATCGCCGGACCCCGCTTCCGCTTCACCGGCAACTCCTTCAAAACTCCGGATTCCTCAGTCGATGTCTCAAGCGGCTGGATTGAGAACGAAGGCACTTTCACCCAGCAACCCGGCGGCCGCTTCGATCTCGATCCCAATGACACCACCGGCGTGAATGGTACCCTCATCAACCGCGGGACTTGGAATTTCCTCAGCCAAAGCGGCCTCGACAGCTCCCATGGCGAGGGCAGCTTCGAAAACCACGGCACGCTGCGCGGAAACGCGCCCGGCAGTTCGTCCAGCATTTCAGTCCTGCTCACCAACAAGCCAAGCGGCATCATCGAGGCCACGACCGACTCCACCCTTGAGCTTCTGGACGGCGGTTTCTACGAGGCTGGCAGCTCGCTTCTGGCCAACGGTACGATCCGGATGGGAGATGGCTGGCACAACGTGCTCGGCTCGACGATCGACGGCTCCGGCTTCCTCGAACTCGGCACCGACACCACCCTCAGCCTGATCGGTGATCTCGGACCAGCCACCGGACCAGCCACCGGTGGCTTCCATCTCGACGGAGGAACGCTCGACCACAACTTGCTCTTCGCCAGCGAAGGTGACCTCGCAGTGGAGCGCGGAAAGTTTTCCAGCGGCACCATTGTAGGTCCGACCGTCCGTCTCACCGGCAACTCTGAAAAGACCCCCAGCTCGATCACCAAGATCATCGACGCCACTCTGATCAACGAGGGCACCTTCGAGCAGCAGCGGCTCGGTTATTTCGACCTCGACCCCATCAACGGCTTCGGCAACTCAGGCACAATCGTCAACAAGGGCACTTGGAACGTCACCGACTCCACCGGGCTGACGAGTTCGTTCGGGGAAGGCAACTTCAACAATGAAGGCCTGTTTGACGTGATGCCCGACATTACTGCGGTGATTCTCTCCCCTTTCTTCACCAACGAGGAAGGTGGCGTCCTTCGGGTCGGGGCCGGATCATCGGTTTACGCTCCGGAAGGAACATTTCATCATTCAAGCAGCACGATCGACCTCGCTGGCGGGCAGTTTGTCGCGAATGGAGGACGCCACTTCTTCGCCGGCAATTCGATCACGGGGTCTGGTGCGGTCGTCGCCGAGACCGGCAACATGCATGTCGAGGTGCGGGTTGGCCCGGAAACCGGTCCAGCCACCGGTGGGCTCAGCCTGAATGGTGGCACCCTTCGCGGCCACTGGGACACCGGTCTGGGAGGAGCCGCCGATCCCACTGAAGGCCAGATCAGCGTCGATCATGGCGAGTTGCGCAAGGGAACGATCAACGGCGCACAGCTGCGCTATACGGGGGCAAGCTCGCAGCCGGGCGCACAAACCATCACCATCCTTGATGGCTCGCTCATCAATGACGGGATCCACACCCAACAAAGCGGAGGAAACTATCAACTCGACCCCATTTCAAGCGATGGCCTAACAGGCGAAATCATCAACAACGGCGAGTGGCTCAGCACCGGCACGAGCAGCATCCTGAGTAGCTACGGCGGCGGAAATTTCAGGAACACCGGCACCCTGACCCAAGGCATCGGCACACTAACTATCGACAGCCCCATCAGTAACGACGGCGGCACCATCCATGCCGAGCAAGGAATCATCAACCTCAAGGGATCAAGCTCGTTCAACGCAGGCAGCAAGCTCTTCGCCGATGGCGAGGCGATCTTTTTCCGCGACGGAACCCACCAGCTCTATGCTGGCGAACTCACAGGAAACCAATACACCTACTTCTCCAGCGGCACCGTGCGGGTGCTCGGACCAGTCGGCGCGGCATCCGGCCCCGCAACCGGTCGTTTCGGTATCAACGGCGGAACGGTCAACGGCACCGACACCCTCTCCGCCGCGACCGGCTGGTTCCACTCAGGCACGATCAGCGGCGATGTCACCCTGCGCGTCACCGGCGACTCTCTGAAACCGGCCAACAGTCAGCTCAGCATGACCGGCGGCACCATCCGCAACGATGGTTCACTCGTCCAGGAAAGCGGTGGCAACATCAACCTCGACCCCACCAGCACAGCGGGTGCGGGCAGCATCGTAAACCACGGCACTTGGACCTCTCAGGGCACAACCCGGCTCGACAATTCCTATAACAACGGTGCCTTCTACAACTCCGGAACCTACACTCAGGAGTCCGGCAGCGCGACCATTGGCGCGATCCTCTACAACCAAGCCGACGGCCTTGTCGAATCGCTCGCAGGCAACACCTTCCTTGCTGGCGGTGGCTTCCACGAAACCGGCAGCACCTTGCGCGCGAACGGTGGCTCAATCTATCTGAACGGTGGCACCCACCGGTTCAATGGCGGCAGCTTCGACGGTCCAGGATACATCTACGCGTCCGCTGGAACCGTCCAGCTTGCAGGCAACATCGGCCCTCTCACCGGTCCTGCCAGCGGAGGCCTGGGCATCGTCGGTGGCAGCATCTCCGGCACAGGCATGATCTCGGTCGACCGGGCTTACTTTTCCTCCGGTAGCGTCTCCGGAAGCGTGGTGATCCGCGTCACAGGCGATCTCTCCCAACAGGACGCCTCCACTCTCGCCATGAGCGGGGGCACCCTTCAAAATGAAAGCCCGAACATTCAAACCGTCACCGGTGATTTCAATCTCGACCCCACCTCAGGCGGTTCTGCTGGCCACCTGATCAACAATGGCATCTGGGCACTCGATCGGACGGTGAACTACTACAACAGCTATGGCGCAGGCATCTTTGAAAACCGTGGCGTGTTCCTATCCTCGGCCGGGACTTCCAGCATCTACGCATCCTTCCAACAGAAACCCGGATCCACCCTGCGGGTCACCGGTGATTACATCTACCTTCGCGGCGGCGGCACTCTGGAACCCGGTGCAAGCATCGACAATGCGGGTGGCGACGTCTATCTTCAGGGCGGCACTCATGTGTTGACCGGTGGCACCCTTAGCGGTCCGCGTTTCACCTATGCCAGCAATGAAACGACTTCCATCCAAGGAAACGTCGGTGCCCTAACAGGACCCGCCACCGGCGGCTTCGGTATCAGCGGCGGTACAGTCACTGGCACCCACACCCTCTCCGCAGATCACGGCTATTTTTCGACTGGAAGCATGCGTGGCGCCCCTACCCTGCGCTTCACCGGCGCGATCACCAAACCGGCTTCCACCCAACTCGCGATGAACGGCGGCACCATCATTAACGAGGGCACCTTCGACGGCGACATCGACTCGAACTTCAACCTCGATGATCTGAGTTCCGAAGGCTCCGGCACGATCATCAACCGCGGCACTTGGAACCTCAACGCCGCGTCGATCTACTCCAACAGCTACCAAAACGGGCAGTTCGAGAACGAGGGCCTGTTCCATTCCCACACCGGCAACAGCAACATCTACCCCGCCTTCCATCATCGTAACGGCTCCACCTTCCAAGTCACAGGAGGGTCCGTGCTGCTGCGTGGTGGTGGAAGCATGGAACACGGCGCAACGATCATTGCCGATGGTGGCAGCCTCTACTTCCACGGCGGAACCCACACGCTCACAGGCGGATCGTTCACCGGTCCGAGCTTCAGCTATGCCAGCGCAGGCACCACTTCAATATTAGGCGACGTCGGCACCCTAACAGGACCCGCCACCGGCGGCTTCGGCATCAGCGGTGGCACCGTCACCGGCACCCACACCCTCTCCGCCGATCACGGCTATTTCTCGACTGGCAGCATGAGCGGCTCCGCTACCCTGCGCTTCACTGGAGCGATCACTAAGCCGACCTCGACCCAGCTTGACATGAACGGCGGCACCATCATTAACGAGGGCACCTTCGACGGCAACATCGACTCGAACTTCAACCTCGACAGTGTCAGTTCGGCAGGCGCTGGCACCATCATCAATCGCGGCACCTGGAACCTCAATGCCGCGTCGACCTACTCCAACAGCTACCAAAACGGGCAGTTCGAGAACGAGGGCCTGTTCCATTCCCACACCGGCAACAGCAACCTCTACCCTGCCTTCCATCACCGCAACGGCTCCACCTTCCAAGTCACAGGAGGGTCCGTGCTGCTGCGTGGTGGTGGAAGCATGGAACACGGCGCAACGATCATTGCCGATGGTGGCAGCCTCTACTTCCACGGCGGAACCCACACGCTGACTGGCGGATCGTTCACCGGTCCGAGCTTCAGCTATGCCAGCGCAGGCACCACTTCAATATTAGGCGACGTCGGCGCCCTAACAGGGCCCGCCACCGGCGGCTTCGGCATCGCCGGTGGCACCGTCACCGGCACCCACACCCTCTCCGCCGATCACGGCTATTTCTCGACTGGCAGCATGCGTGGCTCCCCTACCCTGCGCTTCACCAGCACCATCACCAAACCGGCCTCCACCCAACTCGCGATGAACGGCGGCACGATCATCAACGAGGGCACCTACGACGGCGACATCGACTCGAACTTCAACCTCGATGATCTGAGTTCGGCGGGCTCAGGCACCATCGTCAACCGTGGCACCTGGAACCTCAATGCCGCGTCGACCTACTCCAACAGCTATCAGAACGGACAGTTTGAAAACGAAGGCTACTTCGTCTCAAAGCTAGGCACCTCTACCATCCATGCCCACTTCTCAAACACCGGCCACCTCGAAATCGAGGCCGGCACCCTCTACCTTCGCGGCGGCTCGAACCACCAAGGGCTCATCACCGCCAACGGCGGGATCGTCTTCCACCAGAGCAGCAGCCACCGGATCGAGAGCCCCGCTGCCACGCTGCGCGGAAATTCATGGATCTATGGTAACGTCAATATCCGAGACGGTGCCTTCGTCGAACCCGGCAACTCGATCGGATCGCTCCACATCGGCGGCACAATGTCTTTCACCAACCCGAACTCAAGCCCGGTCCTCCACCTCGAACTCGCGACACCGGACAATAGCGACACCCTTGCCCTCGAAAACACCGCCGTCCTCAACCTCGGCACCAACGTCACCCTGCTTGAACTTTCCCTGCTCTCTTTACCGACTTTAGGCGATACTTTCCGCATCGTTGATGCGGGCACCAGCAGTGGGTCATTCAGCGGGACTTTCGCCAATGCACCATCTTCCGGCGACCTCGTCGCGGGAGTCTCTCAGGGCACCATTCAACAGTTCGAGATTACCTACGACCCCGCTGGCAAGTTCATTGAACTCAAGGCCGTCGGAAGTGACTCCCCATACGACACATGGGCCACAAACGAAGGCCTCACCGGCACCGATGCCGACTTCAATTCCGACCCCGATGGCGATGGCCTCATCAACGGCTTCGAATTCCTTTTCGGCTCCGACCCCCAGTCCGCGTCAAGGCTCCATGATCCGACATCGGTCATCGATAGCGACGAGCTGGTCTTTTCCTTCCGCCAGACTGACGAAGCCGCCTACCTCGGGCCCGTCGTCCAATCCAGCCCTCAGCTCGGAGATTGGCACGACATCCGCGACGGAGCTGCCGGCGTGACCATCACTACCCAGGCCGACGCCTTCGGGCCCGGAGTCGCTCGCGTGGAAGTCCGCATCCCTCGTTCGCTCGCCAAAGGCGGCAAGCTTTTCGCCCGCCTAGTGGTCCGCTGAATTCCGCTCAAAGGCGTTCCGCACAATTCAAAGGCCTACCGATTGATCCGGCTCCTCAAGCCCTCGCCGGTTCAGATTCACACACCTTCCTCAAGGTGCTTCTGAATGCACGCTAGGATCGTATTGAAGCCTGATGTTTTGCTCACAAACGGAAGCCCGCCGGTATGGGTTTCCCCATCGCTGGTATCAGGGTTTTCCTCCACCAGCGCGGTCAGCATCATCACAGGCACTTTGCTCAAGGTCGGTTCCTCGCGAAATTGTGCGACCACATCTCCCCCATCCATCCCAGGCATCACCACATCGATGATGCACAGGTGAGGATGGAACTCCTTCGCTGCCTTGAGCGCCAGCGATGAGTCGTTCACCTGACGAACCAGAAAGTCGCCGGATTCCTCGAGGTTCTCCTTCAGCAGGGCCGTAAAGTCAGGCTCGTCATCAACAATGAGGATTCGGATCGTGCGCATTTGCTACCAGATAAACCCGATTTGGAGGCGCTTGCAAGCCAACGCTTCGTCACGGCTGTCATCCGTCTTCCCACCCCTCAGATTTTCAAAGTAATCGTCGCCCGCACGCCACCTTCCGGGCGATTCTCCAGCTCCAGCGTGCCTTGGTGCAGCTCGATGATCTTGCGCGAAACCGAAAGCCCCAGCCCCGTTCCCGCACCCGTCGGCTTGGTGGTGAAAAACGGATCGTAGATTTTCCCTGAATTCTCTTCACTGATCCCCGTGCCACTGTCGTCGATCTCGATCTTCACAACCTGATCACCGGCGCGCAAATGACCTGCGGTACGCGCACCCTCATCACGCCTTACATCCTTAAGCGTCGTCGCGTAAGTTCTCAAGGTCAGCTGCCCGCCATCAGGCATCGCGTGAGTTGCATTGATCATCAGGTTCACGATCACCTGCTCGACCTTGGTCGCATCCAGCTTCACTTCGGGAATGTCATCGGCCAATTCCTCGATCACTTTCACGTTCGCCTTCTTCAGCTGGTACTCGACGAGCGCGTGCGAATCCCGAACGACTTCATTCAGATCCCGAGGCTCAAGTGACAACTGGCGGGCCGATGAAAAATCCACCAGACCCTTCACGATCTTCTTCGCCCGTTCGATGCCGCGCTTCATCCGCTCGATCGTTTCGCGGCCCTTTTCATCATCCTCTGGAATCCTCCGGGCCAGCAACTCGAGCCCCATGCCGATCATCGCCAGCGGGTTCTTCACTTCGTGTGCCACGCCCGATGCCAATCGTCCGACCGACTCCATCTTCTCCGCCTGAATCAGTTGCTCCTGAGCTTGCTGCAAATCGTTGTTCGCACTGACCAGATCATCGTTGAGTAACCGCGTTTCCTCCTCCGCTCTTTTCCGATCCGTAATGTCCGTCGAGATCCCACCGACCGCATGAACTTTGCCATTGATGTCACGCAGAGGAAACCTCGCGGAAACATACCAATGAGGCTCGCCCTCGACGAAAAGCTCCTCGTCCATCTGGATCGCCTTGCCCGACCTGATCACCATCAGATCATTCTCCCGGAACTTGTCGGCGGCACTACGGTCAGCGATGAAATCGTGATCGGTCCTACCCAGCACATCCTCGCGCCCGATCCCGAACATCTCTTCATAGCCCCGGTTGACCATCAGATACCTCCCGTCCAGATCCTTCAGATAAACAACCGCCGGGCTGTTATCCATCATCTCCTGGAGCCGCTGCTCCGTCTCGATCAGAACCTGACTTGCACGCCTCGCCTCAGTCACATCCCGATCCATTCCCACAATTCCCCATGACCGGCCTTCCTGATCGAGCAGCGGCACCTTGGTCGTCACCATGCTACGGATATCTCCATCGTGAGTCTTGAAATTCCACTCGCGGTTCAGAACCGGCACGCCGCTGGCAAGAATCTCCAGTTCTTCCTCAGCTCCTCGCTCGACCACCGCAGGCGGGAAAAAATCTGCCGGTGTCTTGCCAAGCATCGCTTCCGGTGACTCGGCTCCTACCCATTCTGCCATCGCCTTGTTCACCACCAAGTAGTGACGACCGGGATCACGCACGAAAATCCTGTCGGGGAAACTATCAATCAGCGATCTCAGCACATTGCGCTCACGCTCGAGGGTGTTCTGGATCTCGACAAGTTCCGTCACGTTGCTCGACATCCCGAAAGTCCCGATAATCGTCCCATGCCGATCCCTAAAAGGCATCTTCGTCGTGAGCACCCAGCCTTCCTTCCCATCGGAGAAAGTCTCGTGCTCCACGTGACCACTGATACCCTTGCCCGTCCTGATGATCTCCCTCTCATCAGCAAGTGCTGAATCCGCATGCTTTTGCTGGAAAAAATCATGATCCGTCTTTCCCTCCAGGTCCGCCGGATGCTCCAAACCAAAGCTCTCCGCCATACTCTGGTTCACCTGCAGGAACTTTGAATCAAGATCCTTGAAGTAAATGTTCGATGGGATGTGCACCATCAGCGTTTCAAAATAGTGATCGAGGAGCTTGTGGCGATCCTTCACCTGATTGAGCTCAGCGCTGATCTGGCGATTTTGCTCAACCAGACGCTCAGCAAGGATCTCCGACTCACGGCTCGCGTCGCCGGCCTTCCTCCGATGGTTCCAAGCCAAGGCGGAAATCGACAACATGGCCACCGCTCCGGCCGCCACGCGGGCGACCGGTGACGCTTCCATCACCACCAGCCAAACCACACCCAGCAAGCCTGAGAAAGCCAGTGCGACCCTCAAGGTCTGCTCATTTCCGAGAACCCGCTTGCTTAGCGCTACCTCTTGATCATCCATCGGTCCGTTTCTCCGATGACAACACGAACCACCCGCCCGTGTAAATCATCCATTCCGCCCACTGCTGAGATCGACCCACAGCCGATCACTCCACGACCACCGGTGTCCCCACCTTCACCTTACCGTAAACGGTCGGGATCGCGGATCGAATACCACGGATGCACGCATGAGACGCCGGGTAGCGCCCTCTCGGAATGGTTCCAATGTGATGGCCCACACCATCCCAAGTCAGGCGCATCCAATAAGGCATCGGTGCACCCACAAACTTTCCGCCCTCGGGAACTGCCGCAGGCGTTTCCTCACCATAGACCCGGTTGCCCTCGGCGTCATAAACCTTGCCGTAGGAGTTCGAAGCCTTGTCCACAACCTTCTCCAAGATCGTATAACTCCCCGGAGGCGTCGGGCGGCTCCTCGTTCCACTGGAAATCGGATAATCCATCGCCACCTCGTCTCCGTTCATCAAAAACGCACGCTGCATGGCAAGGGATACCACAATCTTCGAATTCTCCGGATTGGTCCGCGCAAGCACCGACTCGTTCTTCCAGACTCTCATCGTCTTCGGATAATCCTTCTCCGCCTTGAAGTGATCGTAAGTCCCAGGCTCGTAGGGATTGACATGCTCACCGTTCTTATTAACCGGCTTCCCATCTGGTCCAAGCGTGATCTTCTGCCGGTTCGCGCAACTGGAAAGCAACACCGTGGCAACACAGGCAAAAACGCCGAATAGATTGATTATCAGTTTCATCAGGGGTTCCGGGGCGGCGCTCTATACCCCACCAACCAATTCAGCGCAACCCTAGGAATCACGAAGAAAAAACAGCCGGAAATTGCTATTTTTCCAGCGATTCCGCGCGTTTTTGCAGCGATTTCGCTGCGGCTTCATTACGATTCTCCGCAAGCCAGATCTCCGCCAGACGCCTCATCGCCGCTGCCATTTCCACCTTGGCTTCGGGCGGATACCCCTTGATCGCCGCCCGCAAGCGATCCTCAGCCGCAGCGGTGTTTCCACCTTCCAAAAGACACTCCGCAAACTCCCGCATGAACTCCGGCTTCGTCGCCGGACCATCGGTTCCCGAGAGCGACTCCGCCTCGCGAAAAAACCGCGCCGCCCCATCCCGCGTCTCCGGGTCACGCCGCGTCGCGATCGCCAACTGCACCGCAATCCCCACGTGCTCCGGATGATCATAAAGACCTTTCTCTAACAGCAACCGCGCTTCCCTCACCATATCAGCTTCCAGAAACTCCTCCGCCAAGGTCACAAACTCATCCGCATCCCCACCCCGAATCTTGAGCACCTCCGCCGCATGCGGCCGCGCCTCGTCGGACTTCTCCTGCCTGCGATAAAGCTTCGCCAGCGCCTGATGCGCGAGCGCCTGGCGTGTATCGATTCGCAGTACTTCTTTCAGCACCGCCTCCCCATCGTCCATCTTCTCCGCCGCTAACAGCAGAACCCCCAGCCTCACCCTCAACTCCAACGAAGACGGCACCGCCTCAGCATGATCTTCTAACACCTTCACCGCCTCATCCAGACGTCCCGACTTCCGGAAATGCTCGCTCGCCGCCCGCGCCAGCACCGCATCCATCGGCGTCCGCTCCATCGCCTGATTGAAAATCCCATCAAGCGTCGCTCTCGTCTCCGCATCATCACCCGGGAAAAGCGTCCGCGCCATGTCCGCCGCCACCAGCGCCGACCGCCCCCCGCTCACCTCGCCTTTCTTGACCTGCTCGAACAGCTGCAGCGACTTGTCCCGCAGCCCTCGCTGCTCATAGACCCGAAAAAGACGCTCGATCATCCGGACGTCGCCGGGCGAAGTTTCCAACGCCCGTTCCAATGCCTCCGTCGCGAGCGTTGCGGCGAAATCATCGTTCGGCGCCGCCATCCGAAGAAAATCCGCGTAAGCCACTTGGGGCCCGACTTCTTCAGGTCGTCGCTCAGCGAACTCCCGATAGACCTGCGAGGCACCTTCCACATCGCCCCCCTCAAAACGTCGCTGCCCAACCCGCGACACCAAGCTCATGGCATCCGGATCCGCCTCCAGCGCTTTCTCGAACCACTCCAAACCCTCGTGCCCCCGCGCCTCCTCCAGCACCCCGCGCGCGAAGTCGAGCTTCGGATCCGCCATCAAAGGCAAGACCAAAGCCAAACTCCATATTCCTTCCCGAAGCATGGCGGCATCATTCGCCACCTCCTGGGAAAAACAAGATCAAGATGCCGGGTCTTCCCTTGGCTTCACCCTGCTGCGCCTCACCGCCTTCACGACTTTCGCGGGCAAGCAAACGCATCATCGCCATGTCGTCGATCTCCCCGGCCACCTGCGGACGCACTCCCGTCGAAGCAAAAAGCCTTTCAATGCCTGCCCGAATCCCACTCTCAAAGCTCGGCAATAGCAGCGGCACCCACACCTTCGGCTTCGCTGGCTTCTTCGGTTTCCCCGTCGCCCACCAGCCAGCCGATGCCTGCAAGCCCGCACCTCGCTGTCCGGTGCTGCTCGTCCCACCCATCGTCAGCCGCGAACCGGCGCCGCCTCACGCCGCAGGCCACATGGCGGAAAAGGGCGCATGGAAGGCCTTCCAGAACTCCGCGAACTCTTCGATCACCAGTGGATCCACCTGATCGCCCTCACCGGCAGCACCACCCACCAGCGGCGCGGCGGCGACTGGCACTCGCTGGCCTGACTTCGAAGGGCGCAGAAGGGCCAGCTCGTCAGGTTCCATCCTCCTCGTCGTCGTTCTCGTCCCTCGTCCTCGAAAAAGAACGACCGAGGGTGCTTCGGTTCGAAAACGAGTGGGAGGACGACGACGAGACGAGGCTCCTATACTTCGTTTCCTTCGTTTCCTTCTCTGAGAACAGCGGAGCTACGGGCTTGATTTCGGAGAAGATTAGTTTTTACAGAAGGAAAGAAAGAAAACGAAGAGGCACTGCCAGGGAGAAGCGACTTCCCATCGGCCTCGGTCGCGGAAATACTCCGCACCGATGGCCGTTGCCGAACCTCACACCGTTTCACAAAACATCACGCGTGCCAGCATACCACCCGGAAACCTCCCTCCCAGATCGTAGAATTTCGGCCAAACGGACGCAGGCCATGCTTGGGAGCAACCTGCCGAGGGAGAACCGAAACCGGTAAGCGACTGATGATGTCGTAGCCACAATACAAAGGGCGTGTCCGCATCGAATCGGACACGCCCTTCATCGTCATGGAAACTCATCAAGAGCTACCGGTCATGCCTCCCGAAAACCCTACCGTCATAGCCCGCAGCTCACCCCCCAATCCCACATTCACCGGCACATCGTACTCTGGCAAAAATCGTACAATGCCAATGGGAAAAAAAGTCGATGACAGCGTGGAAATCAGACCAAAATCCGTACAGTCACAATTCGGAAAACCAGTACGACATCAATTTGGTGCGTAACAGCCAGCAGCCCACGTGATCAGCACGCCAGTGGGGGCTTTTGCAGCGGCGCGGAGCCTGATCATCATCTACGAGAAACGCCGTAATTCACCTGCCGACTACAAGATTCTTTTCCTGACCCTTTTTTGTTGCCTGACCCTTTTTTGCTTCTACTGACCCGAATGGCACTATTCACTGGGATTGACACGAGACGAAAACTTCTCAACTAGTTCTTCAAGAGCCGACTTTTCGTCCTCAGAGGAAACCTTCACGACCAACGTTTCCAATTTCGGGAAAATGGTCACATTGTTAATCCTATCAGGAAATAAATAGCCCATAAATGCGCCAACTCCATAAGTCCGGAAAGAACTGGCAGAAATAGTTAACTTCTCAAGACTTAGCCATTTTGAATAGAGCATCAAAATTGGGATATTTTCGTCACAGTCAATCAGGCTCATTTCGCGCAGTGTCGCGGGCATCTCAGCCATTCCATCTGTTGGGAAATTGCCTTCATCAACGCCTAGGCCATATTCTTTGAAACCCGGATTAACATGAGGCATTAAGACGACTTCATCATACCAACATCCATTGAGCTGAAGGCGATTCAAATGCCCTAACTCCGAGAGTTCACCTAGAGCCTCTTGGTCCATCTGAACCGAACTAATAATGAGCGTTTGCAGGCGTTCAGGCATCCAAGATCCAGCATCCGATAGATCAGCACCCTCGAGCGGCAAGGCTATAATCTCCAGAGCACTAAGACTATGGAGGTTGTGGCTAGCTGACTTGGACATTCGTGCGTGCCTTAGATCAAGCGCCTTGAGACGAGACGAAAGGCTTTCTATATTTTCAGCTAGACACTTTGCATAAACTTCATGTCGGCCTGAAAATTTGGTCGAATAGATACTTTTCTCTGACACGAACGCTCGAGGCGGATGCCCTCTCTCATCAGGATTAGTATCTGGATATACCAGAGCCAACCCCTCTTCCCTGCCATCTTGTGATGGGAAGGAATACAATTCAGCAGGATCAAAGATGCTGTTTTTGTGACTTCCGAGAAGCTTTCTTGTTTGGGAATCAGGAGTCGGCACCAGCAATTGCTTCGCTATTATCGGCGTGTTTATGGTCGAGCCACCCTGTTCGATTTCGAATGTAATCTTCGGCATCGAATGAGCTACCTCCAACACAAGGGCCGAGATTGTCAGTGCTAATACTGCAGTTCGTCGGAATATTTTCATACGGCACGAAAGCCATCCTCGATTATTAGCCCGCAGGAAGATCGATATCAGGAGGCGACACAGAAGGATTTCTTCCAGGAGGTCTCGGCTTACCACTAGTGACTGGCGGAACAATCGTTGGAAAGTCCACCAGAGCTGGGTCGACTACCCGTTTACCCACCGTATGGACGTTGGGATTGAAAAACACTGCCGGAAATTTCTTTTCCGCCCATGATCGTCTGGCATTCAGGGCAACTGTCCATCCGTTCTCCACCTTGTTCATTTCGAGAACCGCACGGTACTTGCAACCTTCTTCTTCCCCAGCAGCGATGATGTAAATTCGCTCAAAAGTATTTGTCACATCCGGCGCATTGATTTCACGAGCATCAACACCGGGGGGCATAGGAGTAAATTTTTCATCAGGGGTGAGCCCGGGCGTCCGATCAACATGAGGATCGCCGGGCTCACTTGGAGCGGTATCTGTCAAATAATCACCATCATCAAAAACCAGCCAGAATTTTGCGGAAAGATGTTCGAGTGTTGTTTGTGGCGTTGCAACTGCTGCTACAAATATCCCGCTTCCACGCCCTGGACCTCCTGCATTCGCCAATTGAATATTGAAGTGCAATTTTAGACCTAGCAGGTCGACCCAATTGACGGACCCGTTCTCCACGAACCCATACAGGTTCAACCCGCCCCGTTCCCCGATCGGATCCCTGGATGGCCAAAGAGGGATACCCGACGCGGTTTCCCAGGACTCACCGTAGTTTTCCCGATGCGTTTCCAGGGCTGCACGGCGGGTCTCTAAGCTCACCGAAACACTTTCACCAAAAAATCCCCAGACGCGGTTTTTCGCGGTGGGGTCGCCTTTGCTCGGCGCGGGTTCTGACAGGTAGTAGCCCAAAATTCTGGGCGTAGTCTTAGCGGCTTTGGGCGACTAAAGAAAGAGGATTTTTCAGGCTTCGCCGGTGGCCTTCGCCGCTCCGGGGGCGTCGTCCTGGTTCTCGTTGACGTAGCTCTCGGCTACCCGCGTGAAC
>CAZVMS010000078.1:0-8710 GCA_964628795.1 uncultured Haloferula sp. | reverse complement strand
CAATGGGCAGGTTGGCTCGGGCGAAGTTGAGGTTGAGCGGCGAGAGCGTGGGGCGTTCGGGTGGGACGGGTTCGATGAGGGTATCGCCGGCACGGAGTTCGACCCAGCCGAGGCGTGCGGCTTGGAAGAGCCAGCTGGCGATGGCCTTGGCGGCTTGGGCGGGGTCCCATCGGTTGCCGAGGCGCTTGGCGCATTCTTCCATGATGGTGCGGACGCTGCGAGCAGAGGGTGAGGCGGCTGTTAGGGAGGCGTGGAAGATTTCGACAAGCTCGCCGATGATGGCTTCGCGGGGGAGCGATGGCTCGAGCAGTCGGGCGGAGAAATGGAGCGTGACGGAGGCGGTGGTGGCGAGGTCGATGTCACAATTCGCGTGGCAGAAGAGGCTGCAGCGATGGGTGCGTCCGGAGAGCAGGTCGAGTGTTTGCTGGAGCAGGATGGGATCGCCACCGAGCGCTTGGAGGTGAGTGAGGGTTTCGGGGGCGAGCTGGGGTGGGAGGTTTTCCGGGAGGGTGGATTCGCTGAGGTAGCGGAGGTTTTTTTGTCCTGCGAGATTGATGACTTGGGTGAAATGGAGGGGGTCGTTGATCGGGGCCAGCTCATCGAAGCGCAGGACGTCTGTGCCTTTGCGGCGCATGTCTTCATAGATGGCGGCAAGATCGCGCGCGTGAGCTGAGGGGCTGATCGAGGCGGTGGTGGCGAGTTTTTCTAACAGCGAGTCGAGATGGCTACCTTCCGGGACGAGACTAGGGAGGGCCTTGACCATGGCGGCGGCTTCCTGGCGGAGCGACCATCCGGGCAGGGTGTTGTAGCTGAGGCAGGCGATGCCGTCTGGGGCGAGCGACGTTGAGACAAGATCGAGGAGCGCGATTTTCGCGGAATCCGAGATCCATGAGAGCATGCCGTGGGCGATGACATAGTCGAATGTTGCTTCGTCCGGATGCCACTCGCGGAGGTCGGCGTGTTCGAAAGTGATGTTTTTCAGTCCGATTTCCTTAGCGATGCGGGTGGCGGTGCGGATGGCGGTGTCGGAAAAATCGATGCCGACGAATTGGCTGTCCGGGTAAGTGGCGGCGAGCGGCAGCAGGTGGTGGCCGGAGGCGCAGCCGATTTCCAGCAGGCGGCAGCTTTCCGGCAAGGCTGGGGAAATGACTCCGGCGCAGCGTGCTGAGGCGCAGAGGACGGCTGGGTGGGCCTTAGCGTGGCTTAGTGCGGGGTAGCGGTGCTCGGAATACAGCTCGCGGACGGGATCGGACATGCAGGGATGAAAACCTCGGGAGTCTTAAGTTCCAATCCTTATCAATCTTTAGCCCGAGCTGAGCTCATGAGACAGGCGGTTGGAATAAACTTGAGCGATTACAATAGCATGAAAAGGAATACATGCTTAGGGTGTCGGCCATGAAGCGCTTCAAACGTATTCTGGTGGTGTGGAACAAGGAGACACCGGTGACGGCCCTGTTTTCGTGGAGCCGTCAACTGGCCGAGGCGTCGTCGGCTCAGGGGGTGGACGGTTTGTGGTGCCGAGACGCGATGATTCCGGAGTATCCTCGTGCAGGTGCCTCAAGTGATGGGGTCGATCGTGGGGGCGATGCGCTGCTGGCGGCGATGGAGGGTTTGCCTGTGCAGGTGATCGTGGAGGAAGGTGATCCACTGAGGGCGACATTGAAGCGTCTTGCGGATGGGAGTTATGATTTGGTGATCGTGTCGGCTCACGACACGGCGTCTCGCAATCTGGCTGAGCGAATTGCGCGCAAGAGCCCGGTGGGTGTTTTGGTGCTACCTCCGGGAGCCACGGTGCCACCCGAGATTGTCCGTCTAGGTGTCGACCTTTCCGATATTTCGGCGCTTTGTCTCGACTGGGCGGAGGCTTTCGCCACGCTCAAGCCGGAAGGCGGCGCGGACCTTGAAGTGGTGCACGTCATGGAAAGACCGCAGGGCGGTCGGGCCACCCTAGTGCTCGACTCTGATTCGATCTACGATCAGATGGCCGAGATTGCGGGGGATCAGTTGGCCGAGTTCATCGCCAAGCATTCACGAGATCCTGAAAAGTGGGGACATGTGTTGCTTGAAAATCAGTCGGCAAGTGAGGTGCTCATGCGGCGGGTGGGAGATCCGGCATCGGAGCTGACCGTCGTCGGTTGCCACGGGCGCAATGCGCTGTCGATTGCCTTGCTGGGCAGTCATGCCTGTGACATGGTCCGCCGTTGCGAGTCGCCGGTTTTGGTCGTCAAAAGCGGGAATCAGAATCTCGGATTTTTGCGGCAGTTGTTGGGTGAGGAGGGCTGATCGAACAAGACTTACGATTGTTTCATGGATCCGGTTTTCTTTCTTCTAGGGGCACCACTGGTGCCCGCGCTTATGGTGCTCTTGGGACGTGGTCTGATCGTCCGCCATGCGACGCTGACCGGCTGGCTCTGTGCCGGGTGGATGTTGCTGAGCGCGGCGCTGCTGCTGATGGCGGTGCCCGGCGAGCAGATGCATCGCTTCAAGGCGGATTGGCTGCCCCAGCTGGGCGTCGAGTTTTCGCTGCGGATGGATTCCTTCGGGGCTTGGTTCGGAGTGCTGATCCTCGCCTTGGGAGCGTGCGTCATGCTGTATGCAGCCTGCTATTTCGCAGGAAAGCCGCGTCTGCCGTTCTTGCTGATCTGTCTTTCGCTGTTCACGACGGCGATGCTGGGGGTGATCTGGTCTGACAATATCTTCCTGCTATTTTTGTTCTGGGAGGCGACTTCGCTGCTGTCGTTTTTGATGGTCGGCTTCCATGACGAGAAGGAGGAGGTGCGAGAAAAGGCGAGTCAGGCACTATTAGTGACCTTCGGCGGTGGTGCGGCGATGTTGGCGGGTTTGATCCTGATGCAGCAGCATTTCGGCACGGCCTCGATCTCGGAACTGGTGGCGATGGCGGGCAGTGGCAAGGTGGCGGGGCTCTCAGGTGGTGCGGTGATGCTGGTGATTCTCGGGGCGATGACCAAGTCGGCCCAGTGGCCGTTTCATTTCTGGCTGCCGAATGCGATGGCCGGTCCGACACCGGTGTCGGCTTATCTGCACTCGGCGACGATGGTAAAGGCCGGCGTGTTCCTGATGGCGACGCTGGCTCCACTGCTTGCGGCTCATCCCTTGTGGACGCCGCTGCTGAGTATTTCTGGGATTCTGACGATCATGACGGCGTTCCTGCGGGCGGCCCGGGAGGATGACCTGAAGGCGGTGCTGGCATCAACGACTCTGGCGGCGCTTGGTTTCCTGACGCTGCTAGCGGCGATTGGGACTCCGGCGGCGTTGCTTGGCTTTGTGATTTTGATGACCGCCCACGCGCTCTACAAGGCACCCTTGTTCCTAGCGGTGGGCAACCTTGAGAAGGCTTTCGGGACGCGGCGGATTTCCGAGCTCAGAGGGACCGCACGTCTTATCCCGGCGACGGGTACCGCGCTGGTGGTGTCGGTTTTTTCGCTGATCGGCCTGGCACCGATGCCGGGCTTTCTTGGGAAGGAGTATCTTCTCAAGGCCGCATGGGCGTATTCGCCGGTGCTTGCCGTGGCGGTCGCTCTGGCTGCCGCAGGGGTCATCGGTCTGGGTCTGAAAATCGTGCTGCCGCTGCTGGGCCGGAAGTCGTCACGTGAAGTGCAAGCCAAGTTGCCACTCGGCATGCAGGTCGCAGTGGTGGTGCCTGCGCTGGGGTCTTTGTTGCTGATGCTGACGCTACCGATGTCGAATCACGCTTTTCTCGGAGCCGCAGCGAGCGCGCTCGGGGCTCCTGAAGAGGCGGCTTACAAACTGTGGCATGGCTGGACGCCAGCGCTGGGTCTTGGAATGGGGGCGCTGGCTCTGTCGGTCGTCGTCTGGCGGGTGCTCAGCCGCCCTCGTCTGGCACCTCTTCCGGAATCCTTCGCTCCGATGTTCGATACGCTATTCTCGTGGGTGATTGATTTTATCAAAGGCAGCGCGGCGGGGGTGGCGCGGATGTTAGAAGCGGGTAAGCCGGGGACGCAACTCGCCTGGATGTTACTGCTGATCGGTCTGGTGACGGCTTCGGCGCTCAAGATTTACCAGTGGCCTGAAGCAACTTCAAATGGTTCGGAAGGGCCGGCGGCTCTGCTGCTTCTGATGCCAGTCACTGTGTTGGCGGCGATGACTGCGGCATTCGCAAGCCGGACGATTACGCTGCTTGTTTCGTTGGGATTCGTTGGGCTGTCGATCGCGGTCTTTTTCCTCTGGTACAGTGCCCCGGATCTGGCGCTGACCCAGCTTCTCGCGGAAACACTGCTGCTCTTTCTTCTGGGCGGTGCCTTGATGAAGGCGAACCGCAGTCGCAAGGGCAAGCCGAGTGGCTTCTCACCGGGTCGTGCGATCTTTGCTGTGTCGGGAGGCTTGCTGGTGATGATGCTGATCCTCAAGTCGAGCCTGATTGAGTGGGATCATCCCATTTCGGACTTTCATCTGAGTCAGAGCAAGCCGGCTGCTTTCGGCGCGAACGTGGTGAATGTCATCCTGGTGGACTTCCGCGCACTCGATACCTTTGGGGAAATCATCGTGCTGGTCATCGCGGCGCTCGGGGCCACCTCCGCATTGGGTGCCGCTCGTCGGCGGGCACCGCTTCCGGGTGACAGCTCGTCAAGCTGGCTAAAGACGGGTGCTGAGCTGGTCATGGTCGTGATGATCCCGCTTGCTCTCTGGACTTTCTGGCGTGGTCACAATGCGCCCGGCGGAGGCTTCATCGGGGCGCTGGTGGCGGCCTCGGCGGCAGGCATGGGAATTCTAACCGCACGAAAATTTTTCGGACCATCGTGGCTGCGGCGGAACTCGCTCCGGCTGATGATTGGAGGTCTCACGATCGCGCTGATCGCGGCGCTGCTACCGCTGCTGGTTGGTCGTCCGTTCTTTGCCGGCCTTTGGTGGCACTCGGGCGACTTGCATCTCGGCACGCCTCTGCTTTTCGATCTTGGCGTCTTCCTGAGCGTGCTTGGTTTCGCGCTCAGCTATCTCCGCTACTTCCAGCCCAACCGCATTTGATATCATGGAACTTCTTATCGCTCTAACCATTGGCCTGCTGATTGCCGCTGGGCTCTATCGTCTGATCGGCCCGACCCGGATCGACATGGTGATCGGCCTGCTGCTGCTCAGCCAGGGTGCCAATCTGACGATCTTCGCTTCCGGGGGGCTGAAGCACAACGCGACGGCACTGATCGACGGTGATCCCTCCAAGTTGGCCGGGCTCACCGACCCTCTTCCTCAGGCCCTGGTGCTGACGGCGATCGTCATCGGCTTCGGCATTCTCGCTTTTCTTCTAACCCTGATTCTCCGCTCTTCCCCGAAATGACGCCCCAATCCCTGATGCTTCTTTGCCTGCTGGCACCTTTTGTTGGCGCGCTGGCCTGCCTGCCGTTTCCCGGTCGCCGTCGCTGGTCGGCCGCGGTGGCCATGGTAGCCATGGCATTGAGCCTGGCCGCTGCCATCGCTCTGGTCGCTAAGACTTCGGGTGGCGAAGCGTTCGCCATTCATGCCGGTGGATGGTCGGCTCCCTTCGGCATCGTGTTGGTCGTGGACGCCTTCGCGAGCCTGATGCTGGCCGTCTGTCAGTTGGTGGTTGTTGCCTCGCTGATATTCGCCGCGAGGACCCTACCCTCACGCTACACGAGGCGGCATCTGTTTCCGCTGATCCTGCTGCTGAGTTTCGGGACAAGCGGTGCCTTCCTCACCGGTGACCTGTTCAACCTCTATGTCTGGTTCGAGGTCCTGCTGCTTTCCTCCTTTGCGCTGATGGCGATCCTGCCCGGCCAGGCTGGACGCAGCGGGACGTGGCGCTATGTGGTGATCAACCTGGTTTCCTCGATGCTGTTTCTGGCGGCGGCGGGATTGATCTATGGCAAGACGGGGACTTTGAACTTTGCCGACCTGCGTCTGCGTCTGTTAGAAGCGGATAGTCCTTTCCTGATTGAAAGCTCGGCGGCCTTGCTCTTCGGAGCCTTTGGCATCAAGGCAGCGCTCATTCCGCTCGCGTTCTGGCTACCGTCGTCCTATCCGCTCTTGCCGCCTGCTCTATCAGCGATGTTCGCAGGCCTTCTCACCAAGGTCGGGCTCTACGCCTTCTACCGAGTCTTCGGCATGGTCTTTGCCAGCGGGGAAGGATTTCCGCACCGCGACCTTTTGCTGGGTCTGGCACTGGTCACCATGATTGGTGGTGTGCTGGGGGCAGTTGGTCAGAATGGCATGCGGCGGATTCTCTCGTTTCACATCATCAGCCAGGTCGGCTACATGGCGCTCGCGCTGGCGCTGTTCACGCCGCTGGCGCTGGCGGCTGGTATCTTCTATCTCGGACATCATATCATCGTGAAAGCCAATCTCTTCCTCGTCACGGGACTCGTCGAGACTCGCGCGGGCTCGTCTGATCTGGCCAAGGTCAAAGGGCTGATGCGTTCCTCACCATGGATCGCGGTGCTATTCGCGGTGCCGGCGCTTTCACTCGCTGGACTGCCGCCGCTTTCCGGCTTCTTCGCCAAGTTCGCGCTGCTTAAGGCGACGCTCGAAGCGGGAAATACCTTTGCGGCTCTCGCCGTCGTAGGCGTCGGACTTTTGACGATCTTCTCGATGCTCAAAATCTGGCGCGCGGCCTTCTGGGGTGGTGATGTGGTGGCGACCGGCCGGCCGCCCGCGAAGTCGCTGATGGTAACCTCCGCCGCCTTGGCGCTGGTGACGATCATGATAGGACTCGCCTGCGGCCCGGTCTTCGGGCTCGCCGAAACGGCCGCCGCCTGCCTGCTCGACCCGACGGCGTATCACGAAGCGGTGCTCGGCACCGGTAACCCCCGAATTCCTGCCAAGCCATGAAAGCCCTGCTGATTTTTCCGTTCTTCTACCTGCGTGCGATTGTTGGAGGAGCGCTGCGTATCTCGCGGGACGTGCTAACGCCGCATCCGAGACTCAATCCGGTGTTGCTGCGCGTGCCGCTCGACATCCGCAGCCCACGGCAGCGCTTGCTGCTGGCAAATCTCGTCAGCATGACTCCGGGGACCTTGTCCGTTGACGAAGAGGACGACGGCCGCACCTTGATTGTTCACTCACTTTACGGCGGCACCGATCCCGCAGGCGAGCTCCGCGAAATCAAAGACCGTTACGAAAGTGTGGTCGCCAAACTTCCGATCTGAAAACGGACCATGATTCTTTCCATTGCCACCACTGTCCTCGCGATTGCCGTCGGGCTTTGCCTGCTGCGGGTGATCAGTTCGCGGACCGATGCCGACCGCGTGATCGCGATCGATGTGCTGTCCTTTCAACTGCTCGGTCTGAGCGTGCTGATGGCCTTTCATGACGATCGCCCGCTGGCCTTACAATTCGCCCTTGCGCTCTCGCTGCTGGGATTCCTGTCCACCCTCATTCTCTCGCGGCTGATCCGCGACAACTAAGCGATGATCCTTCACCTCCTGCTTTTGCTGGGAAGCCTCGCCTTCCTGATCGCCTCACTCGGACTATTTCGTCTGCCTGACGCTCTGGCGCGCCTGCATGCCGGCACCAAAGCGTCTTCGCTGGCGGTGCTCCTGATGTTGGGGGCGGCCGCCTTCCGTTTCCCAAGCGCCATTCCGATCTGTATTGGCTGTGCCGTGCTCGTGTTTCTGACCGCGCCCCTTGGTTGCCATGCGATCGCCCGTCGTCTGCTTTCAGTGAAAAACCGCCATCGAGCCGGATAGAAGTGATTTCATTGGAGCGTACTTTTTCCATCGTCTTTCTGAAAACCCGGGCATTGACACCAGGGCGAGTGGAGCTTACGCCATCGGTCTCACGCGATCAGCGTAGCGGCGGAGTAGCCAAGTGGTAAGGCATCGGTTTGCAAAACCGACATTCGCGGGTTCGATTCCCGCCTCCGCCTCCAGCACTGATAATCAGTTGGTTATGGATGTTTTAGAGGTCTTTAGAGCGAGAGTTTGACCAATAGTTTGACCAAACGCTGCTGGGTTTATGACGTCCATGTGGTTCGCTGGTGCTTGATTACTTCGAATGGTATCGGGTCGACTGTGTGGGCATCGTCCGGGTTTCGAAGTGGTCGCTATCACGGAATCCTACGCTTCGCTGAGAAGATCTTTCCACGTTTGCGAGTCGCTTGACGTCGACACGGCCAGCTACGCCTTCGAGGGCATCAGTTCTCTGTGTTGATCACGAGCCATCCGGGCACGGTCTAGAAAAGCTGGGAGTATATATCTGGCGAACGTAGTCTCGATGAGAAATCGATCTGTGCTTTCCAGTAGTCATTTCGAAGCTTCCTAGCTGTGCCTAACTCTATCAGCATCTTCCCGGAAAGGGAGTGGATATCTCTTACTTTTTGATGCCTCGTAACCCCGCAGATGTCCCAACCTACTTTTCATTAATCGTCTGCTGATCCCAAAATGCCTGATCTGGAAAAAAACTGGAAGACCGTGACCCGATCCCAATTCCCATGGGAGCAGGAGGCGTTGGACTTCATCTATGAGCAGTTCCCGGCGCAGGACAACTACCGGGCATGGGCGAACTTTGAGTTCATCGCTGACGATGGCTCCATCAATGAGGTCGATCTGCTTGTTGCCGGCCCGGAGGGGGTGTTCCTAGTTGGACCCTATTCGAAAAGCCGCTGACCGGCCGAAAACACGTCGCAGCCTGCGTATGAATCATTCATTGAAAATAAAATAAATACCTTGAAAAGGTGTGACTCAACATGTTGTAATTCAACAACTTAATATCACTCAGGAAA
>CAZVMS010000077.1:0-1579 GCA_964628795.1 uncultured Haloferula sp. | reverse complement strand
GGGTGCTGGGCCATTTTTCCCAGTGAAAGGCGCTGCGCACCTCCCGCAAGCCCTCGGCACCCTCTGCAGACCGCCCGCTTCAACTAAAAATTCGAAAATCACCCTGCCCGAATGGCTTTTCGAATAGGGTCGAGCTAACTGCCAACGCAAGCACCCGTCACACGATGAAACTTCTCAGCAAATCCTTTCTTTACTCCGTTCTACTGGGGGTTGGCTCCAACGCCCTTGCTCAGCAACTTTACCAGACCGACCCCGCCGCCGGAGTCCCGGCAAGCGGGGGTAGCGCCTATCGCTTCGATGTGACCGCGATCAATGATGCGGAGCGTTCCGTGCAGTTTTTCGTTCGTCCGCCGGTCGGGACCGCCTTTGCGGCCTCGGGTGCGGTCGAGATTCGGGAAGGTTCCACCTCCGGGGCGGTCGTCGCCACCATGGCCCACACCACCGACGTGGAGAGCTTATCTTTGAACGTCGCGCTGGATTTCACCTCTGGGTCAAAGAGCTACTACGCGGTCAAAACGCTCGCCAATGCCGATGGCAGCATCACCGAGGACGAGTGGGCGGGAAGCATCGTGGTCACCTACGTCGCGGAATCCAGCGTTCCAGTGGTGCGCAACATCCGTGCCTCCCAGGATGAGGGCAAGCGCACCGTGACCTTGCGCTACGATCTCATCGACAGCGACTCGTCCGGTTTGGTCGTCACGCTGGAGGCCACCTCCGACGGCGGAGCGACTTGGGACATTCCGGTCGCCACGGTCAGCGGCGACATCGGGGAGAACGTCCGCCCCGGTGCGAATCGCCGCCTCGTTTGGGATGCGGGCACGGATTGGGCGGAGATGCAGACCGAAGCCATGCGCTTCCGCATCACCGCATCGGAACCCGCCCCACCCGCCCCCACCGGCTTCGCCCTCATCCCTGGCGGGAGCTTCCAGATGGGGGACACGTTTGGCGAAGGCCAGACAGATGAGTTGCCTATTCAAGACGTTTTTGTTTCCCGATTTTGGATAAAGGAGACATTGGTAACCAACCAAGAATGGCGCGAGGTTGGTGAATGGGCGGTGGTGAACGGGTATCCAGATTTTCGAACTTCTGCAGCACTGATGTGGGAAAGCTACCAAGATCATCCGGTGCACAAGATTTCACTCGCTGATTGCATGTGGTGGTGCAACGCGAGAAGTGAACGGGAAGGTCGCTCACCATCCTACCTGCTACAAGACGGATCGATATATCGCAGTTACAACGATGGAGATCCGACTGACACCACATTGGTTCAGTTCTCCGGTGGATATCGACTTCCGACCGAAGCGGAGTGGGAAAAGGCTGCTCGTGGCAAGTTGGTAGGAAAACGTTTCCCGTGGGGTGATACAATCACCCACGAACTGGCAAATTATAAGTATAAAGTGTCAATAAGTATAAAGTGTCTGTCCCTTTAAAAAGGAATGATCGGTGTGGAAAACTCAGGCGGGAGATTGCCATTGCCTGGTAGCGCCCGGCGGCGGCAACGGCCCTTCATGGATTCGCGCGGCTCCGGGAGCTTCGATTTCAGATCCAGTGGTGGCGCTCGAAATACCTCCGTACAGGG
>CAZVMS010000076.1:0-9953 GCA_964628795.1 uncultured Haloferula sp. | reverse complement strand
GAGAATTCGCCGCTGAAAACCTCCTCGGGATCGGGAAAACAGCTCCGCTTTCGCTCGCACCGCCCCGCAACCGGTGTCGTGGACGCCTGGTCCCGCACTTTTCGGCTTCGCGCTTCAGATTCGCTTATTTTGGGACTAGTGGATTGCTGAAAGCGAAACCTGCGGCGGAAAGCGGCGAGTTACGCCCGTCAGTGAGGATGAAGCGACCGTTGGTATTTGTATGGGAAAGCCGCAGCCTGCCCCCAGCGGCCTGACTCGCGCTGACCGGGCCGTTCAGGGCGTTGACCGCCGCGATGAACGCCGCCGCACTGGTCCCATTGATCGTCACCTGCGTGCCGTTGATTTCAAATTGAGCGTCCTGCACGAAGGTCGGGTTGGCCACATCGCCGACAAGCTCGTTGCGGATGCTCCCCGCAGTGATGAAAGGGACGCAGGTGCCGGGGAAGACTTCGGAAGCGCCTTCGCCACCCCAGAAATCCAAGGCGAGCGGGTAGTAAAACTGGGAGCCGAGCGCCCCGTCTGACACCGCCCACGCCTGACCCTTGTGGTCTTCCCAATAGCTGCGCTGAAGGCCGAGGTTGAAGCCGATGGTCTGCTCGCAGGGGCTGAGGCCGATCACTTGGCCGAGCGGATAGGGTGGCTGGACCGGTTCACCGGCGAGCATGGGGTAGCGGAAGACATAAGGGAACGAGCGGTCGTTGGCGGTATCCTCATCGGTCAGATCCACGTCCAAGATCGGGATCGTCGGGTCCTCATACTGGATCGCATAGATCGCCATCCGGAACTCACCGTCGTCACCGGCATCCGAGTCGAAATACTCGACCAGCACATAGGGATCGGAGGTGTAGCCGCCGCCTTGGGTGATGACGTTGAGGTCACGCCGCAAGGCGTAGGCGGTGGGTGGAGGATTGGCTTGGTTGAGGAATTTGAAGGAAGGCGCGATCACCCCGTGTTCTTCGTTCGGATTGAATCCCGGCAGGTCGCGGCGCGGTTGGTTGTAGATCGCGACGTCTGAAAAGCGAGCGGGTGAAAACGAAAGCTGGCCGCGTGGGATCAAGTCGAGCGACTCTGAATCCAGACGGCGGTCGGCCCCTTCCGAGCCGAGGCGGCTGGCAATCACGATGCGACGCAGGTAGTCGCTGTCGATTGCCGGTAAGGCCGGCGCGTTGGCGGGAACGCCGGTCGGCCAGACCGCGTTGTATTTGATCGAGGAATCGGGCCAAAGCATGCCGTCCTGTTTTTGGTACCAGAATACCACGAGGTCGTTGCGATTGATTGAACCAGCATCGGGAGCTTCGAAGTGGCGGTTGACGGGGATGATCGGACCGGCATCAGCGACCAAGCTGCGGTCATGGATGTTGGCGTTGTAGCGGGCGTTCGGATAGACCACGAAGCCCGTGCCGATTCCGGCTTTGTCGTAGTTCTTGCCACCCACCACGGAGGGCACGCGGGTGGCGATCGTGGCTTGGGTGGGAAGGGCCTCGGTGGTGCCGTCGCCGAAGGTCATTCCGTCCCAGACGATCGTCTGCGCCACGCGGACCTGCAGGGTTTCGCGGTTGAGGTTTCCGGAGGCCGGGCCGCCGGTCGCCGCCGGAGTGTCGCTGCGGCTGAAGAGCAGGACGGCGAAACCATTCGAGGAGGATTCAAACTGACCTCCAGTGGCGGCCGCATTGCCGTTGGTGTACTTCAGATCAAGGAATGCGACGGCGTCGTCAGCTTCGGGATCGAGTTCCACCTTCGGGATTTCGGGAGCATAGAGGTGCCGGAAATGTCCTTCGCTGGGGAAGGTGCTGGTGACTTGCACGATGGTCCGGATGCCGTCGCCATTCTTGTCCCATTCAAGGAAGAAAATACCGGGGCGCAATGGCAGGACTTGGTTCGCGACATCGTCCCAGATTTGCATGTCGGGGCTGGTGCTTGCTGGCGGCGAGTCGACCAGGGTGACGTGGTTCGGTGGGCCGTAGACTCCAGGGGAAATCTCGACTTCACCGAGCGCAGTGGCATTGGAGGAAAGGGCGATCCCTTGGGAATTGGTGGCTGACGACAGGTCGGCAACTTCACCAATCGTGGTCGAGACTCGATAGATGGTGTCGTTGTAATTCCAGCTCACGCGGATGCTCTCAACGAGTGGAGGAGCCTGAACGTAGACAAAACTACTGTCGCTGCTAACGCCGGGAAGTGCGGAGGGACTTGACTCGGGTGAGAACGGAGCGGTGGCGTTGAGCCAGCCGGTTAGTTCCTTGCCCGCGATGCTGGACAAGGATCCGATCCTTAGGGTGCTGTTGCGATCGAACCAGTGTTCACCGGAGCCGAAACCGTTGGTTCCGACGGCGGGGGCGGCGAAGCCAGTTCCAACACGGATCTGTGGGGCATCCTGGGTGGCGGAGTTTGAGGTGCTGACCTGCACGCGGTGCTGGATCCGCCAGTTGTAGGTCAGGGTGGCGGGGCCATCCATGACGAACTGGGGAACCTGCTGGCGTGCCTGAAGATTGATGCCATTGGCCGGGACACTTGCGGACGCGCTGCCTCCAGCGCTCCAACCGTCGACCACGTATCGCGTTCCGAATTTTTCGGCATCGGGGACCGAGCCATCGATGAAGCCAGTGACGATCTCGTTCTCGGCGACCCAGTGTTTCTGGACAGCGGGGACCGGGTTACCGGCGGCGGTGGAGGTCAGGCCAAGCCCGGTGAGGGTGCCGACAGCCCAGTTTCCCTCGGTGTCGACCGTGGCCCCGGTTCCAGCGAGATTGGATTTAATTTCGAGCGCATACTCGACCTTCCAGTTGAAGGTAATCTGGGTATTTCGCTCGAAGATGAAGGTGTAGCGGTTGCTGGGGTCCGAGAAATCCGGGAGTTGGCTATCGCCGGAAATGTCCGCCACCGTGTAGCCGGTGCTGATCGCACGCATCACCGCCCTTTGCTCGATCGCATCCTCCGTCGGTGGCGTGTCGAAGCTGCCCATCGGGACCATCACCCCAGCTAGATCCTCGAAGTAGATGATCTCGGGAACATACGCCTCAATGGCGTCTCCGGGTTGCTTCGTTTGAGTGCCTTCGAACGGATGGACATGGACTCCGCTGTCGCCGAACTCGGAGATGATCGTCATGCCGACATTGCCGACGAAGTCTTGGGCCGAGGAGATGAAGGTGAAGAAGGCCTTGTCGGAAACTGTGTTGGACTTGTTCCCGTCCACAATCCTGAGGCTGCCGTTGGCGAGGTTGCCGGCGAGCAGGACCGCGTTCTGGTCGCCATGCCAGCGGGAAAGGGCCGCGCGGGGGTAGGCGTTGCGGGGAGTGTAGGTGCCAAGGCCGAAAAGCTCGACCCATTGCCAGGAGCAGTTCCTGTCAAGCTGTGCCGCAATGTAGCGGGAGGAGGCCGGGCTGATCGGATCAAGCGAATCGGTATCGTTGGAGGAGGAGGTGAATCTCAAGCGCTGATCGGGTGCCGCTGCCATGAGATAGATGCTTCCCTGTGGATCGACGCTGATGGAAATCTCTCTTTCCTCCACGCCGCCGAGGAGCATTTCGGCGCTGGCCGCCACGGCGTCATTGGTGGTCGCGGGTTCCAGGTTGCCGTCGAAGCGCATCACCTTGATATCATAGCTACCAAGGTCGACCGTTAAGCCCGCGTTGAAGATATTAGGGAATATCTGGCCGGCATTCGGAAACACTCCCACCGATTGATACCCGGTCGACTTCCGCGCCTCGGCGCCGAGAGTGCCCGATCCCCGGTACTGCATCACGGCGTGGACCGAAGTTTGACCGTTATCTTCGGTGACCTCGAGGTCGCGAACGAAACTCTGGGTGTAACTGTCCTCGCCGCTTCCTCCATCGTGACGGCCTGCTTCATACGTCCCGGAAGAGGAGAATTTGTAGACGAATCCGGTGATTCGCTGAGGCTGTTGTGGGTAGGTTGCGTCCCTCCAGAACTTGGTTCCGAAGCCGTTCTTGCTATAAGTGTCGTAGCCACCCCTTCCGAAGGTGAGCTTGGGAGTAGAGGGGTCCCCTCCCGGCACAGATGCTTGCACCCCGTAAGCCCTGTTTCCGCCAACTGCCCGATCGTAGAGAGGATCACGCCAACTGCCGGCGATGTAGGCGTTGCCGGCCGAGTCGACTTCGATGCTGAACAAGCGGTAGTTCGCTGCCGAAGTGATGGGCAGAGTCACGCTGTTGATAATGTCGTAATCCCCTGATTCGTGCCATGGTCGATCAACAATGGTTTTCAGCTGGATGGTTTCCGTCGTGAACCCCCACTTGTGGATCGTCCCGGCAGCGAGGTCGGAAACCCGGTAGCGCCGCCAAAAGAACTGACCATTATCCAGAGACTGGCCGCAAACATAGACGTACCAAATGTCCGCCAAATTCTTCACGGCAAGATCACGGATGCGCACATCGCCGACATTCACCGTTAGCGGCACGGCTGGAGCGAGAGCGTTCGGAGCATAGTCCGCGAGCTTGGCGACATCGTAGCGGAGAATCGTGTTTTTCAGGGTGACGATGAGGTGCTGGCCCGCGACGGCGATCCCTTCGACCGTCGATGGGTCACTTGCTCCGGTGACGGGAATCACCAGCTGACGTGAGAAAGCTTCATCGAAAACACGCAGCTGGATCGTGCCGTTCGAAAGCCGGACCAAACCATAAACGCTGCCGGCCGAACCTGGCGTGATGTCCACGAGGTGCTCGCCAACAGCGAGCATCAGGGGGTTGCCGCCCGGCAGCTTGTTGCTGAGATAGTTGAGGGTGATGTCCCCTGCGGCGGGCGTTTCGCCAGCGAGAGGCGTGCCGGGGGTTGCGACGACCCGGAGGATGAAAGGATTGTTGAATCGAAATTCGGTGTCAGAGGCATTGGAGCTGATCTCACCGCTGACCGGATCGATCTGGAAGAAGGCGACAGAATTCCCAACGGAATCCTTCTGGGAGGCAATGGAAAAGGTCTTGGTCCGGTTTTCCCCGTTGACGACCTCAACCGTGCCAATGGGGTCTGATTTGTCGTCGAAGGTGTAGGCCTGATTGGAAATCACCAGCGGTTCAGGATCGACGTCGATCAAGTTGACCGGGATATCGAAAGAGGAGGATAAGTCGGCCTCGTCTGGACCGGCACCGGTCTCCGTGGCCCCGACCCTGATCGTAAACGTGGCGGCAGGCGGAGTAGGCAATGGCAGCTGGGCTTCATAGTCGATTTTCGAGATGTCACCAACGGTGATCGCACCCGTGGCCGCATTGATCACAAAAGCGCCCGTTGCGTCGCTTCCGTTGTTTGCAGTGATCGAGATAATGGAATAGCTGACGGGCTCTCCTTCGGGATCGGTGCTTGAGACGGTTACCACCGGCGAAGGTCGGGAGTTCTCCGGCAAGCCAATCGGTAGAGCGCTAGGTGTGATCGCGATCACTGGAGCCTCGTCGACATCGATGATGTTGATCTGGACGTTGACCGCTGGCGAACTCCCATCGGCATTGGTCGCGACGATCCCGAGCGTGAAGGAATCCTTGGCGGGGTTTTCGAAGTCGAAGTCCGCACTCCCGTTGATGCTGATGAGCCCGGCATGGTTGATACTAAAGAAACCCGCATCGTTGCCTGTCTGGATGGCAAAGGAGGTCGCGGCAGCACTTGCGGCCGCTGTACTGACGCTCGATCCTTCAATCGGGTCGACTCCCGCCGGAGATCCGGAGGTCGTATTCTCTTCGACCTCAAAGGTTTGGCCGGGTGCCACCACCGGAGCTGCCGCATGGCAGAGAGGAGCGGTAGCCAGAAGCAGGGCGACAGCCGGAAGGAGCCGCAACATCCACGGTCGCGCTTGGAAAGGTTTCATACGGTAGGAACAGGTAGCGTGATCGTAGCGGAGGGAAGGGAAGGCAGTCATCGGTCGTTAAGCGTGGCCACCCGGTTGATGCGTTGCAGTTCAAGCCGGCCTTCGGTCTTGAGCGGGATCTTATGGAGGCCGCCGATCGTTTCGCGGTAGGTGCCGCTGATCCACTCGCTGCCAAAGCCCGGCCGAGCGCTCTGGGGGTTTTCCGCTGCGGTATCAAACGAGAGTGAAAGCTGCCGGTTGATCTCGAAGCCGGTAGCGTGCTGTGAGTGATACTTGTGGCGAAACGGATTGGTCGGGTGGTTCCGACCGAGGGTGATCTTGCCAGCAGCCTCCGTGCCTTGGCCAATCCCGCCAAGCATCGTCAATTCGTTGCCCGTGAAATCGTAGTCGATCGAGCTGTAGCGGAGTCCCACGAGCTTCCCGTCGCGCTCGACGATGCCAGCGAACTGCGGAATGAACGCCGGATCAGTCACTAGGACCGTCCGCCGTGCAGAAGCCGGGTCGGCAGGGTCGGTGAGAGCGGCCATGATGATCACATCCTTCAGGAGTTGCATCGAACCAGTCGCGTCGACGTGGAGGATGATCCGCATGCTGAGGGTGTCGGCGGTCGGAGTCGGTTCGTTGGAGTCACCGCCGATCGCGGTCTGAACTTCATTGACCCGGTCGAGCTGAATGGTGCCGATCCATAGGCCCGCCGCGGATGCGTTAGGCGTGAGGTTCAGCCCCAGATCGACGGAACCGCCCTCGAAGACGTGACCGGCAGTCCAATTCGAATCATCCATAGATTGAAGCGCACCCGGGTTGCCTCCACTGCTACTGTTGCCTACGGTAAGACCGCGCCCTTCATTGAACTGCCAGTATCCGGCCAGCCCCTGATTGCCGGAGGAAAGGGATTGCAGGGCGAAAAACTCCATTTGGGCGGGTGTTCGCGCGGTTTGCCAAACCCGGACTTCATCCATGAGGCCGTGGTAGTAGCTGCCGCCGTAGGGCCCGAGTTTGCCGATGACCAGCGCACCGCCGGGCTTGATGATGACACGAGCACCCGGAACGGTGCCTGCAGGAATGCCATTGATGTAGAATCTCGCGGTCCCGGCAGCGCCATCAACCACGACAGCAACGTGTTGCCATTCGCCGTTGGTGACCGTCCCCGTGGAAGCGAGACTGTTGATGGGATTGCCATCGGCAAAGAAGCGCAGGCGGCTCTGGTCGTCGATCGCCAGTCCGAAGCCAAGATCGCCTTGCATCACGATGGTCCGCAGGCCGACGCCCTGAGGCGCGATCCACGCCTCGATGGTCAGGTCGCCGCCCGAAACCCCAAACTTGCCATCGGATGGAACCTCGATGAATTCGTCGCTTCCGTTGAAGGAGAGGGCATACTGCAATGCTCCAGGATCTCCCAGCAACACGCCGGGAACCCGGTTGAGGATCCCCATCGTCGGAGAGAAGTTGCCGTTGATCGCAATCCGCGGAACAAGCGCCTGGTCGAGCGCGAGCATCGACTCGCTGTCATCCGGATTGCGCCCACCCTGGCTGAACGGCCAGTAGCCGACCAAGCCGAGTTCGTTGCCGTGCAAACGGTTATCAAAGGCAGTGCGAATCTGCGTGGCGGTCAGCGGGACATTCCACAGCCGCACCTCGTCGAGCACTCCGGTGAAGAGATTGCCCGGAACTGGAACGACACCTGCTGCCTGCGACGGAGTCCCGCCGAACAGCACCGGCAACGAATTGCCTGCAATCGCCCCGACGAGATCGTCCCGCGAATTGTCGAGCACGCCATTGATGTAAATCTCCTTGCGGGAGCTGGCCGCATTCCACACCACCGCGACGTGGTACCAGACGCCCGGCTCGATGCGCCCGACGGAGAACAGGTCGGGAAAGGCGGTGCCGGCCTTCGGGTCGTTGTTCCCATCGACCAGATCATTCAGGGTGACTCCCTCCGTATGGAAATTGATCTTCCCGTTGTCCCCGATGCTGACTTCCCAAGCGCTGTCGCCCTTCGAGATCAGTGCGAAGGATTCGCCGGGCGGCGGGACCGAACCAATGAACACCCAGCTCTCGGCGCTCATCTGGGTGGTGAACGAGAACAAGGGATCGGCACCCACGCTGACGAAGTCCCCATCGCCCGCGTCGCGGTTGAAATCGAGGGCCAGCGGACCGCCCTGGGGCAAAGCGAAAGGCAGCCCCGCCACGGTTAGAGGAGCATAAGCCGTGGGACTACCAGAGGATGTCCCATGGAGGCGGTGCCAGGAGCTATCGAAACCCGGCGCACCCTCGTCGTCAAAGCGCCATACGCCGACGAGACCCGGTTCAGTCCCGCGCAGTTCGCGCGCTGACTCGTCCCTGATCTCCTGCTGGCTCCGGACATCCGACCAAATTCTAACCGAGTCCAGACGACCGCGCATCGAAACTTGACCTGCGGCGGTGTCGGAGTTCCCGGAAAAAACCACACCCAGGCTGGAACTCTCAAGCGGCCCGACAAAATCGGCGGAGGCCTTGAGTTCGCCATCAACATAGATCCGCTTGGTCGTGCCATCGAATACCGCCACAAGGTGATGCCAATCGTTCAAATCCAATGGCTCGATGGTGCGGAGTGAAAACGTTTCCGAACCTCTCATCGTCTGAAAATTCAGAATTCCGTTCAAGGGATCGACCACCAAAGCCCACGACTTGCCCTTGGTAACGATCGCCTGCGTCTTCTTGGCATAGGCCGAGAGACTGACCCAAGCCTCGACCGTCAGCGCATCGGTTGAATTGAGCTGGTCGTCAATTGGCAATAGGACATGCGACTTCATCGCCAGATCCGAGGGGAAATACAAGGCACCTCCCGCCGGCGACGAAACGTCTGCCACCGGAGCAGTCAGAGGAGCCTGAGACAGCCCGGCAACTCGGGTCACGGCGGCACCGGGCGTGCCATCAGCCTCAAGGTAAGAGTGATCGTCCGCCATCAAACTGCCCGACTCCTCGTTGAAACGCCAATCGCCACGCAGACCACTTTCAAAACCGCGTAGATCCGTCCATCGGCCCGCCTCGATCTGAGCCGCACTTCGTGCCCGCGCCCACAACCGCACATTGTCCATCGATCCGATGAAAGCCCTGTTAGAGATGGGATGGTCGCCGATCAAAAGAGCATCAGGAACGACATCCAGCGGTCCGCTCCATTCAACCACCGCGTCGAGATTACCATCCAGGTAAAGCCGTTTCACCGCCCCATCCCAGGTTCCTGCGACATGGTACCAGCGGCCCGGCAGCAGATCGGTCGCACCTGCCAGGTCATCGACCGTGCCGCTTTTTCGGGTGCGAAAAGAAATCTTCGACGTTTCGCCGAAGCGGCTCAGGCCCCAAGCATCGCCCTTCGTCACGATCGCCTGCCACGGTTGGTTGAAATCTCCCACCTGAATCCAGGCCTCCAAGGTCAGAGCTGCGCTTGGCGCGGCCGGGGCGAGTCGATTCCCGTTCGACACCGTGACCCGTGAACCCGGGTTACCGTCAAAATCCAACGCCGATATCGCTTCACTCGCCAGCGGTGGCGCCGGTCGAAACGCAAGCCCGTCCACAACGCTGGCGGCATTGATCGAGCCCGCGCGTACCCCTGCATTGCGAAGGGGAGGACCGGAGCTATCTGCCAGAGCCCCACCAGAAAGCTCGTTGAAACGCCACTCCGCCAGCAGGGAATCCACGACCCTGTCGGCAGCGGAGGTCTCGGAATCGAACACCGTGAGATCGCGGTCGATGTCGGCCAGCAACTCGATCTCGCTCCTCGCCGAACTCCAAAGCCGCAGGCCGTCGATCGAGGCATTGACACTCGTGCCGACTACCGCACTACCACCGATCCCAAAGGTGAAATTCGTCGGCTGAAGATTCCCAATGACCTGCTCGCCTTGAAGAACTCCATTGAGATACAGCCGCTTGGTCAACGAATCGCTGTCATAAACCGCGGCAAGATGGAACCAGTCACCCAAAGGGACATCAGCGATCGTCGTCAACCTGTCGTAGCTGGACCCTATTCGAAAAGCCATTCGGGCAGGGTGATTTTCGAATTTTTAGTTGAAGCGGGCGGTCTGCAGAGGGTGCCGAGGGCTTGCGGGAGGTGCGCAGCGCCTTTCACTGGGAAAAATGGCCCAACACCTGCCTGGATCTCAAGTTT
>CAZVMS010000075.1:0-51392 GCA_964628795.1 uncultured Haloferula sp. | reverse complement strand
TGGCGTGTCGCACGTGTTGGTTTATTCAATTTCCTGAGTGATATTAAGTTGTTGAATTACAACATGTTGAGTCACACCTTTTCAAGGTATTTATTTTATTTTCAATGAATGATTCATACGCAGGCTGCGACGTGTTTTCGGCCGGTCAGCGGCTTTTCGAATAGGGTCTTGCTAGTGGAGTTTCAACTGCATGAGTTCGTCGCGGATTTCCATTGCCACCGAGTGGATCGCTCGGGCTGCCATGGGTGAGTCACGAAAGCCGGCGTGATTCAAATCATTGCGCGCGGTCTTTAACTGGGATGCGACTGCCGCGAGACATTCCCTTTCGGCAGGTGCGGAACGGCTTTTGAGTTTCTTGAGAAGGTCTTTGGACTCCGCAGAAGGATTCGGGATTTCGTTGCGTTTGGAATACTCATCAATCAAGAGATTGAGACATTGGTCGTATGGCTTGCGGTTTTTTTCATTCGTGTGGTGATCGGAGTTTCCGAGACGAACCATCAACCAACTGACGATCCATTCGGCTGCGAGGGTGAGAGCTGTGTCTGGGCGGTCCTTTTCGATGAGCCAGCCGATTAGGTCGCGGAGAATCGAGAGATCGGTGCCTGCGAAGCGAGTGAGGTCAGCCTGGACCGGTTGGAGCACATCAAGGAACGCGGGGGCGAAGCGGGTGATGTCTTTGCTTTTCGTCGCGTTCTCGATCTGTCGAGCGACACTCTCCGCGCTTGCTTTGATAGCTCCCGTTCGGAGAAGTGTGAGGTTATTAGCCGCAATTTCCAAGGTGGATCCAAGTGAAATGAGTTTAGTAGGAAGATCTCCGGTAGGGATTTCTCCAGGATTCCGCCGGATGGATTGCTGAATATTTCCGAGCAATCCGGCGAGCCGAGTGGCGGAGCCGGTCGAGAGGAATTGATCGGCAGCCGCTGTCCAGTCGAGCAAGGTGAGGAATGGGGTGATGTCGAAGGCTGGGGCGACACCGGTTTCCATGGCATCCCAGGCTCCATAGTGGATACCGCCGAGTGTGACGTTGCGGGTCGTCCGCAAATAGTTCAAGGCGATGAATCCGAGGATGGGTAGTGAACGGAAACCATGGGTAATGTCCAAGTGGAGGGTGCAGTCTCGGGGAACTGAGTTAGTCAGCGAGGAAAAGATCTCCCAAAGCTCGGACTCAGCCTTTCCCTCAGGAATCTTCACGGGAACGTGGGCGAAATCGAGATCAAGAAAACGTGAATTGAGTGGGACTCCATGTTTCTTGCTCGCCGCTTCCGTTTGCAGCGAGATGATTCGGTCGGGCTTGAGATGGCTGGCAAGAGCGGCGCTGAAGTAAGCCTCCTGATGGGAAATCGTTTGATCGCCGAATTGATAGCAGGCGGAGGTGTAATTACCGGTGCCGAGAAAGGTGAGCAGGACAATCATGGTTGATAATAAGGATTGTGCGGACAGGGATTTGAAGTTTTCAGTGCTTCAAACTGGTAAGGTTTCCCATGACGCAAGTTTTTCATAAGGGATTTTGGTGGTGATGGCGACCGCAGCTTCCTGATCGTATGCTGGGTGAGTTCTCCAAATTTTATAGATGAATAATTTTCCTTCAATCATCTGCCAAGCGAAGCGTTTGAAATCTCCCATTCGGGCAATTCTCCAAGGGTGAGCAAGTCCCGGAACGCTCGTCCAATCATGGTTGATGCCCGGGTAATTCAGGTCGCTGATTGCAAGATCACGAATTTGAAGGATTTGTTTAAAAAGTAAATTGTGCTCTTTCCTCAAAGCGGTGGCGGCCTCCTGAGAAAGATGAATGGGAATATCATTGAGCCGAAGGAACTGGCCGAGTTCGTTTAGTTCAACGAGGTCATCGACGTGGGTGAAGAAGGCGGGATGGCTTGCAATAATTTGTTGGTCGGCGGGTTCGAGCAGTTTCCACTCCGCACCGTTGCCGACCCGGAGCGAGGTGCTGGCAATTCGCTGGCGGATCTCTTCCGCAATCGAGATGGGTGCGGGTGCGATTTGTTGGAGGACCTGGCTGTCTTCGTGGAGATAGAGCGAAGGAAACCCATGGAAGGATGCGGCGGTATGGCCGAGGGCTACCATCACCTTGTAGCCGCCGATCGGGGCGAAGGCTGTGCTTCGAGGATCCTGCCCGGTGAGGAGGCGTGACACGGTGCCGATGAAGGCCCCGCTGGCGAGTGCGAGGCCGCCGGGGATGCTGGGGTCAAATGGCACGGTGAGTTCGTGGGCGTGGCCTTGGACGTCAAGATGTTTCTGAAGCAGCGGTAGCAGGAGTTTGGCGGCGAGTCGGCCTCCGAAAGTGGGTGTGTGGATCAAGTGAACCACCGCACCGGTGCCAAGCTGTCCGGAGGATTTGAGCTGATGCAGAACCGAGAACTCAGCAGACACCGCAGCGGGATCCGACACTTCGTCAGACTCTTGAAGAAAGGTGAGACAAGATTTTTCAAGAAGCTCTGTCGGGAGTAACGCATCGGCAGGCTCCGGGTTTTGCTTTCCGGGAGGGAAGGCAAGCGGTGAGGCCGATTGGCGGAAACGGGCACCCAGAATATTTCGTTGAGCAAACGCGGAGATGCCGGCGGTCAGGACGATGGTGGAGAAGGGCATGGTTGGGATTTGATTGGGACCATCCGAATAGCAGCAGCGAAGTGAAACCAGCCGAATGCGGACTACGATTGATGCATTACTTTCAGCTTACTCTTTCGGATACCAATCCTGCGCTCGAAGTCCGCCGTATTTTGAATCTTGCGTGAGTTTGACGAAGCGATTCACCAAGTCATTGCGTCCTTCTTCGCACCAGATAGCGACTTGTTTTTGGTAACGTGCGATGGAGGGAAAGTCGAAAGTGCCGGATAGGAGTTGGGCCACAGGGCAATCGGACTTGGATTGACTGTTGTCGGGCTGCTGGGATGTGACATGGTGACCGAGTTCCACGGCTTTCACCGGGGGGGCGATGAGCAGGAGGTGAAACTGTCCTTCTGATTTCCATGGACGGAGCATGACGGGGCTGGCGAAGCGTTTGTCCCCGGCGTCGCCAAAGAGGTCGCGTTTGCGTTTGCCCGCCTCCTTACGTTGCTCCTTGAGCCAGAATCCGGCTTTTTCGGCAAAGGATTCGAAGGTGGTCTTGGGCGGGCAGTCGTTGGCGAGCCATACGGTGGCGGATGATGTGGCCATGGAGACCGGATCCGGGACTTCTGGTGGTTTTCCGTTTTCCTCGACGAGTGTCAGGGCACCAAAGCAGCGGCGGGAGCGGGAACCGAGTGATCCGAGCCAAGCGAAGGTGCGGGCGGTGTCGCAGAGTTCGGTCCAGTCGGAGGGGGAGAGGCTGCGATTGAGGATGATGAGACGGAAGGTGGTGCCGGAAGGCAGGGCGGCGCGATGGTTGGCTCCATTGTCCAGTTCCTGGGTATAAAGCAGGTAGGAGGACGCGAGATTGAGAGCCGCAGGGGTGGTTGCCCCCTCAACGGGCTCGGGGGCTTCGAGAAGCCGGAGGGTGAATCCCGCCGCGTTTCCGGTTTTGCCCGCCACACTGCCGAAGATGCGTTTCTCGGACGCAGTTTTCCCGAGGAAACGGTGCCACCAGCGGAGTTGCCCACGGATGGATGAAGCGCGGAGTTCGGCGGAGGGCTCGTGGTATCCCTCGCGTTTCGGAAAGGCACCGCCGACAAAGGCGGGGCTGATAAATTGGAGCTTGAGCGCGAGTGATTTCATGGCTGTGGCAGCAGTGGCGTAATCCGGGTGAGGAGTGATTTGCCTTTGGGGTCGATTTTGAGTGGATTCCAGAACGGGTCCTTGAGGTTGGAGAGTTTGTCCGCTGCGAGCGCCTTAAAAACCCGGAGTAGTTCGGTGTCACTCTGGATGGTGGAGGCTGTTATGACGAACACCCGGGTACTCATGCTGTTGAGAATTTTGTTGCCCCAGTCGCGCAGGAATTTTTCAGATTCCGAGAGGATGGGTTCGAAGCGTGCGGGATAGGCGGGCTGATTCTCGTCGTCGAGGACTGAGAAGACCCCATAGCCGGTGCATGTTTTCGCGCCGATGCCGAGGAGTTCCAGCCCGTGGGCGAGCCAGCGTTTGGCAAGATCGATGTCGCCGGTGATGGCGCGGCGGAGCGGGATGAGGGGGAACGTGAAGTAGTCATTCTCTCCCTGGGGTTTGACGGCGGGGAAGAAGACGGGGATGGGGTCTTCGGTGTCCGGGGCGTTTTCGTAGCCGGGTTCGCGAGAATGGTATTTGGTGTGGTGGGGGGTGACGACGTCGAGTTCCAGGTGGGGATCGCAGTTGGGGGTAGCGGGGAGGAAGGCGATGGTGCCGGCGAAGGTTTCGTGGTCGGGATTGATGGACTTGGCGGCTTGAAGCAGTTCTTTGTTGCCGGCGCAGGCCCAGGCGAAGTCGGACTTGTAGTGTTCTTTACTGTTTTTGTCGGTCTTCCAATCTTCCGGTGTCCAACCGAAGACGCGGGCGATGGCGGAGAGCATCTCCGCGGGTTTTTCGAACCCCTCGCAGCAGGGCGCGCAGGCGTCGTCGGGTGTGGGGCGTTCGGCGCTGCCTTTGCTCTCTTGGTGCTCAATCCAATCGTGAAGAGCCTGCAGGGCCATGCGACGGGCGCAGCCTTTGACGGCGCTGCCTGGAATGACGGGCAGTCCGTAGCGGTCAAGATTGAGGTTGGCGTTTTCCATGACGCCGCCGGCGAGATCGATCATCAGGCGCGACGCGAGCCGGGCGTGGAGGAGGATGGAGCCGTCGGGGTGCCACTCAAGGCGTTCGATACTGACGGCGCTGCGTCCGATGAGAGCGCGGAACCAGTCCTTGCGGGTTGTTGCATCTTTGTCATCTTTTGCCTCAGGATCTGCGAAGCGATCTTTGAACAAGGAGCGAGAATTGCACTCGGGGAGCAGTCCGTTGCCGAGGGCGTCAAGGGTTTTGCGTGGAGCGTGAATGGACATGGGATCAGGGGCTGAAAGGGTTGATGAGTTGAAGGCCGCAGTGCTCGAAGTCGGCGGTGTTGCGGGTGGCGAGTGGGGCTTGATGGAGCAGGGCGGTGGCGGCGATGAGCATGTCGGACGGGTGGCGGGTGATGCCGCGGGTGGCGAGTTGGCCACGCAGGATGCCGCTGTGGCGAGCGATGGCGGGAGTCACCGCGAGGGACTCGCAATGATGGAGCAGGAACTCATCGAGCCACTGGCGTTTCATTTGGAGGTTTTTTCGGGTGACGCCGAAAATGAGTTCCTTGATGACGATGGAGCTGACGAGAAAGCCCGACTGCCGGACGGCCCAAGAGCGAACCGAGGAGGCCGGTTCGCGACGCATCAGTTCGCTGATGATGTTGGTGTCGATGAAGGGGCGCATCGTTCAGGCGGATTCGTCTGGGAAGGGTTCGGCGGCGGAGGGGCGGCTGCTTCTTGGAGGGACTTCAAGTTCCTCGTCCTCGACGAGCAGCAGCGGGTGCAGCCGCCGCAGCGTGTCGGCCACCGTTTCCCGCTCCGGCAGGGATTCGAGTCCGGGCGGCTGGACGACGGCGATCACCTCGCCGCGCAGGGTGAGGGTGAGAGGCTCACCGGTATCCCGGATCTCCTTGAGCAGGCCGAGGCAGCGCGCTTTAAATTTGGAAACTTGGAGCGTTTTCATCGCGGCAGCTTACTGTGGTCACTTCATGTGGTCAATTGGTGTCTAGCGAGTCGTCTTGCTCTTTCGAGGCGAAGCGTTTGAGGAAACCGAAGAAGGCGAGGGTCTCGGTGGTGGCGCGTTGGAGGTCGAGACTGGTGGCGGTGGATAGGGCGTCGATGAGGGCGGGGCCGGTGGTTTTCCCGGCGAGTATGGGTATGCCGTGGCGCGAGAGGTGGTCGGCGGTTCGGTCGCAGGCGAACTTGATGCCTTCGCGGGTGGGTTTGTCTTTTTCCGTCGCGTAAGCGAATGCGGAGAGCAGTCCATTCTGAACGATCAGGGCTGGGAAACCGGCGACATCGGCTCGGGTGAAGCAGTGAACGGTCCTGCCCTTGACTTCTTTCGTTGCGGCCGCGGCTGCGAGGGCATGCTTGGCCCGGATCTGGTCGAGGTTTTGCATGGCTCAGGCTTCTTTCGTGGGCTTGGTGGAGACGGACGCGAATCCGAGTCCGGTGCTGGCGTCGCCGCCGAACTGGAAAACGTTCTCTTTGGCGACTTTGGAGGTGAACTCATCGAGCGCATCGTCTGCGGATTTGCCCGAGTAGTCGGCGTGCGGGACGCGGCTTTTGGTGGCGGAGATGAGTGAATAGAAGAGGGTGTCGGCAGGGACGTTTTCCTGGTTGAAGAGGCCTCCAGGATCGGCGGTGCCAGTTTCATCGGAGATGCGGACATGCTGTGCGACTTCGCAGGTGGTGGTGGCGAAATGGGACATCATGCCGTTGGAGAGGATGACGAGGCGCTCGGTCACGGATTGGAAGAGTGCGTCGTTGGGGACGAGATCGGCGATCTCTTTGGCGAGGGCTTCGGAGTATTCTCCCGCTTGGCTGAGGCAGTATTCTTCGAGCACGATCTGATCTCCGATGGCTAGCGGTCCGCCGGATTTGAAGATGGCCATGTCCTCACCAGGTTCGCTCGAGAATTCCGTTGCGATTGCGCCATCCCGCTTCGCTCGCTGAAGCATGAGCGGGCAGGTGATCCAAGCGAAGGAGCCTCTAGCGGAGCGGATGGGAAAGGCGAGGATCCGGGCTTCGGAGAAAATGAGAGAGCCAGCGAAGGAGAGATCAGTCGTGTCAGAGCCGAAGAGCCATGCACATTCGTCGGCGCTCTTCACGAAAAGCTTTTTCTTGCCATTTACCTCCTTCTCTTCGGTAGAAAGTCGGGATTTCGTGCCGTCACCATTTTCGTGGGTCGCTGGCCATTGATCCGCGAAACTACCCTTCAATGACGATGCTGGTATTATCGGAAATCCGGTATGTCGTTCGCGCTGGACGGGCTGGTCGATGGCACCAACGGAGGCTCCAGCACCGACATGGAGCGGAGTTCGGGTGAAGAGAAAGAGGATTTTGGATTTCATGGATGTCAGATTGTGGAACGAAAATTAGAGATTGGGAAATGTGGGGATGTCCGGGGATGTTATTCGGGCCGTGTACCGTCGTGGAACTCCCAGGAAGAGCAGACGCCGAGACCGAAGCCTTTTTCGCCCATCAGGGTGGAGCGTCGGTTTTTAATGGCGGTGCCGGGGGTGTCACCGTGCCAGTTGAGCGCGGCGGCGAGCTTTTCGGCGGCTTCAGATGAGTCGCACTTGAAATAATAGACGGAACCAGCGGGCACGGCGAGAAGGGTGGGTTTGGGGCCGGGGGGACGATCATCGAGACCGTTGTCGAGTGCGTAGCCAGTGACCGGGATGGGCTTGCCGGTGATGGCGGCTACGAGGCTGGCGGGAATATTTGGGTTCGAGGGGTAGCCTTTGCCTTCCGCATTGAGTTTGCGGCGGCGCTTGCGTTCATCGTCGGAGACGGTCTCGAGCAACACCTTACCTGTGTCTGGACAGACCCAGGTGGGTAGGCAGCCGCCGGGGTGAGCTTTACGCTCGGTGCCCCTTTTTGAAGTCCCGGCATTGATCGTGGGATAGATGGCGGGTGTGAGAAGAGCCCATTTTACAAGCCAAGTGGGTTTTCCTGTGGAGTCCCGTTGCTCGAATCTATGGGTTTCCCCGAGAGGGAGCGGTAGCTTCACAGGATTGTCGCGTCGAACCGTGCAGAGCCGCTGCTGCCCGCCGATGATGACGGGAGGCTGGGTGCCACTGTTGGGGAAGATGGCTTGGACGAGATCGTTGTTGTCCTTTTCCCCGTGAAATTCCTTGTCCTCGGCTTCTGCGAGGCAGCCCAAGCACCAATTTTCTCGCAGACGGAGGTAGTGGGCGGAGAAAAAGCTTTCGCCGTCCTGGGTGCCGGTATCGGGATCAATACGGATGCCGAAGGTGGACTCGGTATCGGCAAAATCAGAGTCGGATTTACAGGAAGTGTTGCTGCACTCCGTGTCGCTCGATGCAGTTCCGAGATAGTGGTTCCATGCGCCTTCGCTCCACCACTGTTTGGGTTGGTCTTTCGTGGGTGTTAAGGTGTTGGCGAGCGGATACTTGAGAGGTTTTGAGAGGCTGCCCAGCGTGCGGTCGAATCCTTCGGCCAAGGGTAAGAGTGAAGGTTTGGTAGTTCCGGAAATCCCGGCGTCCAATGGGCGAGGGAAAAACCAGATGGTTCCGTCATCTTTGGTGTAGACAGGGAAAGGTCCGGCAGTTTTCAACGAACCGAACTTGCGATCTCGAGTGTTCCCATAAATACCCTTACGGCTGCGACGATGCGGGTGGGCGTTTTTAAATAGGTCACCCGCCCGCCAAAGGGCTGCGTGGAGGGCTGCGTTGGGGACAGTTGGCAGTGGCCATGCCGCGCCGTGGCCGGAGAGGCTGCCCGACATGGGGCGACCGTCTTTGAAAAACAGGACGTCGGTGGGTCTCAGGAGTAGTTGGTTCATAAGGCGGGTTGCTATTCAGCGGGTGTGGGTTTGGTGCGGTCGGCAAAGGCAACAGTGGTGCAAAGTCCGACGATGGATGTGAGGAGTTCTTGGAAGACCGAGCTCGATAGAGGATTTCCTGTGTTCTTGTCGCGTTCTTCGCGTGCCATCAGGATACCGTCCAAATACTCTCCGAGCCTGGAATTCGTTGAACTGGTGAGGTGCGCGGATCCTTGCTGCACGACAGCATGGGAAAATTCCCGGGCGATGAGATCTTTGGCTGATTCAATGTCTGTGATGGCATCCTCCTGTTTGGTGATGCCGACCTGTCGGGTGAGGTATGGAGTGAGAAGCTGGCAGACGCGGTGGGGAAACTTGCCACTGAGTCCGCCGGGCTTCAGATTTTCGGCGATGGTGCGGTAAAGTTGCAGTCCGCCGTAGTCCCACTTGCTGCCCCAACGAGAGATTTCCCCGGAGCGCTTCATGAGAGTGATGGAAAAGGAGGGGCGACCAATCGTGGTCTTGGCACGCTTCTCTGCCCTTTGTGCTTCGCGGATCAGGTCCTGAAGAGGGGCGTGAATGTGAGCGATGGCGATACCGGCGGACGCATCAGGTTTCCCGCCAGTGGATTTGGTTCCATCGGTCGCGTCCTGGAATGCGGTGCGGAGTTGGGCTGCCACCTCAAGTGCGGCATCCGCCGGGACGAGGCAGACCACATCATCTCCACCGGCATAAATGAGTTGTCCGAGGGGAACCTGAATGGCGCATCCTTTCTCATCCGTGCCGTTCACTGGATTCTCGACGATTTCCCGGACTCTGTTCAGGGCGAAGTTTGAGAGCGCCTTGCTGAATGCCGAGTGGTGCTGCTTGAGGTCGAGTTCGTGGGTTTCGGGCAGGAAAGCGCCGTTGACCCATTGGCCGATGGAATCGCCGTCGAAGGCGATCGCGGCGATATATTTTTCTCCCGACGTCTTTTCTTGGGTGTCTTCCTCGTCATCAAGTTTCGACTGGCGGGCGGCAATTGCGGGGATCGAGCGAATGTGAAATTGTTTGGAGTCGGTTGGGAGTCCTTGCTCGTCTCTGAGGTAGGCAAGATGCCAGACGCGCTTGATGATTGCGACGGCGCTCATGTGGTCGGAGTGCTTATTGAGTAGGTTGTGCCAGACATTTGCTTTGTTTGGATTGCCTGAGCCATGGAAGACTGCTTCCTCCTTACCTGAGAGGCTGTCTTTTTCCGAAGAACCATCTGCGGATTTCCAACCCTCGAATTCACGCGTCTGGCGCACGGCATCGAGATGCCAGCCGTTGTTTTTGTAGGCCTCCAGATAGGTTTCGGGCGACTCATCCTCGAGTTCGGTGGCCATCCATGCAATCGAGAGGTGGCTGTCGACTTGGGAGAGGAAGCGGGCTTTGGTGGATTCGGGAATGCCGAGAGACTTGTGCGTGGCCCAGACTGCCGTGGCGATCTTTTCCCATTCGTCATTGATGGCTTTGGTCACATCTTTGGCGGCTTGTTTTGGGCCGCCTTGGATTTTGGCAATAAAGATGTTGGGAAGATTGGGGATAAGGATGCCATCGGCGGAAGGATTGAGTGGAGTTTGCAATAGGGGTTGCCGGTCTTTGCTTGGGAAAATGAGGTTGTGTCCCTGCGGGAGCGCTTCAATCCCCTTCGCCACAAGCCAGCTGAGCAGGAAAGATCCACTCCAGAGGTCGCGGGTGGAGCGGGCGGCGGCGATGAAGTCCTGGACTGGGCCGAGCTGGAATTTAAGAAGGTAGGAGTTGGACATGGTAGTTGTAAGAGATCGTGAATGGGCTGCGGGGTGGATGGAAGGTGGCAAGTTCCGTGGCTCTTATTCGCGAGGAGCTGGCTGGGTAGATCCGGTGATCAGGCGGGAATTATTGAGGCATGCAGCTTGCGGCGCCAGTGGAGCTTGGTTCTAGAGTTCATGAGCAATAGCGGTGAGTGACATAAGTGATTCCGGAGGAGTGTTAGAAGTAAGACATGAATCCGATTTGGATCAACGCTTCAGAATGTCTGCGGATGTCTGTAGGGTGGTCGAAGCTCGGATGAGATCTTTCGTAAACGATGACGATTTTCGAGGGAGGCAGCCGTCTGGTTGCGGTCGTGCCGTGCGGAGTCTGGATGCTAATCGCGGCAGGTTTCACGTTGCTGGTGAAGAACGATGGGCCTGAGTAATGAGGTTTGCTGTTGCCATGCTGCTTTGTTTGACTGGCTTGGTGATGAGCGAATCCAAACGTCCGGTGATCTATCAGGTGCTGCCGCGCCTATTCGGGAATATCAACGAGACACGGAAGCCCGGGGGAACGATCGAGGAGAACGGCTGCGGGAAGTTTGCGGACTTCAATGATGTGGCGCTTGGCGAACTGAAGAAGTTCGGGGTGACGCATTTGTGGCTGACCGGGGTGCACGAGCAGGCGAGTGGAACGTCGTTTCCGGGGCGGCCTGCGGATCCACCGGATATTTTGAAGGGTAAGGCGGGGAGTCCGTATGCGATCCGGGATTACTTCGATGTGTGTCCGGACTATGCATTGGACCCGGCGAAGCGGATCGATGAGTTCAAGGCGCTGCTCAAGCGCTGCGAGTCGCATGGGTTGAAAGTGATGATCGACTTTGTGCCGAATCATGTGGCGCGGAGTTATGCTTCGGATGTGCGGCCGGATATGAGTTTCGGCAACGACGATGATCACTCGAAATTCTTTGAGTGGGATAACAACTTTTTCTATGTGCAGCCGTGGCAGGCGGAGGGTGAGCCACCGTTGAAACTGCCGACGGCGGGAATGCAGGGTTGTAGTGGTTTGTTCGAGCCTGAGACTGACTTTGTGCGGGTGACTGGGAACAACGCGATCACCTTTTCCCCGAACATCAACGACTGGTATGAGACGGTGAAGCTGAACTACGGGCACGATTTCACCAAGGGTCGGGATACCTCGGATTTGCCTGGTCCGGATGCGAAACCGGAGGAGGTTCCGGACACGTGGCGGAAGATGGATGAGGTGTTTGCCCATTGGCAGGCGATGGGTGTGGCGGGTTTCCGGGTGGACATGGCGCACATGGTGCCGATGGAGTTTTGGAAGTGGATGATCACCCGGGCCCGCGAGCGGGATGCGGGGACTTACATTTTTGGTGAGGCCTACGATGGTGATCCGGCGAAACTGACGGAGGGAAATGTGCTGGATGCTCTGCTCGATGCGGGCTTCGATGCCGTTTACGACGACCCGGTTTATGACTCCTGCATGGGGCTCTACGATGACTTCGCGGGCGGCTACAAGTGGGCCAATGATCTCGATGGGCTGACCTTTACCGGGGACCGCTTTCATGCCTCGCTGCGCTATGCGGAGAATCATGATGAGGTGAGGCTGGCGACACCTCGCGAGTGGGCGGGGCTGGGGATGAAGGTCGGGCGACCGGTGAGTGCGGTGATGTTCGGGATGGGGCGTGGTCCGTTGATGGTATATCACGGCCAAGAGGTCGGTGAGCCGGCGATGGGCGCGGAGGGGTTTGGCGGGAACGACGGGAGGACATCGATTTTTGACTACTGGTCGATGCCGGAATTCCAGAAGTGGGTGAACGGTGGGAAGTTCGATGGAGATCGTTTGTCGGATGATCAGAAGGCGCTGCGGACTTGGTACGCGCGTCTGTTAGAAGTGGTGAAGCAGCCTGCTTTTTCGGAAGGTGACTTCTATGGATTGAATCACGCGAACAAGGAGAACCCAGCCTTTGGTCGGGTGGGTGATGAGTCGGTAAGTGGCCATTGGCTCTATGCCTATTTACGCCGTGACGAGAAGTCGGGGCAGGCTTTTCTGGTGGTGGCGAATTTCCACGGAAGTGAGACGCTCAAAGGTGTGCGGATCCAGATTCCCGAGGACGCGTTGCGCTGGTTGGGGGATCGGAAGGGGGCGCTCCAGTTTGAGGAGAAGCTTGCCGGTGAATGGAAGTCCTCGCTTTCTGCGGAAAGATTGCCGAGTGAGGGTGTGAGCTTGCCGGATCTTGAGCCACTTTCGGCGCGGATGATCGAGATTCGTCGCTAGTGGCGCACACCCCCGGTGTGTGATGGTTCGGTCAGCGCCTCCGGCCTGACCGCGAACAACTGAGCGGCTTGATTGAAACGCCCCGAGCTTGAAGGGCAGAGGATGAACACTCCAAACTCGGAATAGATTTGGCTGCGTTCCAGAGTTCAAGCGAATTCAAGGGTGAGTCGAGGACGGGCCGGAGGCAGCCGTCCTGACATTCGCACACCAGATGTGTGCGCCACTTTCATGATTCGATTCCGTATCACTCGATGATGAGTAGGTGCGCGCGGTGATCGCTGGCTTTGCTCCAGGATTCTCCATCAAGCACTCGGCTGTCATCCCAAGCGATCTTTGAAACGAGTGGGGGTGACATAAGAATGTAATCGAATCGGGAATAAACGTCCTGATAGGACCAGAAGTGAGTCCAGGACTCGCCATGTGAGTCGCGAAGGTGGGCCATTTTCAAGGACTTTGGCCCGTCGCGGGGGCCTTGAATGGTGCGAATCGCGGAGGTCTGACGCGTATCGTTCATGTCACCATAAACGATCAATTGGGTATCCGGATTATCCGAGAGGATGCGGTCAGCTTCGCGGCGAAGAAGATGAGCTTCGGCACGGCGCATCATTTCCTGGTCACCATCCGGAATTTCGCGTTTGGACTTCAGGTGGGTGCCGAGAAAGTGAAGTTCGCCTGCTGGTGAATCAATTTTGGCGTCGAGGATGCCTCGGCCCATTGTCCGTGTGCGGTCGCCAAGTTCGTAAGTGAGGTCTTCTGGGACGCTGGTTGAGGTGATGGGGAAGCGGGAGAGCATGCCAAGATGGCGGACCTCATCGCCTCCGCCAGTGTGGAAGGAGTAAGGAAGATCGATGCCGGCAACCTTGAGCCGCTGTTGGAGATCGGCGAGGTCCTCTTTGGTTCCGATTTCACAGACGCCTAGGATGTCGGGCTGAGCGTCCTTCAGGATGGCAATGACGGCCTCGCGTTCTTCTTCAGGCTTGGGGGTGGAACCGGCGGGTTTGCGATCGACGTAGCGATCCATGGTGAGCCAGTTTTCGAGATTATAGGCGACGAATCTGACCGAGCCTTTTCTCGCTGGCTTCTGGTCGCTTGGCTTCGGCGTTTCCTCTTTTTTGGGCGCGGTTTCCTTCGTTTCGCTTTGCTTGGTCTTGGCTACCGATTCGGCTGAAACGGTTTCGCCCTCCCATGGTGGGGTGGTGCTTTTTTTCTCGCAGCTCGGGAAGAGAAAGAGGGCTGGCAAAAGAAACGCCCCGAGGAGACTCGGAGCGTTGCGTGAGAAGAAGGTGAGGCGCATCTTTCAGATTTCGCGGGGTTCCTTGCCGGCAACCTCTTTGATCTTCACTTCGTCGTCTGACTTGCTTGCTTCTGCCTCGGAGTGCTTGATTTCGCGCTCAAATTCCTCACGGGCTTTTTTGAATTCGCCCATGCTTTTGCCGAGTCCTCGCGCGAGTTCCGGTATTTTCTTCGCGCCGAAGAGCAGTAGCACGACGACGAAGATTACGATCCATTCCATTCCTTGTGGCATTCCCATGACGATAAAAGTGGTTAACTGGCGCTAAGCTAGGGCCGATGCTGCGGCTTAGCAAAGGGAATAACGGGCGGGATTCGGCGGGTATTTCAGGTTTGGCGGGTTTTTTGTGCGGTGATCGTTGAATATTGGGCTTGGCGGATGGTTTCCGTGGTCACTGGATGAGTCCGTGCGCTTGCCAGTTCATGAGATTGAGGAGGATTTACGGGCTGCGGTGGCGGCGGAGGGGACGCGGGTGCTGCTGAAGGCTCCGACGGGTTCGGGAAAATCGACGGCGGTGCCGGGGATGCTGCGGGATGCTGGTTTGGACGGGCGGATTCTGGTGATCGAGCCACGGAGAATGGCGGCTCGGATGCTGGCGAGCTGGGTGGCTCGGCAGCGAGGCGGAGATGTAGGTGGCGAGGTGGGGTATGCGGTGCGGTTTGATTCGCGCTATGGGCGGGGTACCAAGGTGGTTTATCTGACCGATGGTTTGTTTCAACGGTGGCTGCAGGATGATCCGGAATTGAGCGGAGTGTCGGCGGTGGTGTTTGATGAGTTCCACGAACGGAGGTTGGCGGTGGATGTGGCTTTGGGGAGGTGTCTGGATTTGCAGGAGAGTGCGCGTCCTGATCTGCGGGTGGTGGTGATGTCGGCGACGCTGGAGACGGCGGGCCTGGCGGAGTTTCTTGGTGGCGATAAGCGTGGGGTTCGGGCCGAGGAGCGAGACGCTCCTGGCACGGACTGGAGCGAGACGTTCCAGCCACGGATTTTGGAGGCGGGAGGGCGGACCTTTCCGGTGGATATTTCCTATCGGGCTTCGAAGCCGGTGCGGGATCGGAGTGGGCGCATGGCGGAGGTGGCGGTGTGGGATCAGGTGGCGTCGGCTTGCAAGGATGCTCTAACCGATCCGGAATGTGGCGACGTGCTTTGCTTTCTGCCGGGGACGCATGAGATCCGGCGGACGGTGGAGCTGTTAGAAAATGCGGGTTGGGCGAAGGAGAGGCAGGTCTTTCCGCTGTATTCCGGTTTGCCGCCGGCGGCGCAGGAAGCGGCGGTGGGGCCGTGCAAGCGGGGGAAGATCATTGTTTCCACGAATGTGGCTGAGACTTCGCTGACGATTGACGGGGTGCGGACGGTGATCGATGCGGGCTTGGCGCGGGTGTCGGGCTTTGATCCGAGACGTGGGATTTCGACGCTTTTGGTGCAGAAGATTTCGCGGGCGGCGGCGGATCAGCGGGCGGGTCGTGCGGGCCGGACGGCAGCTGGGCGATGCATTCGTTTGTGGAGTGAGAGCGAGCATGCGCGGAGGGAGGGCTTCGAGGTTCCGGAGGTGCGGCGTGTGGATTTGTCGGAGGTGGTGCTGCTGTTGCTGGCGTGTGGAGTGGAGAATGTTGCGGAGTTCCGGTGGTTGGAGGCGCCTTCGAAGGAGGGCTTGGAGCGGGCGCTGGGTTTGCTGCATGACCTGGGGGCGACGGATGTTAGAGGGGCGATCACGGAGGAAGGGAAGGCGATGGCTTCGTTGCCATTGGAGCCGAGGTTTGCCCGATTGATGATGGCGGGGGTCGAGCAGGGCTGTGTTTCGGAGATGGCTTTTGTTTGTGCGGCGGTGCAGGGCGAGGGGATCTGGGCTTCGAGGAAAGGGGGCGGCGATGAGTTTGTTAGAAAGGACGACTTCACGGATTTTCAGGCCGAGTGGCGTGGCTTCGATGCGGCGGCGGGGATGAACTTTGATCCGAGGCGGGTGAGCCAATTCGGCGTGCATGGTCGTGGGGCGCGGGAGGTGGCGCAGGGTTTTGAGCGACTTTTGCAGATGGCCTCGAAGAGGGGCTGGCCGACCGAGGCGGTAGATTTTTCCGCGAAGCGCGAAGGGGTGGGACACGCGATGTTGGCGGGTTTCAGCGATCGGCTTGGGGTGAAGGTCGGGGAGGCGACTTTGGCGTGTCGACTGGTGGGGAAACGTCGGGGGAAGCTCGATGATCAGAGCGCGGCGAAGCGTTCGGCGGCCTTTGTGGCGGCGGAGATCACCGAGGTGGAAGGTCGCGAGGTGGTGACTTACTTGAAGCGGGCTACGGCGGTGGAGCTGGATTGGCTGCGCGAGATTTTTCCGGAGGATTTCAAGGAGGTCGATGGGGCGGCATGGGATGAGGCGAGGCGGCGGGTGGTAGCGCGCCGGGAGCTGCGTTTTCGGGATCTGGTGCTGGAGTCCAAGGACAGCGATCAGGGGGTGAATCTGGATGCGGCAGCGGAGGAGCTGGCGAGGCGGGTGTTAGAGGGCGAGTTGGTTTTGAAAAAGTGGGATGCGGCGGTCGAGCAGTGGTGCGCGAGGTTGGCGTGCCTAAGCGAGTGGATGCCCGAGATGGAGATGCCGAGTTGGGGCGCTGACGACAAGGCGGCGGCGGTGGCGCAGATTTGTCATGGCGCGACGAGCTACAAGGAGATCAAGGACGCGGCGGTTTGGCCGGTTTTGAAGGAGTGGCTGAGCGTGCCGCAGCAGGCGGTGCTGGAGAGCTACGCGCCGGAGAGGTTGGACTTGGTGAATGGTCGATCGGCGAAGGTCACTTATGAGGTTGGCAAGGACCCGTGGATTGGCTTGCGCGTGAGGGATTTGTTTGGGGTTTGGGAAACTCCGAAGATTGCGGGTGGGAAGGTGCCGGTGCTGGTGCATGTGCAGGCACCGAATCAGCGGGCGTGGCAGATGACCAAGGACTTGGAGAGTTTTTGGCGGAGCGGCTACACCCAGATGCGGAAGGACTTGGCCGGAAGGTATCCGAAACATCCTTGGCCGGAAGATCCGAAAAAGCATGGTGGGAGCGCTGGTCTTTGACCGGCATCCTTCTTAAGGCAAATTGACGACGAGCGCGTCGACGGCTTTACGTAACTCGGCGGCCAGGATCTCGTCTTTGATGCCTTCGTTGGTGAACTGGTCGTAGAAGGAAGGAAGGCTGAAGGTGGCGCGGAGGTCGGCTCCCATTCTTGGGAAGGTGGCGGTGGCGGTTTCCAAGACGGTGGCTCCGCCGCGAGCACCAGGGGAGGTGGCCATGAGCAGCATCGGCTTGTCAGACCAGAGCTTCGTCTCGATGCGTGAGGTCCAGTCGTAGAGGTTCTTGAAGGCGGCGGCGTAGGAACCGTTATGCTCGGCAAGGGAGATGATGATGGCGTCGTGCGAGCGGATGGCTTCGAGGAAGGCATGGGCGTCGGCGGGAATGCCGTTGTCGCTTTCTTCGTCGGAGCTGTAGATCGGGAGGGTGTAGCTCTTGATATCGAGGGCCGTGATGTCCGCGCCGGGGATGAGACTTGCGGCGTGGTTGGCGAGTTGACGATTGACGGAGGTGTAGCTGGTCGAGCCGGCGAGTGCGAGGACTTTCATGTGTTATTGGATATTAGAGATTCAGTTGAGGCGGAAGACGAGGAATTTGCTGGAGGCGGTGGCTTCGATGGGAATGGCTTCGGGGTTGTTTTCGATGGCGATGCCGTCGCCGGTGCTGAGGGTTTCGCCGAGGAGTTTGAGTTCGCCTTCGATGAGCTGGATCCAGGCGTTGGGTGTGCTTTCAGAGGCGGGAATCTCGATGGAGCTTCCGGTGTCTGCTTTGCCAAAATAGATCTCTGCATCCTGACGAATCTCGGTGGAGTTGTTACGGCCGTCGCCTGAGAAGAGCAAGGTGAGGGCGTTTTCCTTGGCGGCGGTGCCGAGGGGTTTCTCGGTGTAGCGGGGTTCGCCACCGCGCTGACGAGGGTGCAGCCAGATCTGATAGAGAGTGGCGGGGTTTGCGGACGAGGGATTGAACTCGCTGTGGCTGACGCCGGAGCCGGCGCTCATGTACTGAAGGTCACCAGCTTTGATGGTGGAGCCGTTGCCCATGCTGTCCTGGTGGGCGAGTTCGCCATCGACGATGTAGGTGAAGATCTCCATGTCGCTGTGCTGGTGCATAGGGAAGCCGCCGCCGGGAGCGATGGTATCGTTGTTCATGACCCGCAGCGTGCGGAAGCCCATGTGATCGGGATCGAAGTATTGAGAGAATGAGAAAGTGAAGCGGGCTTTGAGCCAGCCGTGGTCGGCGGTTCCTCTGTCCTTGGCGCGGCGGATCTTGAATTGGGGGATGGCTATGTGTTCCATGTTGGGACAATGGATCAGGCTTCGATTTTGCGCGAATACCTTGTTTTTCTGGCTGCCATGCATTTTGGTTATACCTATGGAGCTACGGCATTTGCGCTACTTTGTGATGGCAGCGGCTGAGAAGAGTATCAGCCGGGCGGCGGCGCGGCTGAATATCTCACAGCCGGCGGTGTCGCGTCAGATCCGGGATCTGGAGGAGGAACTGGGCGTGCCGTTGTTTGACCGGGATAGCAGTGGGCTCTCTCTAACAGAAGCGGGTTTGGTGGCGTTGCCTCATGCACAGGAGTTGTTGCGGCGGGCAGGGGATTTGAAGGTGGCGATGGATGTTTTTGGGAAGCCGGTGAGGAAGACGATCCGGGTGGGATTCATCGAGACGGCACTGCCGGGATTTCTGGCGAGTGCGATGAGGCGCTTCAATCAGCGGCATGATGATGTCTGCATTCAGATCCGCAGCATGTCGCCGCAGGATCAGGAAAGGTCGCTGCGTGCGGGGCAGATCGATCTGGCGCTGTTAGGGACGCCATGTCCGCAGTTGGCGAATGAATTCCGGGTGGAGCCAATCAAGAAAACGCCGATGGCGGTGGTGCTGCCGGACGACCATTTGTTGTCCCTGAGGAAGTCGATCGACTTGTCCGAGCTGGCGAACGAGCCCTTTGTGAGTCTGCATGAAGCGCAGTTTCCGGGGCGGCCGGTGATGCTGGCAGAGCTTTGTGGAAGGGCGGGATTCGTGGCGGATGTGCGGATGAAGGCCGCGGGGCTCCAGGAGATGTTAGGACTGGTGGCGGGAGGCGCGGGCGTGGGGGTGCTGCCGCTGGATGTGAGTCTTTTACCTCACTCGGGAGTGGTTTTTGTGAAAATGCGGACGCCGACCTTGATGCTGGTGTCGTCTGCCGTGTGGAAGCGGGAGGGCCAGACGAAGGAGTTGCTTGAGTTGATCAAGCTGATGAAGGAGTCGATTGAGGCCAAGGGGGCCAAGTGAGTTTGTTGGGAGGCTGCGCGTTTGTCTCAGCCTTGGTCATCGACGAACTTGGTGTCACGAGCGACCAAAACGTCAGTCAGCCAAGCGATCATCGAGTAGTTGGCGAAGTAGGTTTCTCCGACTTCATCAAGGATCGCCACTCCGGCTTCCTTTGAAACGATGCACTCAAATTTGAGGTTGGGGCCTTCAAAATCGCGGGCGCGGACGCCGCGTGAGCCCTCTCCCTCCGAGCGGGTGATGGTGAACCCGGTTGCTCCGTTCCTCCGAAGCAGGGCGATGATTTTTTCCTTGAGCAGGCCTTCGGTGACGATGGTCACGAGGGTCATTGGGGCTTTCATGTCGAGTGGTGGGTCAGGTATTTTGCGAGCTCGAGCATCACGGGGATGCCGATGGCGAGGTTGAAGGGGAAGGTAACACCGAGCGACATCGTTAGGTAAATGCCTGGGCTGGCCTGGGGCAAAGCGATCCGCACTGCGGCGGGGGCGGCGATGTAGGAGGCGCTGCCGACCATGGTGCCGAAGACAGCCGCGCCGCCGGGAGCCATGCCGACCCAGACGGCGCAGGCAGTGGCGATGGCACCGTGGAAGAGCGGAAGGAAGCAGCCGAGGATGACGAGTCTCCATCCGGCGCTTTTCAAATCACGAATCCGGCCGGCGGCGACCATGCCGAGTTCGAGGAGGAAGAGGCAGAGGACGCCTTTGAAGGGGGTGATGAAGAAGGGGGCGACGGTTTCCACCTTCGAGGCTCCGCAGACCGCACCGATGATGAGGCCGCCAATCATGAGAAAGATGCTTTTACCGGTGATGACCTCGTGGAGGGCGGTCTTGAGGCCGCCGGCTTTGGATTGGCGGGCGAGCAGCAGGCCGATGATGATGCCGGGGACTTCGAGCACCGCGAGAAGGGCCGGGAGGTAGCCGTTCGAGGGAAGGCCCGCGATCTTCACGGCTTCGAGAGCGGCGATGAAAGTGACAGCGGAGACGGAGCCATAGTGGGCGGCGGTGGCGGCGGCATCAATGCGATTGAGACGCCCGAAGGATTTCAGCAGGTAGAATGCCGAGATGGGGGTGAGGGTGCCGAGGACGAGGGTCAGGATGGAGGGCGCGATCAGCTCCGCCGCCGGAGTCTGTGAGAGTGAGACGCCACCCTTCAGGCCGATTGCGAAGAGCAGATAGATCGACATGCCCTGGTAGAGGGCGCTCGGGATCTCAAGGTCGCTGCGGACCCAGCGGGCGACCATTCCAAGGAGAAATGCGAGGACAACGGGCGAAACGAGGTTTTGAACGAGAAGATCCACAAATTTGCTGATTGAGCATTGAAAAACTTGACCTGGGCCTTCTCAGGCACCATTCAATGCATGAAGCAACTATCGTGCTTTGAATTACATGCAACCAAAAACATTAGCGGGTTTGAATGCGTCGGCCGAGCCAGCTGGGTGGAATTTTCTGACCAATCACATGCACATTCTTGTGGTGCTGGCGCGCGAGCCGGACCTGAGGATTCGGGACATGGCCGTTGAGGTGGGCATCACGCAGCGGGCCGTGCAGCGGATCCTCGCTGAGCTTACCGAGGCGAAGATCCTGACGGTGAGCAAGGACGGCCGGAGGAATCGCTACATGATCAACCGGCAGACGCGGCTCCGCCATCCGTTGGAGAGCCGGCATACGGTTGGAGAGCTTCTTGACCTTCTTGGTTCGTGATCAAGTTGCTGGGTTCGTTCCAAGATTGAATCAATGAGCAAGGATGAGTTGCTTGTCCTCCGTGGGCAGCCCGAGGTATCGGAAGGGCGGCTTCGGCTGGGAGAGTGGCTGGAGTCCTCACGGATCCAGCTTCTGGTCGTGCTGGTGATCATCGTGAATGCGGTGATCCTTGGGTTGGAGACGTCAGCGGGACTGATGGCGGAGCATTCGGGATTGCTTCGGATCATTGATAAAGCCTGCCTGGTGTTTTTCGTGGTCGAGCTGACCGTTCGATTCGTCGTTTACCGGGGTTTTTTCTGGCGAAGCGGCTGGAATGTTTTCGATTTGTTCGTTGTTGTGATTGCGCTGGTGCCGGGAGTGGGGCCATGGGCGATTTTGCGATCCTTGAGAGTGCTGCGGGTGCTGCGCTTGCTGACGGTGATCCCGCAGCTGCGCCGTGTGGTGGCGGCTTTCCTCCATGCGATTCCCGGGCTTCTCGGCGTGGTCGCGGTGATGGTGATCTTCTTTTACACGGCTGGCGTGCTTGCGACCGGGCTATTTGGGGCCACTCATGAGGAGTGGTTCGGCAATCTAGGCAAGAGCCTGTATACCTTGTTCCAGGTGATGACCTTGGAGAGTTGGTCGATGGGGATCGTTCGTCCAGTGATGGAAGTTCATCCGTGGGCTTGGGCTTTTTTCATCCCATTCATTGTGATCGCCACCTTCACGATCCTGAATCTCTTCATCGGGATCATCGTTTCTACGATGCAGGAGCTTTCCACGCTTCCAGAGCCTGGCATGCCGGTCGCGGAGACCCGTGAGTTGCTGGAGAGCATGGAGCAGTCCCTACGCGAGCTGAAGCAGAAGCTCGATCCCTGAAACGCTGAGTCGGAAATGACAAACGGCCACCCGAAGGTGACCGTTTGCGTGGTTTGTGGTGCAAGGAGAATTGCGATTACTTGGGGATGTCCAAGATGGTGACTTTGCCATCGTGGAGGTTGTAAACGCCTCCGACGATCATGATGTCGCCATCCTTCTCCAGCTCTGCGAGCACTTCACTGCGCTTGCGCAGGTCGGCGACGGTCATGCGGACGTTTTTCTCGACGACGGCCTCGACGAACTTCGAGTTTTTCGAGTTTTTCTCGCTATCCTCGAAGCCTTCGACGGCGCTGACCGCAGGTTCGATCTCGGCGAGCAGGGTGGTCAGGTTGCCCATTTTCACGTGGTCGCAAGCCCCCATCACCGCACCGCAGGCTTCGTGCCCGAGGACCATCACCAGTTTGGCTCCGGCGACTTTGGTGGCGAATTCGAGGGATCCGAGTTGTTCATCGGACTCGATGTTTCCTGCGACGCGGCCGACGAAGAGGTCGCCGATTCCTTGGTCAAACACCTGCTCGACGGGGACTCGGGAGTCCACGCAGGAGAGGATGTAGGCCTTGGGGTTCTGGCCGGTGGCGGTGGCTTCGATGCGTTTGAGGATATTGGGATCGCTTTGCTCGCCTTTAACGAAGCGGGCGTTCCCGGCCATCAGTTCATCGAAGACTGCCTTCGGGGTCAGGGCCTTCTGTTGCTCCGCTGTGGGCGGCAGGGTGGCTTCGGCAGCGGTCAGGCTGCCAGACATGAGGAAGGCGGTTGCAAGGATTCCGTTCAAGGTGTGTTTCATGATGTTCTGTCGTGTTTTGTTTCGCGTTGATCCCTCGATCGGCGAGAGGATTAATGCGACAAAAACACGAAACGAAATACATGCATGTGGAATCCTGAATAAGTTTTCCAATTGGGTCGAGTGGCGATGCTGGTAGGGCGTCCCGGACTCGGGAGAGTGCCGAGGGGTTCGGGCGGGGCCTTTAGAGGGTCCCGATGCGTCGTCGTGCTCCGAGGTTCACTTTTGCTTCCTCACGCCCGGGGTGGCGAGGATTTCGATGTAGACCGAGTCGCATCCTGCGGTGGCGGCTTCGTCGATGGCAGGGACGATTTCCTCGACGTGTTTGTCGACGGGTGGTTCGTTTCCTTGGCCGACTTTGCAGGCGAAGTCCCAGTAGTCGATGCCTTCGGGGAGTTGCTTCTTCCGCTCGCGCTTCAGGTATTTCCGGACATCGTTTTTGATGGCGGCGACCACTCGCTCCGGCTTGTGTTTCGGGCTGGTGAGGGGGAAAGACTTCTTCATGGCCAAGGCTTGTGTCTGGAGTGCAGAGCTTTGTCTAGGAGTCAGTTGCGGAATGTTTGTTGGTGAGGGGTGATGCTGTCATGAAGCACGGCGTGAGTCACGATCCCGTGCACGGCATCACCCTCGTGCGCATGCTCGCGGAATTGGTGGATGGCTATGGTTGGAACGATCCGTCGTACCGGATCAGGCTCGCTGAAGAGTTCACCGCGCTGGTGAGTTTTCTCCGGGTGCTGCCGGGAGGTCTGAAGCCGGGTGGTTTGGCGCTGGTGCTGACTTTTCGCGCGGCGGAAGACCGGCGGGTGAAGAAGATGTTCCAAGTCGGCGAGCCGGATGGAATTGACTCCGAGCTTGGCGAGGAGGGGGTGATCGCCTCGCCTGAGGAGCGCCGGGTGAATCCGAAGAGCGTGTGGCGGCGAAGATGCGCTGGGCGCTTAGGCAATAATTAAGAAGAACATTTGATAGACCGGATTGACAAAGCGAGGGCACGTCACAAGCTTGGTGCGTGTCCGAGGAGATTCAGGAAAGTCCGTTGAAGGAACTGCACGAGCGGTTGGGGGCGCGGATGGTACCATTCGCAGGGTGGAACATGCCGGTGATGTATTCGTCGATTCTCGATGAGCACTCTGCCGTGCGTGAAAAAGCGGGGATTTTCGATATTTCCCACATGGGCCAGTTCATCGTGACCGGCGGTGGGGCGGAGGCTTGGCTGAATGGAATGCTTACGAATGATGTGGCGAAACTCAGCGACGGGCAGGGGCAATACACGATGATGCTCAACGAAGGCGGCGGGGTGATCGATGACCTGATCCTTTACCGGGTCTCGGCGACTGAGTTTTTTCTCGTCGTGAACGCCTCGATGATCGGCGAGGATTTCTCGTGGATGCACGGACGTCTCGTGGATGGCGTCGAACTGGTCAACGAGAGTGAGCAGTGGGCGGGAATGGCGGTGCAGGGGCCGCAGGCGGCGGAAGTTTTCGGAAAGGTCTGTGCCGGGGCGGAACTGCCGCCACGAAACGGGATTGCGAAGTTGGCCGAGGGCGGCGTGGTTTGTCGGACGGGCTACACCGGTGAGGATGGCTATGAGTTTTTCTGCCCGGCGAGTGAGGGCGAGCGGATGTTTGAGGCCTTTGTGGCGGCTGGGGCGAAACCCTGCGGGCTGGGGGCTCGCGACACGCTGCGGCTGGAGATGTGCTACCCGTTAAACGGCAGTGATTTGTCGCCTGATCGCAGTCCGCTTGAGGCCGGGCTGGGATTCTTTGTCGCACTGGAAAAGGGCGACTTCGTCGGTCGCGAGGTGCTTGCGCGCCAGAAGGCGGACGGGTTGGAGCAGCGGCTGGTGGCGATCGAGTATCTGGATAAAGGAGCGCCGCCACGGGCTCACTACAAGGTGGTGACCGAGGAAGGCGAGGAGCTCGGGGAACTGGGCAGTGGGGTGCTTTCACCGAGCCTCGGCAAGGGGATCGGCATGGTCTATTTGCCGATCGGCCTGACCAAACCGGGAACTCCGGTCTGGGTCGATGTCCGCGGACGGCGCTTTCCTGCGCAGGTCGTGAAGAAACCGTTTTACAAACCAACAGCGAAAAAAGGATAAGCCTGCCAGATCACCAAACATTCAGAAAGAAATGAATATCCCCGACGACCTCCACTACAACAGCTCGCATGAATGGGTCCGCTTTGAGGACGGAATCGCTACGATCGGGATCTCCGATCACGCTCAAGAGGAACTCACGGATGTGGTGTTCGTTGAGCTTCCTGATGTCGGCAGGTCTGTCGATGCCGGCGACCCGACTGCGGTCGTTGAGTCCGTGAAAGCAGCGAGCGATATCTACTCTCCGATCGCTGGCGAAGTGGTCGAGGTGAACGAGGCGGTGGAAGCCGATCCCGCCCTGGTGAACACCGATCCGTATGGAGCCGGATGGATTTTCAAGGTGAAGGTGAAGGATGAAGCGCAGCTTGAATCACTGATGGATGCGGCGGCTTACGGCGCAATGATTGCTTGAGTTTTTCTTCTCTTCTCTTTCTGAAATTCATGACCGTTCATTCCGACTTCCGCAGCCGCCACCTTGGAGCGATTGGCTCCGAGATCGATGAAATGCTTGATGCGATCGGTTACGATTCGCTGGATGCATTAATCGACGAAGCGGTGCCCGCAGGCATTCGTTCAGGCAAGGCTTTGGATTTGCCCGCAGCTTGTTCCGAACCTGAAGCGCTGGCTTGGCTGAAGTCGGTGATGGGGAAAAACAAGGTGCTGAAGTCGTTCATCGGCCAAGGATACTACGGGACCCACGTGCCGGCAGTGATTCAGCGGAACATCCTGGAAAACCCCGGTTGGTACACCGCTTACACGCCGTATCAGGCGGAAATTGCCCAAGGCCGCTTGGAGGCCTTGCTGAATTTCCAAACGCTGATCACCGAGATGAGCGGGCTGGATGTGGCGAACGCCTCCTTGCTCGATGAAGGCACGGCTGCGGCTGAGGCGATGAGTCTCGCTCTAACAGGTGCGCCGAAAGGGAAGGTGATTTTTGTTTCCGAGACCTGTCATCCGCAGACGATTGAGGTGATCAAGACGCGGGCGGAGCCATTGGAGATTCAGGTTGAGCTTGGTGACTGGAAAGCCTTCGATCCCTCGGCGTGCGAAGGATTTTTCGCGGCGCTGGTGCAGTATCCTGACACCCTCGGTAGCGTGGAAGATTACTCCGGCTTTTTTGCGAAGGTGAAGGAGGCCAAAGGCACGGCAATCGTGGCAGCGGATTTGCTTGCGCTGACTTTGCTCAAGCCGCCGGGTGAATTTGGTGCGGATATCTGTGTCGGCTCGAGTCAGCGCTTTGGTGTGCCGATGGGATTTGGCGGGCCGCACGCGGGCTTCATGGCCTGCACGGATAAGTTGAAGCGGAAGCTGCCAGGTCGCTTGATCGGGGTTTCGGTGGACGCTCGCGGTCGTCCGGGATTCCGTTTGGCGCTGCAAACACGTGAGCAACACATCCGTCGCGACAAAGCGACATCCAACATCTGCACCGCACAGGTGCTGTTGGCAGTGATGGCGTCGATGTATGCCGTCTATCACGGTGCCGAAGGCTTGAAAGCGATCGCTTCCACCGTGAGGCAAAAGACGGCGGCTCTCGCTTCGGTGCTTTCCAGCGGAGGAGTGAAGCTAAAGAGCGAGCGGTTCTTTGATACCATCACCGTAGAAGTGAGCGATGCTGACCAGGTGCTCGCGAAGGCGGCACGTGTCGGGATCAATTTGCGGAAAGTCGATGGAGGCGCGGTCGCGATCGCGCTGGATGAGACGAGTGCCTTTGATGATCTGGTTTCGATTGCCGGGGTGCTCGGTGTGGAGACTTCGGCAGACGCCCTTGTGGGGGCTTCGATCGAAGCGCAGCCGAGCTGGGATGCTACGCTTTCCCGCGAGTCTGCTTTCCTCAAGCAGCAGGTCTTCAATTCTTATCACACCGAGACCGAAATGCTGCGCTACATGAAGCGTTTGGAATCGAAGGATCTGGCGTTGAACGAATCGATGATCCCGCTGGGCTCGTGCACGATGAAGCTTAATGCGACGTCTGAGATGATCCCGCTGAGCTGGAATGAGGTGGCCAACATCCATCCTTTCGTGCCGGCAGACCAGAGTGAGGGTTATCGTGAGATGCTCACCTTGCTTGAGGACTGGCTGGCGGAGATTACCGGATTTGCCGGTGTCTCGCTTCAGCCGAATGCGGGTTCTCAGGGGGAGTATGCGGGTCTGCTTGCGATTCGTCGCTACCACCTTTCGCGTGGTGATAAGGATCGTGATGTCTGTTTGATCCCTGTCTCCGCTCATGGCACGAATCCGGCGTCTGCGGTGATGGCCGGTATGCGGGTGATCGGCGTGAAATGTGACGATCAGGGGAATATCGACGTGGCAGATCTGAGGGCGCGCATCCAAGACCATCGTGACAAACTCGCGGCTCTGATGGTGACCTATCCATCGACTCACGGGGTCTTCGAGGACACCATCGTTGAGATCTGCGAGGCGATTCATGAGGCGGGTGGCCAAGTCTACATGGACGGCGCAAACATGAACGCACAGGTCGGTCTCACAAGCCCGGGTCGAATCGGTGCGGACGTCTGCCACCTCAACCTTCACAAGACCTTCTGCATTCCTCACGGCGGCGGCGGTCCGGGGGTCGGTCCGATCGGTGTGGCGGCGCAGCTGGTGCCGTTCCTGCCGGGTCATTCCGAGTTGGCTTCCGTTGACGGAGTGGTCTGCGCAGCACCCTGGGGAAGTGCTTCGATCAACACGATTTCGTGGATGTATATTGCGATGATGGGTGGCCCGGGTCTGACCGAGGCGACTCAGGTGGCGATCCTGAATGCGAACTACATCGCGCGACGTCTGAGCTCGTTTTTCCCGATTCTTTACACCGGCAATCAGGGGCTGGTGGCGCATGAGTGCATCATTGACCTGAGGCCGCTTTCCGAGATGAGCGGCATCACGGTGGAGGATGTGGCCAAGCGTTTGATGGATTACGGTTATCACGCGCCGACGATGAGCTGGCCGGTGGCTGGCACGCTGATGATCGAGCCGACGGAATCGGAATCGAAGGCTGAGCTGGATCGCTTCTGTGACTCGCTCATTTCGATCCATGGTGAGATCATGGAGGTGGTCAATGGCGAGGCCGATGCGAAGGACAACGTGCTCAAGAATGCGCCCCATCCCGCTGAGGCGGTTTGTTCGGATGAATGGGGTCATCCCTACACGCGCGAGCAGGCTGCGTATCCGGTGGGATGGCTGAGGCAGCACAAATTCTGGCCAGCGGTGGCGCGAATTGATAACGTTCACGGTGACCGCAACCTTGTCTGCACATGCGACAGCGTTGAAGCTTACGCCGAGAACTGAAACCGCCGATCATCATGGATACAAGTCATGCCACCTCACCGCTCGACTGGGGGAGTTGGCGTCCCCACACCCACGCGACGCTGATGTTCATCATCAAGGATGGGGAGATCCTGCTGATTGAAAAGAAGCGGGGCCTTGGGGCTGGAAAAATCAATGGTCCGGGTGGGAAGATCGATCCGGGCGAGACGCCGCTGGAGGGTGCCGTGCGGGAAACCCAGGAAGAATTACTGATCACGCCTCTAAGACCGCGAAAAGTGGGAGAACTCCACTTTGCGATGTCAGATATTCCCGACATTCTGTGTCACGTTTATTTGGCACGGGACTTTGAGGGAGTGCCAACGGAGACGATCGAAGCCAAGCCGCTTTGGTTCCGCCTAAGCGATATTCCCTACCGTCAGATGTGGAGTGACGACATCCACTGGATTCCCCTGATGCTTCGCGAGCGGACCTTTCTCGGGCGATTCGCCTTCAGGGGGGAGGCCGTGGAGTGGTTCGACATCGAAAAAGACGTGTTTTTTCCCGCCGGACGATAGGGTTGAGAGCCCCCCAAAAAAAAATCCCCAACCCGGTGAAGGGATGGGGATGATGGTTTAGGTGGATTTAGAGTGATGACTTGAGGGCAGTGAATTGCGCCTTCATTTTGGAAAGATCCCGCTCCGCTCGCATGATCTGATCATGCAGGGCTTGGAGCTTTGCCAGCTTCTTGCCAATCGGTCCGCTGACCGAAGCGGCGGATGCTGAGACGGTGAGTCCGCTTGCTCCGCTTGCTCCGCTTGCTCCGCCCACTCCGCTGCGGATCCAGCTTGAGATCGTCAGTGGGGAGATCTTGAACTTCTTTGATGCGGCGCTTTGGCCACCGCGACCTTTTTCGGCGTTCACCTGATCGACGTAGGCGAGGATGTCTGCTTTTTCGGCTTGGGTATAACGCCGGCCTTTGGCGACGTTGACTTTCTTTTTTGTACTCATGACGTTCTCCACCTAGTATGCTGAGATGTCTGGGGCAAGTGGTATTTGAGTATGCATTGAACCAAGGCGTCATGGGGAACGCGGTTCAGACTCCTGTTTATCTTTAGTGAATGAACTGATATGCCTATCACCCGTTTGGCTGAGTAGCGGCCTGAATTCCTTATGAAATAATGGCTAGAGGATAAGAAAATTTGTGAGTTCGCTCATTTCAACGATCCAAGCATCTGCTTTTTGGCGCACCTGTTGGCGTGAAACAACTCCGCCATATCCGACAAAAAAATCTGTCTCGGAGCGAGATTCGAGGTCCGAAATGCCATCTCCAACCATCATGGTTCGGCTTGGTCGCAGTGCGTTCTTCCATTCTCGAATGATATCCGGCTTCCCGCCGTTTCGAGTTGTTGGATAGTTGGCGTCAAATCCTGCGTAGTTACCCACGTCGTCAAACACCAGGGGAACTGCCTCGATGTGTTCGATGCCAAGGTGCTGGGCGAGAGGGCGGATGAGTGGAGCAAAGCCTCCCGAGAGAATGATGGGAGTCCATCCCTGCTGCTTGAGTTCGGTGATGACCTGCTCGGTGCCTGGGGTAATAGTTTCTAAGTAGAGCTGGGCGATTTTGTCGCAAAGCGCACGATCTGGGCGGATAATCTCCATGCGTTTGGGAAAGACTTCCTGAATTGGGATCTCTCCATTCATGGCGGCGTTGGTGAGTGCCTCTACCTTGGCAAAGGTTGCGGGGCCGCGAGCGCGTCCGAGTTCATCGATGCCCTCGATGGAGGATAGGGTGGAGTCACAATCGAAGAAGATGAGTTTTCCTCCGGGCTTGATGGGTGGATGGATGGTCACGGGAGTTCCTGGTTCGACGTGGTTGAAGAGATGGATGATGTCTTTGTTGGCCATCCGGACACATCCGCAACTGGATGGGGTGCCAAGTGAGGACTCATGGTTAGTGCCATGGATGTAGATACACCGCTCCTTGGTGTTGCGGTTCGAAGGATCAACACCATCAAGCCAAAGGATGCGGCTGAGAATCAAATCCTCATCGCCATCGCATCCGTCCCAGACTCCTTGATCCATACGCGCCCGAAAGATGGTTCCCGATTTCGCGTGCTCACCAATTTTTTCCGCAATGACAAAATGTCCGGTCGGAGTGCGGAAGCTTCCGTGATGTGAGCCGACGCCTTTCTTTGCTGTGGAGACCGGATAGGTGTGGATGATCTCGCGATGATTGAGCAAATGAAGTTGCTGATCGTCGACGAAGATTTCGATTTTGTAATCACTCATGCTGGGGATTGGAGAGCGACGAGGGAGTGTTTGCCGCCCATCGCGGAGGCGATTTTGAAGATCGTCGATGCGGGCGGAAGGTTCAATTGGGGTGGCCCGCTCTTCGGTGAGTCATGGTTCAATGCCGAGGCGATGATGGAGGTTTCGAGGAGACCGCTGGCCCCGATGGTGTGGCCGGTCCAGGACTTCAGTGGGAGGGTGTTGCTCTCGGCTCCGAGGGTTTCCCGCAGCGCGGCAGGTTCTGAAATGGCCTGAGCATGAGTGCCACTGGCGTGAGGGATCAGCAGCGCGGGCCTGCCACAGGCCTGGATCGCTTGATAGATCATGCGCGTGAGTGAGGGGTGCTCGCTGGCACCACCAAGTGGGTCCGAGCAGTCGCCGACGGTTAAGTAGCTGAGCAGTTGGGTGTGCTTCGGAGATGCGAGTCGTTCGATGCAAATGGCGGCGGCTCCTTCCGCGGGGATCATGCCGTCGCTTTCCGGTGCGAGGGGTTCGCAGTGATCGCGCGGTGAGAGGATGCCGGTGGCGGCGTAGGCTTGGAGGATCGGCGTGACGAGCGGCAGGTCGACGGAGATGACCAATGCCCGATCGGCGAGTCCGGCATTGAGCCAGAGGGAGGCCATGCCGAGGGCGTCGAGGCCTGCGCAGCATCCGCTGGAAAGGAGTTGCCAGGGGCCTTCAATCCCGAATTCAGAGGAAACGGCCGACGCAGGTTCGCTCGGAAGAGAGTTGCTGGCCGCCATCAGGCCGAAGGGGCGGCGATCGGGCCAGGGCTCGATCCAGCCGGCGAGCGCGCCGCGGCTGGTCCCGGCGAAGACGGCGGCACCGCGGCGGTCTGCGGCGGACCAGCCTGCGGTCGCGAGGGCCTCGCGGGCGACATGGATGGCGGCTGCGCTCGCGGGCGACCATTTTCGATGCCTCAACAACGACCGAGGTTCGATCCATCGGGCATGCTGGCCTTCAAATCCGGCCGGTGTGCCTGGCATCTCGGCGAGTGGTCGGAAAGGAGCTGGACCGGACGCAATCGCTGCGAGATGCGCGGCAAGATTGTGACCGAGACCGCTGAGTGCTCCACAGCCGGTGATTGAAATGGGAGTGGGCTGGCTCAAAGCATTTCCTCGATGAAGCTCCGCTTGTTAAACAGTGCGAAGGCTTCGGGTTCTTCGCCGGTGCCGATGAAACGCGTCGGGATACCGAGCTGATCGAAAATCGAAACGGCGACACCGCCTTTTCCTGATCCATCCATCTTGGTGACGATCAAGCCGTCCAGTGGTGAGGCGGCATGGAATTTTATCGCCTGCTGGACCGCATTCGAGCCGGTCGTGGCATCGACCACGAGAAGCGTGAGATGCGGTGCGTTCTCGTCCTGCTTGCCGAGCGTGCGACGGATCTTTGCCAGCTCTTCCATGAGGTTATGGCGGGTGTGAAGGCGACCGGCGGTATCGCAAATGAGATACTTGGCCCCTTCGTTGATCGCCTTTTGATGGGCGGTGTAGCAGACCGAAGAGGGGTCGGCATTGGGCGCGCCGGTGACGACCGGAATGTTCAGTCTTGCGCCCCAGACTTGAAGTTGCTCGGTGGCGGCGGCGCGGAAGGTATCGGCAGCGGCAAGGACGGTTGGAGCGCCCCGGCCTTGGAGCCAGTGGGCGAGCTTTGCGCAGGAGGTTGTCTTGCCGACCCCATTGATTCCAACGACGAAAAACACGAAAGGTTTATCGCCTGAAAGCGGCAGCGGGGGCGGGGAATCCGGTGGGAGAATCTCGGAAATCCGGGCGCGTGCGGTTTCGACGATGTCGTCGGCCGTGACTTGCCGCCCGAGGGCCTGGAGGTCGTCGATGATCCGCATCGCAAGCTTGGGACCGAGGTCAGCGGCGATCAGATCCGCCTCAAGTTCGTCCCAATCGACCTCAGCCTTGTTGGAGAGTTTGTTGTAGAGCGAGGAAAAGAAGCCGGCCATGCCGGGGCGTTTCTAGTGGGCCGGGGACACGGCGGCAAGTGATTCGGGATGAAGAAATGACCCGATTCTTTTATTTTCCGAGTGAGGCCAGCGTTGTCATGGGCGGTTTCTTGGCTAGTTTGCGCCAAATGATTCGGCTGACGACCCTTTTTACCTTTCTATGCCTCACCTCATATGGGGCTCCAGCGGACCCCAATGCGGACGGTGCGGGCGGTGATCCCACTCCTGAGGTCGGCGCTTTGGTGCCGAGTGAAACACTGCCCGCTCTATCGATTCCGGCGGGTTCCGCGATTCGGGTGGCGGCGGATCACGAGAGGCAGGGCATCGTTTCGCCGACGGCCCTGACCTTCGATGAGAAAGGGGCACTCTATTTGACAGAGACCCATCGCTTCCGTTTCGGAGTCGATGATAATCGCGATCGCCTTTTCTGGCTGATGGACGACTTCGGGAGTCAGACGGTCGAGGACCGGGCGAAGATGTATGAGAAGTGGCGCGAGAAGGTGCCACTGGATAAAATGACCGAGCGTTCGGAGATGGTTAGAAAACTCAGCGAACAGGGGGCTGACGGACGATACGCGAAGTCGGAGGTCTTTGCCGATGATTTCAACGATCAGCTCGATGGCACGGCGGCGGGTGTCTTCGCATACGAGGGGACGGTTTTTCTCGCGAACATTCCGAAAATCTATGCGCTGCGCGACAACGACGGCGACGGCAAGGCGGAGAGTCGCGAAGTCATTGAAGAGGGCTTCGGGGTGCGAGTGTCATTTTCCGGGCATGACATGAATGGCTTCGCGCTTGGTCCGGATGGCCGCATCTATGGGACGATCGGTGACCGTGGGTTCAACGTAAAGACCGCGAGCGGAAAGCAATACGTCTATCCTGATCAAGGAGCGATCTTTCGCTTCGAACCCGATGGCACGAACTTCGAAGTGATTCATACCGGTCTGCGGAATCCGAAAGAGATTGCCTTCGATGTCTGGGGAAATGCCTTCACGGTCGATAACAACTCCGACCAAGGTGACAAGGCCCGGATCGTCTACATCGTCGAAGGCGGTGACTCGGGGTGGCGGATGGAGCATCAGACGATTTTCTCGTTTGCCAGTCAGATTGGGCTTGATGGCCCTCCGCCGAGCCCGTGGATGAACGAGCGGATGTGGGACATGCAGAATGACGATCAGCCGGCGTGGCTTTTGCCGCCGGTCGCGAATCTAACATCCGGCCCCTCGGGGCTAAGCTATCATCCGGGCACCGGGTTTTTGGAAAGCGAGGCGGGCCGCTTCCTGATCTGCGACTATCGCGGCGGGAGTGCGAAGTCTGGCGTTTGGTCGTTCGAATTGGCCCCGAAGGGGGCTGGGATGAAGCTCGTCGATTCAAGGCCTCTGGTGTGGGGCGTCGCAGCGACCGATGTTGAGTATTCCTGGGATGGCCGGGTTTTCATCACCGACTTCATCAGTGGCTGGTCGTCTCACGAGGATGGGCGGGTCCTCGAAGTTTCGGCGGAGAAGTCTTTCAAAAAGAACGAGGCTGAAGAGGCCGCTCTGTTGATTTCGGAGGGCTTCGATCAGCGGTCGGTCGAAGAACTTGAGGTCCTGCTTTCGCATGCGGACATGCGAGTGAGGACGCGCGCGGAGTTGGCTCTAACAAGGCACGTTGATGGATTTTCGGTGCTTGAAAAGGTGGCGAAGGAGGGCGAGGGCTTTGCTCAGTTGCATGCGATCTGGGGACTGGGGATTGTTGCCAGACGGGGCAGTGCGGCATTGCCGAAGGTGAGTCCCGATGACTTTGTGGACCTGCCGGGAACGCCACTGCAGGATCAGGCATTCAAGGTGCTCAAGCCGCTGATCCAGCACGCTAATCCGGAAGTGCGGGCCCAGACCGTGCGGGTGCTCGCGGATGCCGGGATCTCGGGTTACAAGATGAACATCGCGGCATTGCTTCAGGATGAATCCGCTCGGGTGCGGATGTTCGCGGCGATCGCGATCGGGAAAACCAAGACCATCGGGATGATGGGCTACATCCTCAACATGCTTGAGGCAAACGATAATCAGGATCCCTATTTGAGGCACGCCGGCATCTATGCCTTGGAGTTGATGATGACTCCTCTTCATTTGGCGAGCCTTCGCCATCACAAGAGCCCGGCGGTCCGCTTGGCGGTGGCGGTGGCGCTCGGACGGATGGGAAGTGAGCGCATCGCCGACTACATCGTGGATGAGGATCCAAGGATTTCGGATGAAGCGATCCGGATGATCCATGATCGCAGTATTGAAAGCGTGCGCCCATTGGTGGCAGCGCTGGTGTCACAGGATGTTGGACGTGAGCGCAGCATCATGATGTGGCGAAGAATTCTCCACAGTGCCTTCCGCATCGGAGATCAGGAGAATCTCGAGCGGGTGTTTGAGTTCGCGCTCGATCCGCAGAAGCCCGTCGAAGCCCGCAGCGAGGCACTTCGCCTGATCTCGATATGGAGTGACCCACCGCCGGTCGATCAATCGCTCGGCCGACTCGCACCCTTGCCGAAGCGGGAGGCGGCTCCGATTCGCGAGTATTTGCAGACGAAGCTGGCGGATCTCATGGAGTTGGAAGGAGGCTTGTTGTCCGGTGGTATTCGGATCATCGAGTCCTACAATCTCGATCTGAGTGAGGTGTCGGTCGCGGAGTTGAAGGGCATGGTTTTCGGCAGCGAAGTTTCGCTCGCCGCGCGGATGTCATCTCTTGAACTGCTGATAAAGAAAGCACCGTCTGATCTGGATGAATGGCTGCTCAAACTGGTCGAAACCGAGCACAACGCGTTGGGGCTCGAGGGGCTTTCCGGATTGGTGAAGAGCGGCTCGCCGAGCGCTGCGACTGCCTTGCAGAAAGCGCTGGAATCGAGTGAGGCGAATGTCCGCCAGCGGGCATGGGAGCTGGCGGCCGATTTTGATGACCCTTCGCTGGTCGCCCGTTTCGTCGATGCCTTGAATGCGCTTGCGCAAAGCGGTGGTGAAGCGGCGGATGCGCTGGAGTTGTTAGACGCTGCAAAAATGCGGAGTGAGCCTGAGATTAAGAAGGCGCTTGCGGACTATGAGTCGGCGATTGCAGCTTCGGAAGACCCCCTCGCGAGTTGGAAGATGGCGCTGCTCGGGGGTGATGCCGACCGGGGCGAGAAGGTTTTTGTTTCCCAGCCCGCAGCCCAGTGTTCGCGCTGCCATGCCGCAGGACCAGATCAGGCGGGGCCGGTTCTGGATGGAGTCGCGCTGCGTGGTGATCGGCGCTTCCTTCTCGAATCGTTGGTGATCCCGGCGGCGAAGGTTGCTTCGGGCTTTGGCATGGTCGCCGCGACTCTGAAGGATGGCAGTTCGGTCGGTGGCACGCTTTCGGCAGAGTCGCCGGAGGCCATCGTCCTGGACATGGCGGGTGTAAAGAAGACGATCCTCCGCAGCGAGATCTCCGAACTCAGCGAGCCGATTTCCGCCATGCCGCCGATGGGGGCGATCCTGTCGATCCGTGAACTTCGCGATTTGGTCGCTTGGCTTTCCGAGCAGCGCGAACCGTGACGACGATGTTCCCGCGCTTGTCCGGTATCTTGGACGTGCCTAGCTTCTTTCCCGGCGAATGAGCAACTCCACAAGAAAACCTGAGCCCCATCCTGGAGCGGCTGCCTTGGCGATTGCCTTCATGGCTCTCGCCGTTGCCGGGGTGCTGCTGATGATTGGCGTGACGGAGAAGGTGGATACGATGGTGGCGGGCGTCGCGAAGTCCTTCGGGCTCGAAGGGGAGCTGCGGACTCTCGGGAGTCCCGTGATCTGGACATGGACCGTGATCGTGACCATCGGATTCTGTCAGGCGATGCTCCATGTGCCGGGAAACTGGCGGCGCTTGGTGCTTTTTCTCAGCGCGCAGTTGCTGACCCTTTCGTGGATCCCGGTGCTGGCGCTGGCTTCCTATGCGGCTCCGATTGCGGTTCCGTTTGCCGCCTTGCTCTGGGGTGGGCTCGGATCGGAAATCTATGCGGCACGCCACCGCGAACCTGAGTGATATCATTTTCATGGCTCGTATCGAATATCCCGAAAGCGTTGGTGCCTTGGTGGACGAATTGAAGCGTTTGCCGGGCGTCGGTCCGCGCAGTGCGGAACGGATGGCGATCTGGTTGCTGCAAAATCCCAAGGCGGATCCGAATGCACTGGCCGGGGCTTTGGTGAAGGCAAAGACGGACGTGCAAGCCTGCGGCGTCTGCGGATTTTTTTCGACGCAGGGCTATTGCGCAGTGTGTGATCATTCGAATCGCGAGGCGGTTTTGTGCGTTGTGGAGCAGGCGACCGATGTTTTGCCGATGGAGCGCTCGGCGGTTTTCAAAGGCCGCTACCATTGCCTTGGTGGAAAACTCTCACCGCTCGACAACGTGACGCCCGAGGACCTGCGCATCGGCTCGCTGCTCAAGCGGATCGATGAAGAGGAAATCGAGGAAGTGATTTTGGCGCTGAGCGCCGACGTGGAGGGCGAGGCAACCTCGAACTATCTGGCCGGACTACTGAAGGGGAAGTGCCCGATCACCCGCATCGCCCAAGGACTGCCAGCGGGTGGGGGACTTGAGCATGCCGATGCCCTGACTTTGGCGAGGGCGCTTGAAGGCCGGAGGGGAGTGTAAGGAGCGCGCCTTGCGGCTTGTTTGTCGCTAGGGAATGCGGGAGATTCGGGCGTGGAAGAGTATCCCAATCGAGGCAAACGTCGCTTTCCGCCCAAAAAACAGGCCCCACGTCGTGGTGGCTGGAAACCGCCGGTTAAGAAGCTGGTCGGGCGGCAAGAGCAGGGCTGGGATCAGGTCGCGGCCTGGTATGATCAACTCGTCGGCAAGAATGGCTCGGACTACCATCAGCACGTCGTGCTCCCCGCCGCGATGGACCTGCTTGCTCCGCTGAAGGGGAAGAAGGTTCTCGATTTGTGCTGCGGTCAGGGGGTGCTGTTTCCGCTGCTCCTTGAGTCGGGCGCGGTGCAGGTCAGCGGCGTCGATGCGAGTCCGCAATTGATTGAGTTGGCGCGCTCGCGCTTCGGCGATGATAAGCGGGTTCAGACGGAAGTTGCCGATGCCTGTGCCAATGGGAAATGGGCTGATGGGTCGTTTGATACGGTTGCATCCCTGATGGCGGTTCACGATGTCCCCGACCTCCCGGCGATGTGCCGGAATGCGGCGGCGGCTTTGAAGGAGGGGGGGGAGTTCGTAGCGATTTTCATGCATCCGTGTTTCCGGATTCCACGGCAGACGCACTGGGGCTGGGACGAGGGACGCAAGCTACAATACCGCCGGGTCGATCGCTACGGTGTGGACCTCGAAATCCCGATCGTCACCCACCCGGGCCAAGGTGGCGGGGAAACCACCAGTTTTTACCACCGTCCGCTGGCAGAGGTGATGAATGCCATCGGTGGAGCAGGCCTCGCCGTGACACGCTGTGAGGAACTCGTCAGCCATCGCCGATCGCAGGCCGGTGGCTCGCGGAGTAAGGGCGAGCATCGGGCGGCGCGGGAGTTTCCGATGTTCCTGGCACTCAAGGCGGTGAAGTTGGCGGCTGGGAGGTGAAAGGCAGGATTGAGAACCACGAAAAACGCGAAATTTTTGACGCGAATCCAGAGGCTTTCCTTGTCTTCTTTTCTTGCTGTAAAAAATCTCCTCTGCCTTGCAGGTTTCGCGTCGTTTTGCGCGATTTCGTTGTTTCAAAAATAGGCGATCAAAGCCTTCGAGATTTCCCTGGGTTGAAGCTCCCCGTTTTTGCCCTTTCCCCACTGGGAGTGAGGGTCTAGCTTCGCGCCGAAATGAGCGGCTGCCACGGACCAAAAATGAAGATGGATCCTTCCCTTCATCAGGAAAAGAAACCCTCTTGGATCAAGGTCCGCCTACCGAATGACCCAGTTTTCTGGTCGACCAAGTCGCTGATCACCGACCTCAAGCTCGTCACCGTCTGCGAGGAAGCCCAGTGCCCGAATCGATGGGAGTGCTGGGGCCAGGGCACTGCGACCTTCATGATCGCGGGCGAAAAGTGCACCCGCGCTTGTGGATTCTGCGCCGTGAAGACGGCCAAGCCCGATGCCCTCGAAGACGACGAACCTTTCCGCGTGGCCGAGGCGACCCGTCGCATGAAGCTCAGGCACGTGGTCATCACGGCGGTGGCTCGGGATGACCTGCGCGACGGTGGTGCGGAGCACTTCCAGAAGACGATCGAAGCGGTTCGGGCGATGAATCCCGGCATCGTCATTGAGGTGCTGGTGCCCGATTTCAACGACCGCGACTGGGCGCTCCAAATGGTCATGGATGCCCGCCCGCACATCTTCAATCACAACCTCGAGACCGTCGAACGTCTCACTCCTTTGGTGCGCTCGCGTGCCCAGTACAAGCGCAGCCTTGCCGTCCTAAAAAAAGCAAAGGCGATGGTGCAGGGGAAAGTGGCGACCAAGAGCGGCGTGATGCTCGGCCTTGGAGAAAAGCACGACGAAGTGCTCAGGGCGATGGACGACTTGTTGGAGCACGATGTCACCGTGCTGACGATGGGCCAGTATCTGCGCCCGACACCGCGGCACTTGCCAGTGGTCGACTACCTCCACCCGGAGCAATTTGCCGAACTGAAGCAGATCGCCTTGGACAAGGGCTTCAGGCACGTCGCGAGTGGACCGCTTGTTCGAAGCTCCTACCACGCCGCCGACTTCCGTCCGGAACTCGATATTCTTGACGACATCGACAAGGCAACGCCCGTTGCCGGCATGGACCTTCAGCCCGAAGATCTCCCGATCCCGGCGGCGACGAAGGACATCGTGCGGGCTTCGGTGAGTTGACGGAATTCGAAGGCCGATTCGACAGTGTGGCAGCGCTTTCGGCAGATCGCCTTGCCCTCCTTCTCCTGCTCCTCTTATTTGGCACCGGCGCAGGCAGGGGAGGTCTCTTGGACACTGTTTTGTCCCTCTTTTGCTCATCAGGCAGTCGCGTTGGCCTCCCGGAAAGGCAGGGAACCTTCGTCATCTTTTCTTTTTCAAGAGACAAGGTTGCAGGGTCGGCGGTTTTACGGGAGAACACGCCAGCCGAATGACCGAACTTTTGATCGATCCCGCACGAAGGAGCGGATGCCAAGAAATGGAAAAGCTCGAGGAAGTGCTGGAAAGCGCGGCTCTCAGGCAACGTTCACCGATTGATGACCTGCTCGATTCAGGCGTGGTCGATGAGGAGCCCTACATGAGGGAGCTGGCCTCGGAGCTCGGATTGGACTGGGTGGACTCGATTCCGGTCCCCGAGGCACCGCTGCCACTCCGCGAGGCCTGTGGTCCCCGGATTGCGCTGAGGCACCGGCTGCTGCCGATCGAAATTCTGGGCGATGAGGAGAATCCGCGGCTTCGCTTGGCAACTTTCGACCCCTTTAATCTGATCGCGCGGCAGGCCGTCGCTCAGGAGATCGAAATGCCGGTCGAGTGGTGCATGGCATCCCGCCGCCGCATCCATGAGGCTCTTCGTCGCCTTTACGGGGTGGGTGCCGATACGTTCGAGCAGATTCTCGAAGGTCGTGAAATGGACTTTTCCAACATCGAGTCCACCGATGAGGCGAACGTCATCGATGCGGATGACGATGAGGAGGCCAGCGTGGTCAAGTTTGTGAACCAGATCATCCGGGAGTCGCTCGATCAGAAGGCGACGGATATCCATGTGGAGCCGCTTTCCGACAACCTGCGGATTCGCTACCGGATCGATGGTCAACTCGTGGAAGTCACGGTGCCGGAGAATATCAAGGCGCTTCAAAGCTCGGTGATCGCCCGTTTGAAGATCATGTCGCGGCTCGACATCGCCGAGCGGCGGCTGCCTCAGGACGGCCGTATCAACCTTCAGTTTGAAGGCCAGACGATCGACGTGCGTGTCGCGACGGTGCCGACGGTGGAAGGGGAGAGCGTTTCACTGCGTCTCCTCAACCAGCAGAAGTTCAACGTCGACAAGCTCGGGATGGAGGATTTCGTCCGCGACAAAATCCGCAGCCTGCTGCACTTGCCGAACGGCATCATTTTGATCACCGGCCCGACGGGTTCCGGTAAGTCGACCAGCCTTTATTCCTTCCTCAGTGAAATCAACCGTCCAGACCAGCGGATCGTGACGATTGAGGACCCGGTGGAAAACAAGTTGCCGGGTGTGATGCAGATTGCGGTGAAGTCGGACATCGGTCTGACTTTCGCGACCGGTCTGCGCTCGATTCTGCGTGCCGACCCGAACATCGTGATGATCGGGGAAATTCGAGACCTTGAGACGGCGGAAATCGCGATCCGCGCCTCGCTCACGGGGCACTTGGTGTTTTCGACGCTTCACACCAACGACGCCCTTGGCGGGATCAGCCGTTTGGTCGATATGGGTGTTGAGCCCTTCCTTGTATCGGCGGCGGTGCGTGCCTTCCTCGGTCAGCGCTTGGTCCGCCGCCTCTGTGACAATTGCAAGACACCACGTGAAGTTAGCGATGAGGATCGTCGGGATCTTTTAATTCCGATGAATCTGGAAGGTCAGGCTTACCATGCAAACGGCTGCGATCGTTGCCGAAATACCGGTTTCTCCGGACGACTTGCGATTTATGAAGTCGTGGTGATTGGTAATCAAATGCAGGAGCTGATTGCGCATGGTGCCAATGCGAAGGAGATCCGCGCTCGTGCCGTGCAGGATGGTTTCGTGCCGATGCGGGGCTATGGCTGGTATAAAGTGATGCAGGGGTTGACGACCATCGAGGAAGTGATCTCGGTGACTGCGACCGATGCGGGAGGTGCCTGATTCTAAATTGACTTAAGACCATGCCGGTTTTCGCATACAAAGCTTTGAGTTCCACGGGAGCCGTTCAATCAGGTCAGATTGACGCCGGGGATCGTGGTGAGGCGCTGCGCCTTCTCGATCGTCGTGGTTTGCAACCTGTTAGCCTGAAGCAGGCGACCGGGGTTGTTTCTACGAAGCGGGAAAAGACAGACGGGAAGCCTTCCGCGAAGGCGGGGTTCAGAGCTCAGGAAAAGCCGATCACGAAGTCCAAGGAGGAGGTTTCCGAGGGGGGGCAATTGAAGTTGAAGCGTGCCGAAGTCGTTCTCTTTACGGAGGAACTTGCCGACATGTTAGGTGCCGGGCTTCAGTTGGAGCCCGCGCTCAAAGCGATGGAGGGGCGGCAGGAACTTGGCTCGCTCAAGGACGTCGCCCACGGCATCCGCAGCCACGTTCGCGATGGCATGAACTTCTCGGTGGCTCTGCGAAAGATCAGTCCGAGTTTTGGTCCGCTGTATTGCTCGCTGGCGGCGGCGGGTGAGGCATCGGGCGCGCTCGATACGATTCTCAAGCGCCAGGCGCACTATCTCAACACCCTTTCTGAACTTCAGGCGCGTCTGATCCTCGCGATGATCTATCCGGCTTTCCTCGTCTTTGCCGGACTTGGGGTGTCGGTCGTGTTTGTCACGATCCTGATTCCTCAGCTCACGCAGTTGATTGAATCCGCACCCGGCGGGAAGCTGCCGGGGCCGATCCAGTTGCTGGTGACGGTGAGTGATCACCTCGGCGCTTACTGGTATGTTTATGTCATTCTTCTGATTGCCGGAGGTTTGTTCTTCAAGGCATGGAAGGACAATGACGCGAACCGCCCAACATGGGATCGCGTCAAGTTGCAGATTCCTTTGGCGGGTCCGGTCATCTCGAGCCGGTTCTATGTCCAGTTTCTGGAAACGATGGCCAACCTCGTTGGAAACGGCCTGACCTTGCTCCGGGCGCTGGAGCTCTCCCGCGATGCGACACAGAATCTTTCGCTGCGGTCCTCACTGAATGAAGTGATTGATCAAGTCGGGGACGGTCGTGCTTTGTCCAAAGCCATGGTGCGAACGGGTCATTTCCCGGCACTGCTGATCGATATGGTTTCGGTCGGCGAGCAGACGGGCAAGATCGACCTTTCGCTGCGTCGCGCCGCTGAGCGTTACGACAAGGAACTCAACAAGGATTTGAATCGGATCATGGCACTCATCATGCCGACGATCTTGATCGTCATGGCTCTACTGATCGGCACGATGGCCTACCTGATGATCAACGCAATCTTCCAGACCATCTCGAACTTGAACGGGCGTTAGAATCCACAGCGGTTCCTTCGATTGTCTAGGGTGACCCGATTCGAAAAGCCGTTCAGGCAGGGAGCTTTTCGAATTTTGAGTTGAAGCGGGCGGTCGGCAGAGGCTGCCGAGGACTTGCTGACCGTGCCTAGCCCGGAAATCTCACCCAATCTCGGTCTGCGGCTTGCCCTCCTTGATTCTCCCGGCGTTCTCCTTGGGAACGCGGTTCGACAGAGTGTCGAACTCAGTCCATCCGCGTTTCCGGCGTCGGACTTGGGAACATCAAGGATTGCCGCGCCTCGCCCACGAGCATGGTGAGATTTTCGGGCTAGCGACTTTTCACAAGGTTTCAGCGCGAAGGCGGATTGGGGATCAGCGCGAATTCGAACAGAACCGATTTCACCACGATCGCCCTGGCGAGATCAAGTTCCCTCGCCCGAACAAAGGCATCGTGGGGGAGGGAGGTGACGCTTTTCGGCGCCGCAATTTTCTATTTCGCCGATAGCCACTCCAGCACGCGGCCGGCGGCGATGAGGCCGAAGGTCGCGGTGACGTGGGTGGCGGAGCCGTAGCCGGCGTCGCAGCGGAGTCCGGCGACTTGCTCCTCGGGGCGCTCGTGGGTGATGCGGCCGTCGCAGGTGGGATAGACGGCCATTTCATTGCTGAAGATGGCCTCGATGCCGAAGGGCGGAGGGTCGGCTAATTTGGTGCCCTTGGGAAAGCCGTGTTCGTCGCGGAGTTTACGGCGGACGGAGGCAAGCAGGGTGTCGCGACCGGAGTAAGCGAGGTCGAGGACGCGGATCTGGGTGGGATCGCGGCGGCCACCGGCGGCACCGGAAGCGATGACGGGAATGTGGCGCTGGTGACAGGCGGCGAGCAGGTGGCACTTGGCGCGGACGGAGTCGATCGCGTCGACGACGGCGTCGGGCGTGGTGCCGAGGATTTCGGCGACGTTTTTTTCCGAAAGGAAGGCCTGATATTCGGTGATGCGGATCTCGGGGTTGATGGCGCGAAGCCGCTCGGTCATGGCGCTGGTTTTCGGCCGTCCGTAGGTGCCGTCCTGGGCGTGGATCTGGCGGTTGGTGTTGGTGATGCAGAGGTCATCGGGATCGACGAGGATCAGATGCCCGATGCCCGAGCGGGCGAGGCTTTCCGCAGCCCATGAGCCGACACCACCGATGCCGACGATGAGCACGGTGGATTTCTGGAAACACTCGAAGGCAGCGTTTCCATAGAGTCGGGCGATGCCGGAGAGGCGTTCGGTGGCGGACACGCGCGGAGCTTGGCGCGATGGTTTACGGACGGGAATCCGAAAATCGTGCGGTGCTTCAGTGCGAGTAGCTGCCGAGAACCTTCAGGTAGTTGGCGCGTTCGTAAACGGATGGGTCGCCGACGTGATCGCTGCGCATCGCGCCACGGAGTTGGTCGATGGATTGGTAATCGTTGTCGGCCATCCAGTTTCGGAGCTCCTCGAGGATCTCGCCTGCGCGTCCGAAGCCGTGCATGAGGATTTCGCTGGTCATCATGCCGACACTTGCGCCGCAGAGCATGCTCTTGATGAAGTCGTTGCCATTGTGGATGCCGCCGGTGACGGCGATGTCGGCAGGAATGCGGCCGGAAAGGAGTGCGGTCCAGCGGAGGGGAAGGCGTAGTTCTTCGCTGTGGCTGAATTTTAGATTGGGGACGACTTCGAGGGTTTCGAGGTCGATGTCCGGCTGATAGAAGCGGTTGAAAAGTACGACGCCCTTGGCTCCTGCGGCGGAGAGTTCGCGGCAGAAGTGGGCGGGGGCGGATAGGAATGGGGAGATCTTGACTGCGACCGGGAGCTTGGTGCTTTTACAGACCGCGCGAACGAGATTGATGTAGTTCTTTTCAATCGTGGCACCATCGATGTCGGGATCGGCAGGGACACTGTAGAGATTGAGCTCCAGGCCTTTGGCTCCGGTTTGTTCGATCTTTTCGGCGTATTCGATCCAGCCGCCCTGCGTGCTTCCGTTGAGCGAGGCAATGATTGGGATATCGACGGCGGCAACGGCGGCTGTTAGGTGATCGAGGTAGTGATCGACGCCGACGGGTGCGACCATGTATTCGGGGATATATGAGGAGGCTTCGCCGAAGGAATCGGAGCCTTCAGATAGGACGGCATCGAGCATGCGGCTTTCCTCGCTGATCTCTTCTTCGAAAAGCGAGTGCATGACGATGGCGCCGAAGCCGGCTTCTTGGAGCCGACTGAGATTCGCGATGTTTCGCGTGACGGGCGAGGCCGAGAGGACCAGTGGGCAATGGAGATTAAGGCCGAGGTATTTGGTGGCGAGATTCATGATCGGAATGGGTTGGAGCTCTCAGGATTCGGCGAGTTGTTTGAAGTGATCGTATCTGCGATTGACGACTTCCTGTGCCTCCTTGAGGTAGAGTTGGGCTTGGTCGGGCGAGCTCTTCATGAGCATGCGGTAGCGGTTTTCCTTTTCGTGGTATTCCTTGAGCGGGATCTTCGGAGCTTTCGAATCGAGCTGCATGGGGTTGAGTCCTTCGGCGGCGCGGCGTGGATCGAAGCGATAGAGCAGCCAGTGGCCGGATTCGACCGCGAGGCTCTGCTGGACGAGGCCTTTGGTGATGTCGATGCCGTGGGCGATGCAGTGGCTGTAGGCGAGGATCAGCGAGGGGCCATCATAGGATTCGGCCTCTTGGAATGCCTTCACCGTTTGCATGTCACTGGAGCCCACTGCGACTTGGGCGACGTAAACGTGGCCGTAGTCCATGGCGAGCAGGCCCATGTTCTTTTTCACCGTGGGCTTGCCGCCTGCTGCGAACTTCGCGACGGCACCCAGCGGTGTGGCTTTCGAGCTTTGTCCACCGGTGTTGGAATAGACTTCGGTGTCCATCACGAGGATGTTGACGTTGGCACCGGTGGCCATGACGTGATCGAGGCCGCCGTATCCGATGTCGTAGGCCCAGCCGTCGCCGCCGCAGATCCAGACGGATTTCTTGGTGAGGAAGCTGATGACCGAGAGCAGTTCTTTGGCGCGTGGGTGATGGGAGTTGTTCAGCTTTTCGTTGAGTGCGCTAACGCGCTCACGTTGCTGTTCGATTCCCGTCGCGGTGCTCTGGTCGGCGTCGAGCAGGGCGGTGGCAAGTTCGTCGCCGATTTCCGGAGCGAGTTCTTTGACGAGGTTGCGAGCGTATTTCGAGTTTTGATCGACGGTGAGGCGCATCCCGAGACCGAACTCGGCGTTGTCCTCGAAGAGCGAGTTTGACCAGGCGGGGCCGCGGCCATGCTTATCCTTGCACCATGGGGTGGTGGGGAGGTTGCCGCCATAGATGGAGGAGCAACCGGTGGCGTTGGCGATGAAAGTGTGGTCGCCTGTTAGTTGTGACATCAACTTGAGGTAAGGCGTTTCACCGCAGCCGGTGCAGGCACCGGAGAACTCGATGTAGGGCGTGAGAAGTTGGATGTCCTTGGGTGCTTTGAGTTTTAGTTCCGCGCCTTCGGCATCGGCCGGTGAGAAGTCGGGGAGTTTGGTGAAGAAGTCCCAGTTTTCTCTTTCCTGCTCGCGGATCGGAAGTTGGTCGGCCATGTTGATGGCCTTGCGTCCGACGTTGCTGCGGTCCTTGGCGGGGCAGGCATCGACGCAGAGCGTGCAGCCGGTGCAGTCTTCGACGGCGACTTGAAGCGAGAAGCGCTTGCCCGGCATTTCGCGCCATTTGGCATCGCTGCTTTTGAAGCTCGCTGGGGCATGCTCGAGTTCGCTGGGCTCGTAGACTTTTCCTCGGATCACGCTGTGGGGACAGACGATCACGCACTTGCCGCACTGGATGCAGAGGTCCTCTTCCCAGACGGGCACCTGCAGGGCGATGTTGCGCTTTTCGTAGTGGGTGGTGCCGGATGGGAAGGTCCCATCGGGTGGGAAGGAGGAGACCGGGAGCAGGTCGCCTTGATTGGCGAGCAGGCGGGCGGTGACGTCGCGGATGAATGCTGGGGCGTCTTCCGGGATGAGCGACAAGGGCACGTCCGTCGCCGTGACGACGTCCGGGAAGTGAACTTCGTGGAGGTTTGCCAGCGAGGCATCGACGGCGTCGTAGTTCATCTTGACGATGGAGTCACCGCGTTTGCCGTAGGTCTTGTGAATGGCTTGCTTGATCATGCGGATGGCCTCTTCCGGTGGTAGGACACCGGCGAGTTGGAAGAAGCAGGTCTGCATGATCGTGTTGATGCGTGCCCCCATGTGGGTTTCGAGGGCGATCTTGTAGGCATCGATGACGAAGAGGCGGAGTCCTTTAGTGACGAACTGCTTCTGCACGCGGGCGGGCAGGTTTTCCCAAGTACGGTCTGCGCCGTAGTTGCTGTTGATGAGCACGGTGGCCCCATCGGCGGCCATGCCGATGCAGTCGTATTTTTCGAGGAAACTGAACTGGTGGACGGCGACGAAGTTGGCCTGGCGGATGAGGTATGGGGCGCGGATCGGGGTCTTTCCGAAGCGCAGGTGCGAGACGGTTTGCGAACCGGATTTTCGTGAGTCGTAAACAAAGTATCCTTGGGCGTTCAGGTCGGTGCCGGTGGCGATAATCTTGATGCTGTTTTTGTTCGCGCCCACGGTGCCGTCGGCTCCGAGTCCCCAGAAAACGGCGGTGGTGGTGTCCGGGTTTGCGTCTTGGTAGTGCGGATCGTATTTCAGGCTGGTATGGGTGACGTCATCGATGATGCCGATGGTGAAGTGGTTCTTCGGTTGATCAGCAGTGAGCTCGTCGAAGATCGCTTTGACCATGGCGGGCGTGAACTCTTTTGAGGAAAGACCGTAGCGACCGCCGATGATGTGAGGGGCTGGCTCGTCGCGTTCGCAGAAGGCGGTGACGACATCCTGATAAAGAGGTTCTCCGACGGAACCCGGCTCTTTCGTGCGGTCGAGCACGGCGATCGATTTGACCGTGGAGGGTAGGGCATCGAGGAAATGGCCGACGGAGAAGGGGCGGAAAAGGCGGACGACGAGGACGCCGACTTTTTCGCCGCTTGCATGGAGTGATGCGGCGGTTTCGCAGGCGGTTTCGGCACCGGAGCCCATGACAATGATGACGCGTTCCGCATCTTCGGCTCCGAAATAGTCGAAGAGGCGATAGCTGCGTCCGGTGAGTTTGGCGAAGCGATCCATTTCCGCCTGAACGATGTCAGGAGCGGCGTCGTAGTAGCGGTTGCAGGCCTCGCGGGCTTGGAAAAAGGTGTCGGGGTTTTGGGCGGTGCCGCGGATGTTGGGGGCATCGGGATTCATTGCCCGGGCGCGGTGTTCGCGGACGGCGGTTTCATCGATCATCGAGGCAATGTCGTCATCGCTGAGTTGCTCGATTTTCTGAATTTCGTGAGAGGTGCGGAAGCCATCGAAGGTGTGAAGGAAGGGGATTCGTGCTTTCAGTGTGGAGGCGTGGGCGACGAGGGCGAGATCCATGCATTCCTGGACGCTGGAAGAGAAAAGCTGGGCCCAGCCGGTTTGGCGGACGGCCATGACGTCGCTATGATCCCCAAAGATCGAAAGCGCGTGGGTGGCCACGGTGCGGGCGGCGATGTGCCAGACGCAGGGAGTGAGCTCACCGGCGATCTTATACATATTGGGGATCATCAGGAGGAGTCCCTGGCTGGCGGTGAAAGTGGTTGAGAGCGCGCCGGTCTGAAGGGCTCCATGAATGGCACCCGCCACGCCGCCTTCGCTTTGCATCTGCATGACGCGAGGCACCTGCCCCCAGATGTTCTTAATGCCGTAAGCGGAATATTCGTCGCAGCTCTCCGCCATCGGGGTGGACGGAGTGATTGGATAGATGGCAATGACTTCAGAAACTCGGTAGGCGACGTGGGCGGCAGCTTCGTTTCCGTCTGCGGCGACTAATTGGCGGCTCATGGTAGTTGGGATTTATGGACTTGGGATCGGCGTCGGATTCGCCGGTTAGTGTCGGCAATCTAGGCCATGACCGGTGGCCATGGCTCCGCACATACAGGGGAAGCCTCCGCGAAAAATGGGCTCGCCCGGTCGCTTGCCGGTCAGACGGCGGGTGCACGCTTGCGTGTTGATGAGAAGCCATTTTCATCTGCTCTTGGAGACGCTGCCGCCGAACTTGGTGGCACGGATGATGGAGTTGATGGGGGGTATTCGCAGGACTGAAATCGGAAGTGCAAACGGTGGGGGCAGGTGTATCAGGGATGCTGCTCCAATGGCACCGAGCGCAGCGCCATGGCAGGTCTTGGTCGTGGCGATTGCGCTGCTGCTGGCGGCGTTCTGGCTTGGTTTTAGAAAAGGGTCCTCCTCAAGCTCGGAAAAGCGATGAAAACATCAGAGAAGGGGTCACCACAAGAATGGCGCGGTTTTATGCGGTAGCTCGGGGTTTTCCTCGATCGGGCGTTCCTTTGGATTCGGCCCTCGGTTTGGTCAGGTAACTGAAGAGTTTTGGTCTCTTCGGTGCCATTGGCTCGAAAGCGGGCAAGAGATCAAATTCTGGCGGAGGGTGTGTTTGAAGCCGGGAAAGCTTGCGGTTTGGGGGCGGACATTTCCATGCTGTGGGCATGAAGCCACGCCGTCAGGGTCGCGAAGCCCGCGAGAACCGTCATGTCAAACCTGCGACCGAGATTGCGGTGCGCGCGCGGGATGAGGAAGAGTTGATGCAGATCGTGGCGGCGCAGGCGGTGCCGTTCATTCTGGTGCTGGATTGCATTCAGGACCCGCACAACCTCGGGGCGATTCTGAGGACGGCGGATGGTGCGGGGGTGCACGCGGTGGTGGCACCGAAGGATAAGGCGGTTGGGATCACCGAGACGGTGCGGCGGATTTCTGTGGGGGCGGCGGACAATGTGCCTTTCGTGCAGGTGACGAATCTGGCGCGGACGATGGGGCGGCTTCAGGAAAAGGGGCTGTGGTTTGTCGGTACTTCGGACCGAGCGGAGAAGTCGATCTATGAATTGGATTTGAAGGGGCCGCTGGCGATTGTGCTGGGGGCTGAGGAAAAGGGGATGCGCCGCCTAACAGAAGAGAACTGCGATTTCCTTGCGAGCATCCCGATGGCGGGAAAAATTGAGTGTCTCAACGTTTCGGTGTCGGCCGGGGTTTGTTTGTTTGAAGCCGTGCGTCAGCGGAGTGCGCGATGAGGGAGCCAGTGCTCATTCTGTCCGACTTGCATCTCGGACATGCGGCTTCGCGGATCAACTCTGCGGAGCAACTTCGGCCACTGTTAGAGGGTGCGGCTACGGTGGTTTTCAATGGCGATACCTTTCAGGAACTTGCGAGCGACTTCCGCCCAAGATCCGAGGCTCTCATGGCGGAGCTACGTGGCCTATGCGATGAACTCGGTGTGGAGCCCGTGTTTCTCCCGGGGAATCACGATCCCGGATGGGAAGGCAAAGGCTGGGCGGAGCTGGCTGGAGGGAAGATCATCGCGACCCATGGCGACTCGGTGATGCGAGGAGGTTCGCCTTGGAGTCGGGAGTCGATTGCGCGGAGCGAAGGCGTTTGCGAGCTTTGGTCTGAGAATCCGCGGGCGGAATACGATCCGGGTGAACGGCTGAAGATGGCCAAGAAGATGGCGATGTTGCTTCGTCCGCCGAAGATGCCCAAGGGCAGGACGATTTTCCGCCGGGCGATGGATGCGATCAATCCGCCGCGCCGTGCTTTTGAAATTCTGCGTGTCTGGTGGCAGCAACCGGAAGCTGTCGCGGACTTTGCGCGACACTATTTTCCGAAGGCCGAAGTGATGGTGGTCGGCCACTTTCACAGCCGGGGCGTCTGGTGCAGATCAGGCCGCCTGGTGGTGAACACCGGGGCTTTCGTTTATCCGCATCACTCGCTGTGGGTGAGCTACGAGGATGGCTTGCTCAAGGTCGGCAAGGCTACGGAGAAAGAGGGCTCGTTTGTTAGATTAGATCCTCTTGGGGTATGGCGGTTCGATTGAACGCCAAACTTCACTGCGCCAGCAACCAAGAGATGTGGGGCGTGTAGAGGTCGGGCTCAAGGAGGAACGAGTCGTGCCCCTTGTCCGAGTGGACGGTGATGTGCATCGGCTCGACCTGCGCTTCAGAAAGGTGGGCGACGAGTTCGGCCTGCTCTTCGGGGAAAAAGCAAAAGTCGGAGTCGATCGAAAACACGAGCCACTTCTGGCCGGCGTTTCGGCAGCGTTCGAAGAGTTCTTGGGGAGACTCGGCACCGCCTTCTTGGGCACCGTTGAAGCGCGACCAGAGATCGATGATCCGCAGGTAGGTGTTGGCGTCGAAGCGTTTGGTGAATTTCTTTCCCTGATAGAGCATGTAGCTCTGGAACTGGTCGCGGACGCGATACCACGCGAGGCTGTCGGTCGACTGCTTGACCTCCGTTCTGGCGCGTTGTTCGAAGGCATCCAAGTGGACGAAGGTCTTGTGGGAAATCATCCGCGCGAGTGCCAGTCCATAGGCCGGGCTAGCATTTCCATAGTAGTCGCCGCCGTTAAAATAAGGGTCATTCTCGATCGCGAGGATTTGTTCGAAAAGGATCAGGCGATTGAGGACGGTGGTCTTGTAGCCGGCGGCGATGGAGATGACGTTGCGAACGCGTTCGGGGAAACGGGTGGCGAAGGTCAGGGCGAGCAGGCCGCCAACGGATGGGCCGATGACGGCTTGAAGTTTTTCGATACCGAGGCGGTCGAGAAGTTTCGACTGTGCCTTGACTTGGTCGGCGGCGGTGACGCGGGGGAAGGCGGAGCCATAGGGTTTTCCAGATGCCGGGTTGATTGACGCCGGGCCGGTGGAGCCGTAGCAACCACCGAGGAAATTCGCGCAGACGATGAAGTATTTTTCGGTATCGAGCGCCTTGCCGGGGCCGATGATGTCGTTCCACCAGCCGCGGTGCATTTCCGGCTGCCAGAGATCTCCAATGGCGGGGATGCTGGGATTTTCGCCGCAGGCGTGGTGGCTACCGGAAAGGGCGTGAAAAAGCAGGACCGCGTTGCTTCGATCGGCATTCAGCGTGCCCCAGGATTCGTAGGCAAGGGTGAATTCCGGCAGTTCCTCGCCGTCAAGGAGACGGAAGGGGGTTGCATCGCGAAAGGTTGCGAATTGGGTCTCGACGGGTGGCACAGGCGTTCGTCCTAAGCGGTGAAAGGGGAAATGACGAGGGTTTTTAGGGGGCTTAGGAGTGAGAATGCTCTGGGGATGCGGTTCTCGCCGCGCTTCAGGCTAGACCCTATTCGAAAAGCCGCTGACCGACCGAAAACACGTCGCAGCCTGCGTATGAATCATTCATTGAAAATAAAATAAATACCTTGAAAAGGTGTGACGCAACATGTTGTAATTCAATAACTTAATTTCACTCAGCA
>CAZVMS010000074.1:0-64842 GCA_964628795.1 uncultured Haloferula sp. | reverse complement strand
GAGGTTGCGGGCTTTGTTGGTGAAGAGGAAGGCTGCGCCGCTGAGTGGGTCGAGCCCGAGATGGTTACGCGCGATGGCTGAAAGGCCGTGGAAGCTCTTGCGCATGTCGCAGGGTTCGAGCGCGACGTAAACCTTGAGGTTTCCGTTGAAGGTAAGCATGGCGGCAGGTCTCAGGCGAGGTGGCGCAGAAGTTCGGAAAGCAATCTGACCTGGTTGCGGCCGGCGGCGCGGGCAACGGCTCCGCCCGGCAGACGCACCGCGAGTGCTTCGCCGTCGGGCGCGGCGGAGAGTTCGGCGAGAATGAAGGCGGGATGCTCCGTCGGCTTGGCCGGGCGTCGGTTACCCTGCTTTCGTTTGGCAAGCCACGCCGCGAAGGTGGGATACTTGAATTCTCAGTGTGAGGCAGTTGCGCGGCTCAGGGCATAGGCGCTGCTTCGTCCAGAGCTCATTTCATTCGCTTTCCGCTGGCGGGCTCGATGACGACCGGCCAGCCAGGGTAAGGTTGGTTGTCGGGGTCGGGCTTTTCGGGTGAGGCCCAAAACGGCCAAGCCTCGAGAGATGCCTGTCCATTGTCAGTATTCCAGCGGGTCACGACGTAGCCTACCGCGCGGTTCAAGAGGCGGGCGGGCTCGTGCTCAGTTTTCTCGGGATTGGCAACAGCGTGGAGAGTCATGGCGTTGCCAAAGGCGTCGCGGAAATCCCCGAGGTATTTTGGGTCGCCGGAGCGGCGGTTTTTTCCTTCCTCTGCTGGCATCCAGCGGCGGGGCCAGACGTTGGCGATGGCAGGGGAGGAGATCCACCATGGTCCGTCGCCCCAGCCGCTGATGCCATACTGGCCGGTGGTGGCGAGGTGCTGGTCACCCGTGATGTGGACGGCATTTGCCTGCTTCAAAAGGGAAATGGCGAGCTTCTGTTTTTCCTGAGGCCATCCGTTGGTGTCGAAGTCGGCTTTAGGTTCGTCATCCGGGGCGTATCCACCTTTTTGGTAGATTTCAAGATTCGGCACGCCTTCGTCGCTGGTCATACTTTTCGGAAGAGTCTGGGGCGCGCACCAGGGAGACTGAGAGATGGCAATGCGGAATTTAGATCCGCTGGCGGCTTTGCGCGCCCATTTTCGTAGGAAGGCTTCCTGTCGTGCTCCGAGTAGTTCTGCGTCCGGGTGGCTGGCTTCAGCGACGGGATCCCATTTGGGGTTCTGACTCCATCCGTTGATGATCTGCGCCTTTGGGAAAAGAGGGGCGGGTGCGGATTTGAACTGACGATCGCTGAGGATGACCATGTCGAGCGGGCCGAAGAGGAAGCGCGTGAAGTAAACGCTGATGCCCGAGCGGCAAGGTGAAGGGTCGGCGGGTTCCGGGAGATTGCCGGTCTGGCTGCGGTGCACGGCATTTACAAATTCCACCGACATTTTGTAGCCACCGGAGTCCTGAGCGGCTCTGCCGAAGCCGTTGGAGAGGTCGGCGGCGTTCCCGCTGTCTCCCCATAGATTTCCATGAAAGACGTCATGATCGTCGGGGATGGTGATTGATGGGGTATTGCGGAGAATTTCCCGCCAGGTCCAACCGTGCATGTAATATTTTCTGAGATAGGAAATGGTGGCGCGGTCATTTGGGCGCTGGTCGTAGATTAGGGAGTAGCCTCCGATGCTTTCGTAGATCTGGTCGCCATGAAAGGTGATCAGGTCGGGCCTTTGGGCGGCGACGTTGCTGACGAGATCGTTGTGCGGGAAGCCGGTGGAGTCATTGCATGAAAGAGAGGTGATAACGATCTCACCCGTTTTCGGCAGGGCCTTGATGGTGCCCTCCCACGTATCTCCTGCGAGAGTGACTTTGTAAGGGGTGTCTTGGTCGGTTGGGAGCTTCAGAACGCGGAAAAGAGCTGTTCGTGAGTTGGACTCGAGTTTCACCGGTGAAATCTTGCGGTCACCAAGATCCAATGAGGCTTCGATACCGGACTCGCGAGCCATCGGAACCGCTTGCACCAACAGGCGGAGCGTGCCGTCATTGTCTAGCGTGTGCGTGCACCATGCGATTGGTCCGAAGGATTGTTCAGGGCGGGCGACGATCTTTTCTCCATCCAGCTCAATATCGGCAAAAGCGAAACGTGCCTCTCCGCCGCGAGCTTCTTCGATTGCGGGAAGTCTAGGCGGTCGGGGTTCGTCGAAGTTGGATGGTCGTGGCGGCAGGGATGAAGCGGTGACACTAACGAGTCCTTCTAGCCAACTCCCGTGGACTTTGCGAGTGATGGACCCGTTCACCGTGCCTGCCGCGTTGCGCACGCTGAGGATGCAATCGTAGAAGTCTCCGTCCGACGGTTGGGCCTTAAACTCGAAGATTTCGCCATGCAGTGGAAGCTCGATCTTTTGAGCCTCGTCCATGGGTGCTCCGATAAAAGGACGGCCTTTGAAGTCGACACCCACCATCAGTCCCAGTCCGAAAATAGCAGCGTCCCGGAAGTCATTTAATCTGCCCCGGCGACCGATCTCGAAACCCACAAAGCCTGCCCCGGTGGTTTCGAACGAGACCTGATCAATGCGAGCACGAAAGATGAAAGAGGCTTTCGCGGGGCCCACTTCACCGGTTAGAATCACGGCATTGCGGTTACCACCAGAGAAGCGGTTCTCAATGCGGCCGTTCGTCAGGCTCCAGTCCTCCGCAGGGTTTGCCCAAAAATCCTTCCCAAGCCACGGGCGCTCCGTGTTCGGTGCGATAATGGGCTTGACAATGTCGGCGGTCAGAATCCCCGGGATCAATAAAAGAGGGAGCATGAAACGTCTCATGGCAGAGAGCATACGGGGAGCGCTTCGGAAATTGCAACCCCACCGCAGTGCAGTCCATCAAATTGCGGAGAGTGGTGTCTGACTTGATCCCGCGAGCTTCCGTCTCAACGGATCTTCATTCTCCAAAAACTCCGCAAGCATGCCCCTGCGGAAATGCCCCTGCGGAAAGCCGATCTTCCCAGATCTTGTAGCGCCTCTCTTCTGCAGTGGGGTTTAGAATCAAGGGAGTGCGATTATTAATAGAGCCAAATAACTCGGTTTTTCAAATATTAAATAAATCAAAACTAACTAAAGATCAGTGATTTATGTCTTGCATTCCGAGCGGTTTGCGAAGAGCGTCAGACGTTCACCCGATACACGCCCGCATGGTCCAGCCCGTGCCCCCCAAGGTAAGGCCGATACGGGAGTGGTTCTCATCCAACCTCTCCTCACCATGACAACGAGCCAACAGGCAGCTAAGAAAATTGCATTCCCACCCAGGAATCCTAACCACACTGATCTAGAAAGAGTCCTTCGATTGGCATCTCGCCTAATGAGTCGCGATACACGAGTTCCCGATGGCAAAGGTGACTACTTGCCAAGCAATGTGATTGCCTTTCCAGGGTCTCGCTAAGGATTCGGCGGAAGTTTTTTCTCATCTCAGGAATAATCCTCAGGCATCAGTCTCTTAGGATGGTTGATGAGAGAATTCGAGCAACTGATCGATGCGCATTACCAAGCGCTCTACCGCTTTGCAATGTCGCTGGCGAAGAATCCGGACACGGCGTCGGATCTCGTGCAGCAGACATTCTGCATCTGGGCGCAGAAGGGGCATCAGCTCCGCGAGCGTTCGCGGGCGAAAACGTGGCTCTTCACGACGCTGCATCGTGAGTTTCTATCGTACGCTCGGAAGTCGAAGCGCTACAGCGACGAGGAGCTGACGGAGGCCGTCGCGGGTCGCTTGGAATCATCGGAAGACGATGCGGACCGTCAGATGGATGGGCAGCGAGCACTCGAGCTGCTCGGTGATCTGGAAGAGTCCTTTCGGGCTCCGATCACGCTCTTTTATCTCCAGCAGCACAGCTACAAGGAGATCGCTGAAATCTTGGATATCCCAATCGGCACGGTGATGTCGCGCATTTCTCGGGCGAAGGAAATGCTGCGCCGTCGGATGACCGCGGAGCCTTCCAGTGCGCCGAAGAACCTTTTGCAAATGAAACCCGGAACACTGAAAAGCCATGGATAAGGAAGAGGCAAGATTCATCCTGCGTTGCTTCCGTCCGGACGGTTCGGACGCGGCCGATCCGGAATTCGCCGAAGCACTGCAGTTCGCGGCGGCTGACCGTGAGTTGGGCGAGTGGCTGGCCAAGGAGCGCGCTCAGGATGCGGAATTTTCGAGCATGCTTGGCAAGTTGCCGCTTCCTGAGGGATTGCGTGAAGAGATCATGTCGGGACTCGCTGTTGAGCGTGGCGATTTGCCACAGGCGGATGAGATCGATGCGCCGCTCATCGGCGGCTTGGCGATGGTCAGTCCGCCTGCGGGTTTGCGGGATGAAATTCTTGCGGCGATGGAGCGGAGTGTTCCCTCGGAAAGTCTGAAGAGAGGTGCTTTGTGGTGGCGGATTGGGGTGCCTCTGGCTGCGGCTGCGGGTATTGCGCTGGCCTTCATGGTGCAGTCAGGTCCGCCTTCGAATGCGACGGCTCCGATTGTTTCGGCTCCCGCTCAAAAGGGGGGCGCGGTCGCGGTTTCGTATGTCGAGGATCAGGCGATTGCGACCTTGGAGTCCCCCGACTTTTCCCTCGATCTGAAGAATCCCGATCACAAGGCGCTGTTCAAATTCATCCGCGGAAAAGGCAGGGCTTGTCCGGCGGGTGGAGTGCCAAACGGACTTGCATCCGTGCCGGGAATCGGCTGCCGGGTGATCGAAGTCGATGGCAAGCCGGGGGCGATCGTTTGCTTCAAGCGCGGAGAAGGCGAAGTGGTTCATCTGGTCGTGTTCCGGCGCGAGGATGTGGCGGGGGAATTGCCGAACGGGCGTCCACTTATCAACAAGCATGGGCAATGGGCTGTGGCTCAGTGGCAAGATGGCAAGCGTGCTTTCATGCTCTTCGGTCGCACGGATACGGAGCATCTCAGCGAGTTGTTCTAATAGAGAGACCCATGGAAAAAACCGTGGTCCTGTCAATCGCGACTTGACTTAGTGTAAAAAATACACGAACAGGGGCGCGTGAGCCACACTTACGAATTCCCTCGTCCGGCGTTGACGGTTGACTGCGTGGTCTTTGGTTATGAAGGCGCGGGTTTGCAGATGCTGGTGATCCGTCGGGGGATTGAGCCGTTCAAGGGGGCGTGGGCCTTGCCGGGGGGCTTTGTGCATATGGACGAGAGTCTTGAGGAGGCAGCGCGGCGGGAACTTGCGGAAGAGACGGGTTTGAAAGAGGTCTTTCTTGAGCAGTTGTTTACTTTTGGTGAGGTCGAGAGGGATCCGCGTGGTCGGGTGGTGAGTGTGGCTTTTTATGCACTGGTGAGGCCGGACCAGCATCCGGCGCAGGGGGATACGGATGCGGAGGAAGCGCAGTGGTTTTCGATGGAGGACCTTCCGCGGCTGGCATTTGACCATGCGGCAATTCTTGCGATGGCGCTGGAGCGTCTGCGGGGGAAGGTGAGGTACCAGCCGGTGGGTTTCGAGTTGCTGCCAAAGCGCTTTACGCTTGGACAGTTGCAGGGGCTTTACGAGGCGATCCTTGGACGCGAGATCGATAAGCGGAACTTTCGAAAGAAGGTGCTCGGCTTTGATTTTCTCATCGCTTTGGAGGCTTTCGAAAAAGGAGCCCATCGCCCCGCGAGACTCTATCGATTCGATCGCCGAAAATATGATGCGCTGGTGAAGCGCGGTTTCCTTTTTGAATTATGAATTCGCCACTCCAAACCGATCTCTATCAGCTCACCATGGCCGCCGCTTACTGGCAGGCGGGCAAGGCTGAGCAAAAAAGCATCTTTCAGTTGTTCTTTCGCAGGCTTCCTTTCAAGGGTGGTTATGCAATTGCTGCGGGCTTGGGGCCGTCGCTGGAATGGTTGGAGGATTTCCGATTTTCGACGGAGGAACTCGATTACCTCGCGACTTTGCGCGGCTCGCTTGGCATGCCTTTGTTCAAGGAGGCGTTTCTTGAGTATCTGCGGGAGCTGCGGCTGGATCTTTCGATCGATGCGATCCCCGAGGGTACGGCGGTGTTTCCGCACGAGCCGCTCTTGCGAGTGCGGGGTGCGATCGTTCAGGCGCAGTTGGTGGAAACGGCGCTGCTGAATATCATCAACTTCCAAACTCTGATCGCGACCAAGGCGGCGAGGGTTTGTGGGGCGGCGCAGGGAGATTCGGTGATGGAGTTTGGCTATCGGCGCGCGCAGGGTCCGGATGGCGGGCTTTCGGCGAGCCGTGCCGCTTGGATTGGTGGCTGCGCGGCGACTTCGAATGTCCTCGCCGGCATGAAGTTCGGGATTCCAGTGAAGGGAACGCACGCGCATTCGTGGGTGATGTCCTTCGATGAGGAAGCCGAGGCTTTCGATCGCTATGCGGAGGCGATGCCGGATAATTCGATTCTGTTAGTTGATACCTACGACACGCTGAAGGGCGTCGCGAAGGCGATCGCGACGGGAAGAAAGCTTCGGGAAGCTGGGCATGAGCTCGGAGGGATTCGTCTCGATTCGGGCGATCTCGCCTGGCTCAGCCAGCAAGCGCGGGCGATGCTTGATGAAGCGGGATTTCCTGATGCCAAGATCGTCGCGAGCAATGATCTTGATGAGCATTTGATCGAGAGTTTGAAATACCAGCAGGCGAAGATCGATGTCTGGGGTGTGGGCACGAATCTCGTGACTGCTGCGGATCAGCCGGCGCTTGGAGGGGTCTATAAACTTGCCGCGCTTCGTGATGATGAAGGCGTCTGGCATGAGAAGATCAAGCTGAGTGAGCAACGTGCCAAGAGCTCGATTCCCGGCTGCCAGCAAGTGCGGCGTTTTGTGAAGGATGGACTGATGGTCGGTGACGCGATTCATACCGAAGGGGCGGATCTCGGAGAGAGGGTGACCATCATTGATCCGGTGGATGGCTTGCGACGGAAGGAGCTGGATGGCAAAGGCGAAGATTTGCTGAAGCCGGTGATGAAAAATGGAACGCGGATTTGGAATGAGAGTCTCGATGAGGCACGGAAGCGCTGTGAGATTAGTCTAAGCCAGCTGCATCCGGGTATAAGAAGATTGGAAAATCCACACGTCTATCCTGCCGGGTTGGAGCAAGGTTTGTGGGAGAGGCGGGAGGAGATGCTGAGAAGGCAATAGATGAATTGTTATGAAGAAAATGAGGTCTCTGAATTTCAACAAATTTCCATGAAAACAACCACACTATACCGACCAGTCGGGCCGGAGGAGTCGGGCAATGAGTAGCTCTGGCATGCTTGGCTGCCTTTTGGGTGGAGCGCTGGGTGATTCGCTTGGGTTGCCTTCGGAAGGAATGTCGGCGGGTCGGATTGCCCGCCGATGGGGTGGTACGTTGGACCAGCGATTTCTGTTCGGTCGAGGAATGGTGAGTGATGATACGGAGCACGCCGTCATGACGCTGGTGAGCCTGAATGAAGCCGATGGTGATGTTGACCGCTTTTCGAGCGCTTTGGCATGGCGGCTAAGGTGGTGGTTATTGGCTTTGCCCGCAGGGATTGGATTGGGGACGGCGAGGTCGATCTTGAAGTTATGGTTTGGAGTTTCGCCGCAGAACAGCGGGTCGAGCTCGGCAGGAAATGGACCGATGATGCGGGCTGTAGTGATCGGGGTGAAATACGCGGGACAGGAGGATCTTCGGAAGTGCTTTGTCGATGCATCTACTCTGATGACTCATCGGGATCCGCGAGCTGTTGAGGTGGGTCGGTTGATTGCGGATGCTGCGGCGATGGCAGTCGCTGGACTCGGGACGGGCGAGATTCTAACAGGGCTGGAGAGCGTGATTGAGTCGGACGAGATGAAGCTTCGCTTCGGACTTTTGAGGAAGGGATTGGAGAGTGGCGTGAGCGTTGCGGAGTTCGCGGACCAGTTTGGTCGGAAGAAGGGAATGGTGAGTGGGTTTGCTCCGGATACGGCAGCTGTGGCGATCTTCGCGTGGTTGAAGTATCGGAATGATTTTCGTGGAGGGATGGAGAGTGTCGTGGCGGCTGGAGGAGACACCGATACGGTGGCTTTCGTTGCTGGTTCGTTGATCGGGATTGAAGTGGGTCGTGAGGGAATGCCCGCGAAATGGGTCGAAGATTTGAAGGATGTCCCTGTGGACGCCAAGTGGATCGAAGTGGTGGTGAGTGGGCGGCGCGTTTCGTTTCCCGCTTTTCCGATGTCGCTGATTCGAAACCTGGTCTTTCTTTTCGTCGTGCTTTGCCACGGATTTCGCAGGCTTTTGCCTCCTTATTAAGATTCTCATGAAACCGATCAAACTTGCTGCCGTTGCTTTGAATCAAACTCCGATGGATTGGGAGGGGAATGCGGGGCGGATCCGGGAAGCTTTGGGGCGGGCGCGGGAGGAGGGGGGTTCAATGCTGTGTTTGCCGGAGCTTTGTGTGACGGGCTATGGCTGTGAAGATGGGTTCTTTTCGCCGTCGGTTTATGAGCGGGCATGGGAGGTGCTGGAGGGCTTGTTGCCGGTGACGCGTGGGATGGTGGTGGCCTTTGGCTTGCCGGTTTTTCATCAGCGCGCGCTCTTCAATGTGTCGGCGGTGGTGGCGGATGGGGAGTTGGTGGGATTGGTGGCGAAGCAGAATTTGGCGGGCGATGGGATTCATTATGAGCCGCGCTGGTTCAAGCCGTGGCCGGTCGGGGTGGTGGATGAGTATCGGATGCCCGATGGTCGCTCGGTGCCGATCGGGGATCTGGTGGTGGAAGCCGGGGGCGTGAAGATCGGCTTTGAGATCTGTGAGGATGCCTGGGTTGCGGATCGGCCGGGGGCGGGTTTGGCAGCGCGGGCGGTGGATGTGATTCTCAATCCGAGTGCGAGCCACTTCGCATTTGGTAAGGCCAAGCTGCGACGGCGGTTCGTGGCCGAGGGATCGCGTGCTTTCGGGGCGGTGTATGTTTACTCGAACTTGTTAGGAAATGAGGCGGGCCGGGTGATTTATGATGGGCAGTTGATGGTGGCTCAGGAGGGGCAGATCATTGCCGAGGGGCGGCGCTTCAGTTTTGCGGATGTGGAGTTGCTGACCGCGACGGTGGATGCGCGGGCGGGGCGCTTGGCGATGGCGCGAAGTGCGGCCTTTGAGCCGGGATTGCCGGTGGCTGATGATTTGGGACTGGTGAAAGTGGCTTTTGATTGGCCGGACGAGCGGGCGGTGATCGCGGGCGAGGTGGTGCATGACGCCGAGGCGGATGGGAAGATGGAAGAGTTTACTCGGGCGGTGACGCTTGGGCTTTTCGATTATCTGAGGAAGTCGGGTGCGCGGGGTTATGTGGTTTCGCTGAGTGGGGGGGCGGATTCCTCGGCAGCTGCGTGTTTGGTGCGCTTGATGTGGGAAATCGCGAAGAGCGAGTTGGGCGATGATTTCGCAGGAAAGATGGCGACGCGGGATTTTGCGGAGATGCTACTGACGGCGTATCAGGCGACGGAGAACAGTGGGGAAGTCACCCGGAGTGCGGCAGAGGCGCTGGCAAAAGCGATTGGGGCGACACATCGGGAATTGGATGTGAGTGGGATTCACGAGGCTTATGTTTCGATGATTGGAGAGGCCTATGGTGAAAAGCTTGAGTGGGAGAAACATGACATCGCGCTGCAAAACATTCAGGCGCGGGTGCGCTCGCCGGGAATCTGGATGCTGGCGAACCTGCGTGCTTCGATCCTCCTAACAACGAGCAATCGAAGTGAGGCTGCGGTGGGATATGCGACGATGGATGGTGATACTTCGGGTGGGCTTGCGCCGCTTTCGGGGATCGACAAGGCGTTTCTGCGCGAGTGGTTGCGATGGGCCGAGTCGGTGGGTCCGCGGATTGGCGGGGAGAGCCGAGCGATTCCTGAGTTGTCGGTGGTGAACCGTCAGCAACCGACGGCGGAGCTGCGGCCTCAGGATGATGGGCAGACGGATGAGGGGGACTTGATGCCCTATCCGGTGCTGGATTTCATCGAGAGATCGTTCATCCGGGATCGGCGGGGAGCGGAAGAAATCCGAGAGCTGTTAGGAGTTGTGTTTCCGGATTTCGGAGAGGACTTGCGAACTGCCTGGGTGGCGAAGTTTTTCCGCCTGTGGCGGGTCAATCAATGGAAGCGGGAACGCTATGCCCCATGCTTCCATCTCGATGATGAGAACCTCGATCCTAAGACCTGGTGCCGCTGGCCGATTTTGAGTGGAAAGATTTGAGTGATGAAAGCGTTGATCATTGTAGATGTGCAGAAGGATTTCCTGCCCGGCGGGCCTTTGGGTGTTCCGGGTGGGGATGAAGTGTTGGGGGTCGTGAACGGGATCATGGGAGAGTATTCCGTGGTGGTGGCGACGCAGGATTGGCATCCTTTGGATCACGGGAGTTTTGCGGTGAACCATGAGGGGAAGTCGGAGTTTGAAATGGGGGAGCTCGATGGCTTGCCGCAGATGATGTGGCCGGTGCATTGCGTCGAGGAGAGTGAAGGTGCCGAGTTGGCGGATGACTTGGATGCGGGTGGCATCACCAAGGCTTTTCCGAAAGGAACGCGGGCGGATGTGGATAGCTACAGCGGGTTCTTTGATAACGGTCGTCGGCATTCGACCGGATTGGCGGAATGGTTGAAGGCGGAGGGGGTGACGGAAGTCGTCGTGTGTGGGCTGGCGACGGACTACTGCGTGAAGTACACGGCGCTTGATGCGGTGAAGGAGGGCTTCAAGACCTCGGTTTATCTGCCGGCATGCCGTGGGGTGAATCTCAGCCCGGGTGATGTGGAGCGGGCGGTGGAGGAGATGCGTGTGGCCGGAGTCGAGGTCATTGAGAAATGAAATGACCTGTGCTTGTCTTAAATGGACTCCGGCTTGCATTGTCGGCCTGGGTTTCGGAGGCTCCGCGCGCTGATGACTTCTCTGACTCTTGAACCCATTTCGCATGTCTCCGGGACGATCCACCTTCCGGGCTCGAAGAGCATTTCGAATCGGGCGCTGCTTTTGGCGGCGCTTTCGGAGGGGGAAACGGAGCTGAGCAACCTGCTGGTCAGCGATGATGTGCGGCACATGCTGGAGGGGCTCGAGCGGCTTGGTGTAGAGTTTTCGCTGAGTGAGGGTGGGACGGCTTGCAAGGTGGTTGGGCTCGGTGGGGCGTTTTCGAAGGGGGGGGTGATCGAGCTCTTTTTGGGAAATGCTGGGACGGCGATGAGGCCGTTGGCGGCGGCGTTGGCGCTTTCTCCGGTGGAGGTGCGGTTGACGGGGGAACCGCGGATGGAGGAGCGGCCGATCGGTCACTTGCTTGAGACGCTTCGGCAGCTTGGGGCGGACATCGACTGTGAAAAGAACGAGGGCTATCCGCCGCTGCGGATTCGTGGGAAGTCGCTGGTGGGCGGTCGGGTGAAGATTGATGGCAGCGTGTCGTCGCAATTTCTAACAGCGATGCTGATGGCGGCTCCGCTGGCGGTCGGGGAGGTGACGATCGAGATCGTGGGTGATTTGGTCTCCAAGCCTTACATCGACATCACTTTGGCGCTGATGAAAACCTTTGGGGTCGAGGTGGTGAATGACAACTACGAGAGCTTCCGTATTTCCGGGGGACAGAAGTATCGATCACCGGGATATTTTTTGGTCGAGGGCGACGCGTCATCGGCATCGTATTTCCTCGCGGCGGCGGCGATCCGTGGGGGTGAGGTGACGGTGACGGGGATCGGTGAGAACTCGCTTCAGGGGGATACGGCTTTTGCCCAAGTGCTGGCGGACATGGGGGCGGAGGTCACGCTGGCAGCCGATCATATCAAGGTTTCGCGCAAGGGTCCGCTTCATGGGATCGATCAGGACATGAACCGGATTCCTGATGCGGCGATGACGATTGCGACAACCGCACTTTTTGCCGAAGGCCCGACGACGATTCGAAACATCGCGAATTGGCGGGTGAAGGAGACGGATCGATTGGCCGCGATGGCGGCGGAGCTGAGGAAGGTGGGTGCGACGGTCGATGAGGGTGAGGATTACCTCACGATTGAGCCGCCTGCCACGCTGAGGCACGCGGTGATCGAGACTTACAACGATCACCGGATTGCGATGTGCTTCTCGCTGGTGGCTCTATCAGACACGCCGGTGACGATTCTTGATCCGGGCTGCACCTCGAAGACCTTTCCGACCTACTTCGAGGAGTTTGCGCGGATTTCGGGGAAGTGAGGGTTGGTCGCTCGCGGGATTGGCCGTGGACTCCTTTTTAGGGTGAGGGTTCGGAAGGTCTCCCGCAGGATTCGGAGCCCAGCGGGTCCGTCACTCTGACTTTGCCACAGGGGGGCGTGCCATCTCGTGCTTGTCGTAGAGACGCTGCCAGTAGTCATGCCAATAAGTGTCATAATAGTCGAGGGCCGCCTTCCTGATCGCTTCGGAATCGACGACCACCGGCGCTTGTTCTGGGGAATACCCATTGAGGTGATCTTTGCCCGCCCTTTCACGTGGCGAAACGAAGCGCCATCCACCTTCGCCAAGCACCTCGGCGCACAGCTTGGCCAGGCCGGGGTCATACGCCTTGAGTTGCTCCCGAGTGTGGATGTGATTATGGTCGTGGTCCATGGTGCGGTTGGTATCGTACCAACATTGCACACCCTCGGCCCAGTACTCGGCCCGGTTCGTGCTCGCGTAGCAACTTTTCTCTCCACCGAAAACGATGATGATCTGATCATCTCCCGTGACCTTCACCTCGGCATTGCTTGGCTTTTCATTCACCAGGATGTCGCCTGCATCAAGACACTTCTTGAGCAGTTCCGGAGACTCGTTCGGGAACGATTGAACCAGAGCGGCGAGCAGGCTCACCGGCTCCTTGCCCTCCACGCGCTTGAACTTCTGTGCCGCCAATCCGTCTTTCCATAAGCCGGCTGCCATGGCCGCCTCGTAGGTTTCCTTCAGCCGCTTTTCAAGCTCTTCGTCGAATCCGGGACGCTGAATAACATGCCCGAACTCATGGATCAAAATGCTTTCGATCTGCATCCCTCCCTCATACTCGAGCACATCCTCCTCGGCAAAGAGGACCGTCGACCGCCCTTTGACCTTGGTTAGAAATCCGCGTTGCCGCCAGTTGTAGAAACTCAGTTCCTCGCCGGTCTTGTTAGATGCGAACTGAGGCACGTCAGATGTCACTTCGTCGTGCGCGACAAGGACGCACAGGACCTTCGCCGCACGGATACGTTCGGCGACGTCCGGATGGATGCTGCCCATGATTTTCCCGAAAAGATATGCGGCTTCGAGGTGTGTGACGTCCGTGACCCTGTCGGAGGTCGCGATGAGGATGCCCTCCACCGGTGTCCCCTTCTTGAAAAACACCGGATCGAGCTCGTATTCCTTGATTTGCTGTTCGGTCAGCGGCTTCACCTCATGCGCCGATGCGAGCGATAGCCCAAGCACGGCAACAAGCGCAACGGCCACGGGCAAGACCCGGGCCGTCAGAATTCGAATGGCATCTTGAATCATTGCCGTCTTTCTACACCAGCTCCCCGCCGTTTCTTGCTCCGAAAAGCGGGAGATTCGTTGAAGTCCGAAATTTCTTCCAATACTCCCCTTCAGCCGTCCCGCACTAACCGAGCAGTTCCCGGACCACCCGCCCCTCGACATCGGTCAGGCGGTAGTCGCGGCCCTGGTGGCGGAAGGTGAGTCGCTCGTGATCGATCCCGAGTTGGTGCATGAGGGTGGCGTGCAGGTCGTGCACTGGCACCTCATCGCGCAACACCGAGTAACAAAAGTCGTCGGTTTCTCCGTGAATCAGGCCCGCTTTGAATCCCCCACCCGCCACGAGCGTGGTGAAACAGTTGGCGTGGTGGTCCCTTCCGTACGATGCACTCACCTTCCCGTCGTGACTGAAGGTCGTGCGACCGAACTCGCCCCCCCAAATGACGATGGTGTCCTCCAGCATCCCTCGCTGCTTTAGATCGATGATCAGACCGGCACTGGCCTGATCGGTTTCCTTGCAGCGTTTGGGCAGGTGGGAGGGCAGATCGAAGTGATGGTCCCAGCCGGAATGATACAGCTGAACGAAACGCACATCGCGCTCCGCCAGCCTCCGCGCCATCAGGCAGTTAAATGCATACGTTCCGGGTCGACGGGCATCATCACCATAGAGCTTGAAGGTGGACTCCGGCTCGTCGGACAGGTCGCTTAGTTCTGGAATGGAAGTTTGCATGCGGAATGCCATCTCATACTGAGCCATTCGGGTTTCAACCGCAGGATCGCCACTGCGTTCCAATTCCTGCTCGTTGAGTTGGTTGATCACCTCAAGAATTTCACGCCGGTCCTTGATCGGTTTGTCAGCCGGATCATTCAGATAAAGCACCGGCTCCACCCCTGAGCGAAGCCGCACTCCCGCATACTTTCCCGAAAGGAATCCACTACCCCAGAGACGGTTGTTGAGGGGTTGCATGTTGGGCAGGTCTCCGCGCGAAACCAACACCACGAAATCCGGAAGATTGCGGTTCATGGTACCGAGCCCGTAGCTCAACCACGACCCGATTGACGGACGGCCGGGAAGCCCGTGTCCGGTCTGCATGAAGGTCAGCGCCGGATCGTGGTTGACCGGCTTGGTGCTGACGCTGCGGATCGTGCAAACATCATCCGTGATCCGACTCATGTGGGGCAGGAGTTCGCTCACCCACGCCCCGTTCCTGCCATGCCGAGCGAAGGCATACTTCGTCTGGATCACGGGATGAATTTTCTGTCCGTTCGTGAATCCGGTCAGACGACCGTTTTGCGGAATCAACTTGAAGATATCCTCCCCCTGATGCTTGGCGAGCATCGGCTTGTGGTCGAAAAGATCGACCTGCGAAGGGCCTCCGGACTGAAAAAGATAGATCACCCGCTTGGCTTTCGGCGGATGGGATGCGCCCGGCATCCTTCCGCGCTCCGCCGCCAGCATGTCGGTAAGCGCCATCGCCCCCAAACCCGCCGCCCCGAGCTTGAGCGCTCGGCGGCGGTTGAGGGTGGCAATCGTGGATCTGAGCTCGTTCATGGGATCATTTCCGTGTGATCGTTTCACTGAGGTTGAAAATCGCAAGACACACGTCCGCCAACACCGCAACCCGCACGCGGTCCAGATCCGGGTCAGTCGCTGACTCGCCCACCGCAAGCAGCTTGTCAACCGCACTTGGATCCGCCCTGTAGTGATCCAGGCGCTGCCGGGCGAATTCATTCAAGACCGCCAACTCAGGTGCCGTCGCCCCACGCGAAAGCGTCCGACGCAATGCATCTGCAATCGCCGCCCCATCTCCCGACGGATTTGCCCGGAGCACCAACTCCGCCAATTTGCGCGCCGCCTCGATGTAGGTCGGACCGTGCAGCATCGCCAGCGCTTGCAACGGCGTGTTCGTTGTCGAGCGCTGAACGCTGCAAACATCTCGATTCGGTGCGTCAAAAACCGCCATCGACGGGTGCATCGCAGCCCGGCGCCAAAAGGTGTACATGCTCTTGCGATAGAGCGCGGCGCCTTGATCCTGTAGATAAACCTCGACGTGACTGGCTGGCGCATTGAGGTCCTCCCAGATTCCCGGCGGCTGGTAGGGCCTGACACTTGGTCCACCGACCTGACGGGTCAGCAAACCGCTCACCGCCAACGCTTGGTCGCGGATCGTCTCGGCAGGGAGCCGGAACGACGGGCCGCGCGCCAGCAATCGGTTCTCCGGGTCCTCCAGATCGGGGCGAAACTTCGAATCCTGCCGATAGGTTTTTGACAGCACGATCTGGCGGATGAGCCGATGCAGATCCCAGCCGCCTTCGCGGAAATCCGCCGCCAGCCAATCCAATAGCTCCGGGTAACTGGGCACCTCGCCCTGCACCCCGAAATTATCAACCGTCTTGACCAGTCCCGTCCCAAAGAACTGCTGCCAAACCCGGTTCACCGTGACGCGGGCCAGCAAGGGGTTCTCCGCAGCCGTCAGCCACTGGGCAAGTCCGAGGCGGTTCTGCGGCCGGTCCCCGAAGGGCGGCAAAACCGCCGGCGTGCCCGGCTCGACCTCTTCTCCCGCTTGGTCGAACTGCCCGCCTGCCAGCACACGGGTCCGGCGCGGTTTCTCCTGCATCACCATGACCTGTCCACCGTTCACCTCGATCGCCGGCGCGATGGGCTTGTCCTTGACTCCGACGCCTTCGTCCGCGCTGGTATTGAAGAACGCATAAAACTGGTAATACTCCTTAATCGTGATCGGGTCGAACTTGTGATCATGACAGCGCGAGCAGTCGAAAGTTAGCCCAAGGAACAGCGTCCCGGCCGTCGTGGTCTTGTCGTTGGTGTACATCGCCCGGTATTCCTCACCGATGACACCACCCTCGACCGTAAACCCGTGATTACGGTTAAAGCCCGTCGCTATCTTCTGTTCCTGCGTGGAGCCTGGCAAAAGATCGCCCGCCAGTTGTTCGGTCACGAACTGGTCGTAGGGCATGTTCCGTTGGTAGGCCCCGATCACCCAGTCCCGCCACGGCCACATCGTGCGGCTATTGTCAAACTGGTAGCCATTGCTGTCGGCATAGCGCGCGTTGTCCATCCAGATCGACGCCATGCGCTCGGCATAATCGACGCTGCCCAACAATCGCTCCACCACCGTCTCATAAGCATGACCCGAATCGTCCTGGAGAAAGGCATCCAGCTCACCGACTGTCGGAACAAGCCCCGTTAGATCCAAGGTGACCCGGCGTAGCCATGTCGATCGATCGGTTTCCGGAGCGGGAGAAATTGCACGTAGCCTCAACGAGGACCACACGAATCCATCGATCTCGTTGCCCTCGGGACCGTTTGGCGGCTTGGGTTTTCGGATCGGGGCAAAGGCCCAATGCGCGTCATACTCCGCGCCTTCCGTGATCCAACGCCGCAGGATTTCCTTCTGGGATTCGCCAAGCGGCTTCTTGAACTTCGGAGGCGGCATCACCTCGTCTTCGTCCCCATGGAAGATTCTCGCCACCAGTTCACTTGCCTCGGAATCCCCCGGCACGATCGCGACACCACCCTTGCGCTCGGCGATCGCGTTGTCGCGCACATCCAGGCGCAGCTTTGCCTTGCGTGCTTCGGCATCTGGGCCATGGCACGCATAACAATGCTCTGCCAGAATCGGCTGCACATCGCGCCCAAAGTCGATCTTCTCCCCACCCGCCGCGTCGCAATCCACCACCATCACGGGTAGAAACACCATGCCGAGAACCGATCTGAATCCTATTCCTGGGTGCCTTCGAATCATCGTTTTTGCCATTTCAGCTTCAAGCCATTGTCTTCGCAAAGGCATCGGGTTTTTCAGCGCTGCGACGCCGCTTTTACGGTTTCCTACTGACGACCTCAAGGCGCGTCTTCAGGGCAGCGGCCGCCTCGGCCTTCAGTCCCTTGATCGCTGCCGAATTCTTCGCAGGCCCTTCGGGATCCTGATGCGCCACCTCAGGCGAAAAATCGATCCGATCGGTGCGAAAACTTTGTAATGGCAACCAAGGCAGGCCGTTCACCTTCAGGTTCCCCATGGGAGCCCGTGCCCACGCGTAGCGCACCGCGACCGGCGCCTTTACCAGCGGACTGGAGATCTGAAATTTCCTGTTCTGCTCATCGCGGTCCTTGCTGGGCACTGGAATTGCTTCCGCCATGTAGAAGGCACCGGTCGAGTCCGCGATCGAAAAACCCTCGATTTCCGATCCGAAGTCGTCGGGCTGCAAGGGCTTGTCAAAAGTCAGCACCATCTTCCCCTCCTCGGGAACGGCGGACACGAGCGCTGCGGTCTCCCACTCAATGACATCCTTGCCGTAAACCTTCGTCAACGCCCAGAACGCGGCGCGAAGACCGAGTTCCTCCTTCTTCTTCTTGGTGTGAAGCTGCGGGATCTTCTGGTCGTAGGCGGGGATGAATGCACTGCGTTCCGGTTCCCCCGCATCGGCCAGCCCGAGGCGCTGCGCCTCGCGGATGTAGGCACCGGTCGAGAGCCCCTGCTCTTTGAAGTTGAGTCTTGTCTGTGCTTGTCCACCAGCGCACAGGCCGATCAGCGCACAGGCCGATCACGGCAACCGGTAGCTGCGGGTCCTTGAAATCCTCCCGCCATCAACTTCATGAGGAGGCGGTAAAACTTCGGATTACAGCTCGTGTTCAACATCGCGTTGTTGAATCCTTGGTGAAAGGCCACGCCCTTGATGTTGAGCCCCTTAAAAACGCCAAACATCCCGTTGTAGCAGGCCGCCGCATCACCCGGACTGCGCCCGGGCACCGACCAGGTGCGGATGCTTCCGTCCGGCTTCCGCGGACGCTTCCGCTTCTTGTCCACCCCCTTCGCCTTGTCGTCAGCGATGGCCTTCTGGTAGTTTTCCTCGGCTTTCTTCCACTTCTCCATCTGGGCCGCGAGAAAGGCCTCTTCGCTGAACTCCGCCTGTCGTGCATCGACCCATTTCAGATAGTCCACCGAATCCCACCAGAAAACCCATCAGGCTGACCACCATTGTGACAAGCGTGCCGCCACGCGGCTTGAGCCTCCATGATTTCAAGGCTTCGAAGATGAACCTCACTGAATCAACCTCCTCGCGGGTTTCCATCTTCGTTTTCCAGTTTTCCTGTTTCATTGAATGGATTGCGGTGTTCTCCGGCGTCCTCCTCAAGATTATTCAAGATCGCGGTTTTTTAATGCCTTTTTCTTTGAACCCGGATGCTCGATCCCTCCACAGCTACCAATGAGACGGTCTTCACTTCCCCTCCTTCTCCTGGCTCTTTCTCATCCGCTCCCGCTGCAGGAATTTGCTTCTGACGGGAAGCCCCTAGAGTAGCCGGTGGGCCGGACCGGAGGGCGGGGAAATGGGGGTTGGTTTGGCGACGCGGATGCAGCGTGCTTTGGAAGCGCGACAAGTTGGCTTCGGCGATTGCGGGGGCGCTTCTGGATCAGCAGCGAATGGGTGACTCGGGAACGGGTGCGCTACCGAAGCCGATCCATGCGCCGCCAAGCCGGCCGACAGATCCGGCGGGGTCTTGAATGGGAGCCGCTCCCAAGTTGTTCGGTGAATTTTTGGTGAAGGAATGGTGGGATGATTTACTTTTCCAGCTCATCCAGATAGAAACTGGAGGATGAAGGAAGATGATGAAGTGATCGAGAACGAGCCCGTTGATGAGAAGGTCGAGACGTCGAAGAGCTGGAACTGGGGGATGATGGTGGTGGGGGTGTTCGTGGTCCTCGCGCTCGCGGGTTTGTCGGCACCGATGGTTCTTCGATGTCCGAAGGCGACGGAACGGACCTGGGCGATCAACAATGCGAAGCAGGTGGGTTTGGCGCTGTTGGAGTTTGATCAGGAATTTGGGTCGTTTCCTGATGAGACGACGGCGGCGATGGTCAAGAAGTCGACTGGGACGGATCTTGATTTTTCTGGGCAGAGTTCGAATGCGATGTTTCGACAGTTGATCGCGTTTGGCGTGCAGTCGGAAGATCTCTTCTTTGTTCCCAAGCATCCTGAGTGCAGGAATAAGCCGGATAACAATATCTCGGAAGATAAGGCTCTGGAGGATGGCGAGGTGGGGTGGAGCTATATCATGCTCGCCGGGGGAGTTGGTCAGAATGCTTCGGGAAATCCCGGGCGCCCGGTATTGGCGGCTCCGATGAAGATTGGGACAGAGCAATTTTGGCCGGATGCGTTTGGCGACAAAGGGGTCATCCTTCGTTTGGATAACTCGGTGGAGGCTCCGTTGATTCGCAGCAAGGATCTGAAGATCTCGGTTGGGAACGGGGAGACGCTTTTTGATACAGGGCCGGAGAGCGTGTGGGGAGAGATTGGGCTGATCGATATTCGGTATCCTGAGCCGGGGAAATGATCGGGGCTTTTTCAGCTCCTCTGAATCAGTTTCCGATCCGTGGATGAATTCGTTCAGAAGTGAACAGAGTTGCTTCGCGGGATCAGACACCTGTGGGGGGCGCGAGGGGAGGCTGCACTGTTTGGCCAAAAGAGCCTATCGCCACACGTGTCCCGGAAACTTCGTCGCCATGGCTTGGCGATGCTTGGGCCATTCGCGGGCCAGAAAGTGTGGCCAGTCGGTGGTGGTGGCGACTTTTTTGCCGTCGGGGGCGCAGAGCTTGAGGAGCACCGGGAGGCTGCCTTCGCAGAGGCAAGGATGCTCTTCGAGTGCCCAGCATTCCTGTAATTTCACCTGAGCTTCCGGAGATCCTTTAATGGAGGAGACTTTGGTGGTGCGCTTATCCAACCAAGGAATGGAGGACGAAAGCAACTCATTGAGCCAGATGATCTTACCGTCTTCCAGGTGCTGGTGGAAGGCATTGAGTAGGGGTGCGGCCTGGGCCTCCTTCACCCGCGAAAGACCTTTGAATGCACGGGCGAGACAGTCGGTGATAGTGGATTCATCGAAGAGATGCTCCATGTTGGTGCTCAGATGCTCGGGAGACATCTCGGCGATCCACTTGGGCTTCACGGCCGTGGCGAGGCAGGGGCAGGGGGCCGCGCGGTCGCAGAGTTTCTGCTGGTGGGCTCCAGTTGAAGGGTTCCGATGCCGCGTTCCGGCATGAAGACGAGGATGTCTTCAGAGTCGCCGTCATCGATGATGCGCTCGACTCTTCAGCCTCCTTTCTGAGTGATGAGGGCCATCAAGAAGGTTCGTGGTTTCGACTGCATGCGGCTCTTCCTCGATGTGTTCCAGGTGAATGCGTGGTGGCTTCCAATCCCAAAGATTGAGGACCTTCAGGTTGGACGCCAGATCACCCTCCTTGGTGCCTACTGCGAGGCGGGGGCTTCCTTTCGCTCGAACTCGGCGGTGTCGCTGAGATACCAGATACCTGCGGCCGATCCGATGACGGCGATCAGGACAATCAGGGCGATCAGCATGCCTAGGCAGGACTTCATACGGGAGAGTGTTCCGGGTTCAGGCGCTTGTGACAAGCAAAGCCGCATAGGCACCGTCAGTGCCGTCGGTTTGGGGTAGGGCCTGGTGCTCCTTTTCCAAGCTCAACTCGGGATGGGAGGCGAGGAAGTTGGCGATCAGATCGCTGTTTTCCTCGGCTTCGATCGAGCAGGTGGAATAGACGAGCCGGCCACCGGGCTTGAGGCAAGGCAGGGCGTTCTCGAGGATGGATGTCTGGGTTTTGGTCAAACGGGTGATGTCATCCGGTTGGAGACGCCAGCGGACGTCGACCCGCCGACGGAAGACGCCTGTGTTCGAGCAGGGGACGTCGAGGAGGATGGCGTCGAACTTACCGTGCCATTTTTCCGGAGCGGGTTTGGTCCAATCGTGGGTCTCGACGGTTTGCCCGGTGATCTGGAGGCGCTCAAGATTCTGTTCGAGGCGTGGGAGACGTTTTCCGTTCGAGTCGGTGCAGGTCAGGTCCTTGCCGGAACCTTGGGCGGCGGCGATCAGGAAGGCTTTGCCTCCGGGGGCGGCGCAGGCATCGAGGATCTGTTCGTCTGGTTTGGGATCTAACAGTTCTACGCAGTGGCGGGTCGCGGGGTCGGTGATGTAGATTTGACCTTTGGCGAGGAGTTCGGCGGGAATCTTGCCTTCGATTTCGAAGTAGTGTTCGGGGAGAGTTGAGGGAGCAGGATGCTCCTCGCACTGACTGGAGCGGGACGCGCCAGCCACGTTGGTCTCGGCGAGCGGATTCACTCGTGCGATGGTGGGGGCAGGTGCGTTATTGAAGGCCATCAGGTCGATGACGGCGTCCTTGCTGAAAGCCTTTTTCCAGCGGTTGTAGAGCCAGTCCGGATGAGAAAAGGCGACGGCGGGTGGCAACTCCGAGGTGTCGAGGAGTTTCTGCCGGGAGCCGGCAGCGCGGCGCATCACGGCATTGATCAGGCCGCGGCCACGGGCCTTGCCGAGTTCGACGGTTTCGAAGACGGCAGCATGGTCGGGAAGGTTGAGGATGAGGAGCTGGCAGAGGCCGACGCGGAGGATGTCGCGGGTCTCGTGGTCGAGCTTGCCTTTGCGGAGCTTGCCGATCCAGTGGTCGAGCAGCCGGCGGTGGCGGAGCACACCGAGGACGATGGCATTGAGCAGGCCACGATCTGCGGCCGAGAGCTCGTTGCGGGATGCGTGGCGCTCGATCATGCCATCGGCGTAAACGTGGCCTTTTTCCCAAGCACGGAGGATTGAGACGGCGGCGCGGCGTGGAGATTTTGACATATCGAAAGGGTAAGGCCGGGCGCGGAGAGTCTCCGGCCCGGCCTCTGAGATCAATCTCGAATCACTTCTCAGGCGGAAGTGACCGATGGGCGACCGATCGAGTGATATTCGAGCTTGGCAGCTTTGATGTCCTCGGGGTCGAGGAGGTTGCGGCCGTCGAAGACGAGGGGGGTGCGCAGGCGCTTGGCCACTTCGCTAAGATCGGCTGCGGCGAACTGCGGCCACTCGGTGGCAATGATCAGGGCATCGGCACCATCGAGCGCGGCATACATGTCTTCGGTGAAGGTGATGTCGCCGGTGAGGTTCGAGAACCTTTTTGCGGTTGGAATGCCTTGAGGGTCGGTGGCGACGATGGACGCGCCCTCATCGAGCATCTTCTGGGCGATGGTGATGGCGACGGACTCGCGGACATCGTCGGTGTTCTGTTTGAAGGCGAGACCCCAGAGGGCGATCTTCTTCTCGCGGAAGACCCACAGTTTTTCGCGGATCATGTTGAGGAATCGATCGGCCTGGTCGGCGTTGATGCGTTCGACTTCCTTGAGCAGGCCGAAGGGTTGACCGAGAGTTTCGGAGATGTTGATGAAGGCCTTGATGTCCTTCGGAAAGCAGGAGCCCCCGTAGCCGAGTCCGGCATTGAGGAACTGGCGCCCGATGCGCTTGTCCATGCCGATGCCTTCGGCGACTTTTTCGACGTCGGCACCGGCGGCTTCGCAGATGTTGGCGACGGCGTTGATGTAGGAAATCTTGAGCGCGAGGAAAGAGTTGGCGGCGTGCTTGATCAACTCAGCAGAGTTGATATCGGTGACGAGCACGGGGGCTACGAATGGCTCGTAGAGTTTGTGCATGTAGCCGAGAGCGCGCTCGTCGTTCGAGCCGATAACGATGCGGTCGGGGTTGAGGAGGTCGTCGACCGCGCAGCCTTCACGAAGGAACTCGGGGTTGGAGACGACACCGAAATCGACGCCTTCGGGCGCGTAGCGGCGGACGGTTTGCTCGACCTTGTCGCCGGTTTTGACGGGGACGGTCGATTTGTCGACGATGACGCGGTAGCCCAATTCAGGGGTCAGGCATTGAGCGATCTCGCGGGCGACTTTTTCGATGAAGGAGAGGTCGACCGAGCCGTCGGCTTGGGGTGGGGTAGGGACAGCGATGAAAATGATGTCGCCGTTCCTTACTCCTTCTGCGGTCGAAGTGGTGAATTTGAGCCGCCCGGCAGCGACGTTTTGCTGGACGAGTTCGGCGAGCCCGGGTTCGTAAATCGGGATCTCACCCTTGAGCAGGGTTTCGATTTTCTCGGGGTTGTTGTCAACGCAGGTGACGTGGTGTCCGACCTCTGCAAAGCAGGTGCCGCTGGTGAGGCCGACGTAGCCGGTACCGATGATTGTGATATTCATTTGCTAAATAGGAGGCCAGAGAACGGCGGGGAGTTAGCAGAGGGCATCAAGCGGTGCAAGCCCTAGGCATGGAAGGTGCTTGGCCTTGGACGAGGAGGCGGAATCGGATGGGATTCGGGAAAGACCTAGGGTGACTTGCTGGGGTTGTCCGGTCGCTTCAAGCGGCTGCTCCTTGGAGCTTTAGTAAGCGATTAGGGCTACCAATTCCGCGTCGCTGAAATCGGCGGGGTAATCGGCGGCAACCCGCAGAGCTTCGGTGCGCAGGATCTCATCGAGGTCGGCGAGATGAGCTGCGGCCGGAGCGACTTCCACGATGGAATCCTCAACAGCAGGTTTCTCAACGAGCAGCATGATGGCGATGGCGGCCGTGGCGGCGGTTGTCAGACCACCAACGGCGATGGGCAGGGCAAAGCGCTTCCACCAAGGTGTTGGAGTGGGCTCCAAGCGGGCGGCGCGGACGACTTTGTCCGTGAATGAAGGGCGCGCTTCGATGCTTGGGCTCTGCCGGAGCAGGTCCCAGACTGGATCCTTTTCCCAAGCTTCGGGGGTGGATTCGTGATCGCGTTTCATGGATGGGGTGGACTGTTCGCTGGAGGAAACCCGGAAACCAGTGGAAAGTTGCGTAAGTTTTCTGAGGAATCAGACTCCTCGTTTGTCGCCCCACAGCCGGACGTGGAGGCGGTCGCAGAACCGCCAGCCTCTCGCGAGGGCTTCGGCGGCGAGCTCGGTGGCATGGCGGTCGAGTTCGTCGGAGGTGCGGCCTTCAGGCATCAGGAGAATCCGCTGGGGAGGAAGGCCGAAGCGGGTGGCGATGGCTTCGATTTCGCTGAGGTTAGTAGCTGAGCTGGCGACGAATTTGAACCAGGCGTTTGGATTGGCAGCGAGCTGAGCCAGAACATCGGGAATGATGCGGGTGCTCTCGTCCATGCCGGAGTTGGCGAGTTTGGGCGAAACGTTGAACTGATCGATGGCGGACTCGAAATCAGGTGTCGGCATCCGGGTGCCATTGGTTTCGACTTCGAATACAAAAGAGGGATCCGCTTTTCGGAGCAGGTTGATGAGCTCGATCCATTCACTTTGTTGAAGGAGTGGCTCGCCGCCGGTGAGGATGACGCGGCGGCTTGGGTAACGGAGGACGTATTCGGCGATGGCTGCGGGGCTGAGCTCGATGGTGACGTCCGATTTACGATGTTTCTGGTAGTTCGGCCTTGAGTCGAAGTCATGGGGCCATGGGGTGCCTTCGAAGTTCCAGGTGTAGTCGGTATCACACCAGCGGCAGTGGAGGTTGCAGCGGGAGGCGCGGATGAAAGTGGCGGGAAGCCCGGCGGACACGCCCTCACCCTGGATGGTGTGGAAGATTTCCGGTCCGTCGTTGAGTTTGGCGAGCTTCATGGGCTTAAGAAGTCTGAAGGTCTGAAGGTCGGAAAGTCTAAAAGTCAGAACTCGAGAGCCCTATTTTAATCGCGACCTTGGAAACTTGGCTTTTCGGGGTTAAGACTCCTTGCATGAGCATCATTACAGGGCGGGGAGATTCGGGTGAAACAGATCTGCTTTTCGGCAAACGAATCGCGAAGACGAGTTCGAGGGTTGAAGCCCTTGGAGCGGTGGATGAGTTGAATGCCGCACTCGGACTGGCTCGTGCATCGGGTTTGGCGGAGGAGGTCGAAGCGATCGTTGATCTGATTCAGGAAAAGCTGGTTGGGCTGATGGGTCAGCTTGCCTGCTTGTCGGAGGATGCGGCGCGATATGATGAGAAGGCGTATGCCAAGGTGTTAGATGCTGATGTGAACTGGTTGGAAGAAAGAGCAAAGGATTTCGAAGGACGAGGAATCCGATTCACGGGTTGGGCTCGACCGGGGGCCGAGCATTCGGTGGGGCGTGCTGGATTAGACGTCGCGCGTGCGGTGGCCAGGCGGGCGGAGCGGCGGGTCTGGCAGCTTCACCAGGAGGGGGACACGGTTCCGGCGGCGGTGAGGCTGTACTTTAACCGCCTTTCGGATCTGCTCTGGATTCTGGCTCGTGCAGACGCACCCAAGTAGCGCCCCATCCCCCGGAGCCTTCGCCGGCGGGATATTGGAAGTCGACAACTTGGGGGAGGCGTCGAAGCAGGGAGTGCACGCCTTCTCTCAGGGCTCCAGTTCCTTTGCCGTGGATCACTCGGACGTTATGGATGCGTTCTCTCAGGCATTCATCGAAGTATTCCGGGAGCAATTCGCCGATCTCCGAAGGGCGAAACGTGTGGAGGTCGAGTTCCGGAGTGATCGGGATTCGGTGTGCTTCATGGTCCACGGCCTCAGTTTAATGAATTTCGTGAGTCCAGCCCATCATTTTTCGCTTTGCAAACGAGATCGGGCGGCTTAGGTCTGCCCGCCTCCGGTAACGGTGGCCGTAGCTCAGTTGGTAGAGCCCCGGATTGTGATTCCGGTTGTCGCGGGTTCGAGCCCCGTCGGTCACCCCACCTTTTTTCATCGGGGAGTGATGTGCTCCCGGGTATAAGAGATGGGTTCCGGATTGCTATCTGCCATGGAAAGTCTCGAGAGTCGCTTGGATTACAAGTTTCGCAATTCGCTTTTGCTGGCGGAAGCGATGACCCATCCGAGCTTGGCTTACGAGTCCCAGAGGCCGCATTTCGATAACCAACGACTCGAATTTCTCGGTGATGCGGTGCTTCAGTTGATTCTAACAGAAGACCTCTTTAAAATGTTTCCGGACTTTCCGGAGGGTAAGCTGACCAAGCTGCGTTCGCGTCTGGTGTCACGCAGGGCGCTGGCGCGCTTTGCTCTGGCGATCGATCTAGGGTCCTATGTTCTTCTTGGTAAAGGCGAGGAGGCAACAGGTGGCAGGCGCCGCGTTTCGACCTTAGCGGACGCCTTTGAAGCGCTGATCGGAGCGGTCTACCTCGACATTGGTTTCGATGGAGCACGCGAGTTGGTGCTGCGGCTCTTTCAATCTGAGATCGAGGCGCTTTCAGGAAGTCCTGAAGAGCGGAACCCGAAAGGCGAACTCCAAGAGTGCTTGCAGGCGATTCAACCGGAGCCGCCCGAGTATGAGATTCTCAGCGAAACGGGGCCGGATCACCGCAAGGTCTTTCAGGCTCAGGTTGTCTGGCGCGGCATGGTGCTCGCGCTTGGTCGCGGGAAGAGCAAGAAGGAAGCCGAAGCGCGAGCCGCAGGGGAGGCTCTGAGGTCGCGCTTGTGGGAGACCAAGGAAGGGAGCCAAGACTAGGGATAAAGCGGCGGTTCTATGACTTAAGACTCGATGAGCTCGGTAGTTCGAGCCATTCAGCGGCTTCCTTGAGTGCTGCGGCCTCGTCAGGCGTGGGCGCATTTTCGGCGGCTTTGAGAAGGTAGGGAACCGCAGCGCGCTCACCGAGTTGGAGCATGGACTGCAAGGCCTCCGAGCGTACCTCGGGATGGGCGCTGTCGAAATAGACCGCGATCTTCGGGATTGCCGAAGGAGAATACTCGCTTGAGAGACCCTGAAGCTCTTCGATGATGGCCTCCATCTCGGCGGGATCGAGGACCTCTGGGGAAGGCTGGTCCTTTGATTGAGATTCGGGCCGAATTCGCGATTGCTGAGATTGAGTCATAGTAGCCTGCCCCGTGTTTTCCTCCTTCCTGTCCTTTGCGGTGGCATCGATGTTCGTATCCGTCTTCCATGGCTTTAAAGCCAAAACAACAGCGAGTATCACAAAAACAATACCTGGGAGGACTTGACGCATCGAAGGATGGAGTGGATTCCGTGAAAGAAAACAGGCTGGCCGAATGGGCCAGCCTGTTTGGTAAAGATGAATGGTTAGATTCTCTCAGAGCGAAGAATTATTTTGCAACGGGAGCAACGACATCGAGGAACGTCTGGATGTTCTCAAGGCGACCGCCACCGCTCGAGCTTACCTGAAGCTTGACGTAGGTGTTTTCGAATTCACCGACGGAGACTCCGTAGGCAGTGGTCGTGCATTTGACCGTCGTCCACTCGATGGTGTTGATGCCACTTTTGGTGGAACGCAGGCTGGTTGTGCAGGTCGAGGTTCCTGAAGCAGCTTTGCCATCGGCAGATGTGTTGGCGATGCCCATGGTGCGAGTTTCGTCCCTGGTAAGGATTTCATTACGTCGCAGGCGATTGTAGGTCGTGACGACATTGGTGGGGCTAGTCCAAGTGAAGATGCTGGAAGGGATAGCAATGGGAGCGAAATCGCGGTTGTAGGCGAAGAAGCCCTGACTAGTTCCAGCTTGGTTGAAGACTTCAACCACATTCCAGCCGCGGATGTCGGTGATGTCGCCGGCGAGCTGGAGAGCGGCGATGATTTCACGATTTCCGTAGCGGGTGTCGGTGAGGCGAACGGTTTCGCGCGAAGTGAATCCTCCCGCAGGTGGTCCGAAAGGAGCACTGGCTGTCGAGAAGGTCGCTTTGACTTGGACACGGTTGATCGTTCCAACCTGTTGGCCTTGGCCGAGTGAGCTGATGGTGGTCAGAAGTCCGACGGACAGGGTGAGTGCGAGGGTTGAGAAGGCGGATTTCATGATGGACTAAGCGTCTTTGGTTAGTTGGGGATTGAGGCTTGGAATGGAGTGAGATGGCCCGACTCCTATCCCAAAAGCAATAGCCATGTACCCCGCAGTGGAGTGGATGGGAAGCGAAAATCGGGTCACTCGAAATGCGAACTAAGCTCGGATCCGACTGTAGGCACGAAGGTAGCCCACACATTGGGCGATCTCTGGCTGGGAAGTCTCCCAGTTGTGCTCGTATTCGATCGAGACGTTGCCGGCGAATCCGTGTTTCCGGACTTCATCGAGAATGGCGATATTGTCGATGATTCCAGTTCCAAATGGGCGATCATGGCTCCATTTGCCAATTTCGGAGCGCTCTTTCATGTGGAAGGCGTGCACCCGTGGTGCGATCTTCTTAATGACATCAAGGGGATCCAGACCCGAGGTGGCCCAGTGACCGATATCGGCGCAGTAGCCGATTCGTGGATCGCGGCCTTCGATGGCTTTCCAGATCTTGTCCGGATCCCAGAGTTTTGTCGGCTTTGGGTGGTTGTGGAAGCAGACCTTGATATCGAACTCCTTGGCGAGTTTTTCGAGGGTATCCAGCGATTCGAGTGATTCGGTGGTGACGCCATAGAGACCGAGTTTCTTGGCAAATTCAAAGGTCACCCGGGCCTCGGTCTCACCTTTTGGGATGCCGCTTACTCCAAAGTTTGCCGGAGCGATGCTGTGTTTCGTGCAGTGTTCGAGAATGGCGGCGATTTGATCGTCCGGCATGGCGGGAGCGACCTTCGCTTCGCCGATGGGACCACCGATTTTCTGGCCGGGATAGATTTCGACCGCCGTGGCTCCGGCAGCGGCGGACATTTCGATGGCTTCAAAAAGGGTGAAGTTCTTGAAGGACCAGCACTGGACCGAAATCGCAAAGCCCGAGGAAGTGAGGGCGGCTGGGGAGATGGGCGCTGCGTTTGAGCGAAGGGCGAGAGCTGCGGATGCGGCAGGGAAAAGGGTGAGGAGATGACGGCGGTTCATTTGAATCTAATTTTCCGACTGTCTAACGTTGATCTGAATGGCTGTCTATCGTCGACTTCTAGGTGCTGGCTGAGGATCAAGGTGGCTAGGGTTCTTCTGGCGGGACGAATTCGTCGACGGCGCGGAAGTCGAGGCGCTGCGTCGAGGGATTGACGAAGAAGAAGACATAGGAGCGGATTTGCTTCTCGACGGGCCAGCGGGTGGTGCTGATGGCACGGTTTCCTTCCTTTTCCTTCACTCCGAACCCGACATCGTAAAAGCCTTCCTCGCGTGCGCCTTTGGGGCGCAAGGTGGTTCCTTTTCTCGGAGCGAGGGTGAATTTGGCGGTGCCGACGTAACCGAGGACCGGCTTGTTGGCGTGGTTGTAAAAGTAGACGTCGCCCGGTTTGAAGTTGGGATCATTGTCTGCCATGACAATGGCTTGATAGTCCTTGGCGGCGGGAACCAGCATGGCGATGAAGTTTTTGCCTTCTTCTGGGAGGGTGATGTTGACCAACGAAGAGGTCTTGCCCTGCGGCACCACACTGAAAGCGCGTGCCGGGGCGTCCTGTGGGTCGGAGAGGTTGTTGATGGGGAGGCTGAAAGGCGAACTGCGGATCTCTTCAGCGAGAAGTTCGACGTCACCCAGTCCTGCAGGGACCCGCTCGGCAAGGAAACGGACCTTCGCCCCTCCTTTGCTGGAGGACTGGGCTTGGGCAAAGGTTGTTAGAGCGAGCGTTAGGGCGACGGCGATTCGGAGCATGCTCATGAACTATCAGACTTCCTCGGGGTTAAGCCAGCGAAAGGATTTGACCAGGTAGCGACGGCCGAAAGTTTCGTTCGGCTTCTCAGTCAGGTTGGCGATCGGGGTCTCCGCTTCGTCCTTGGGATTGATGAAGTTGCGGTCTCGTTCGACCGTCGCTTCGCAATACGCACGAGCTCGAACGGTTCCGTTGGCATCGACGGATTCCCCGTAGGCCCGAATGATGAAGGTGTCGGATCGGACCGTGAGGATGGGCGCGATGGGGGTGAGGATGTCAGCCTGTTTGATGATGCCTGGAATGCCATAGGCGAGCGCGCCTTCTTCGGCCTCCGGGAATTTGAAGCGGGAGGCGGTGGCTTGGCCGACCTCACGGCTCCCGGACATGTAGGCGGCGTTGATTTGTGATTCCTCCGAATCCAGCGCGCTTTGGATGGCTCCGGAGCGCGCGAGTTCCTTGTCATTGGAGACGCGGCGGTTGACGAAATCAGCGAGCGAAAGAAACGGCCCGCGCTTGCGGACTTCGCTCACGATGGCACGGGCAAGGCGATCGATCTCTTCGTCTTCGAGCGTCCGGCGACCGATCCATTGCTCTGGGTCGGTGACATTGACGTTGCCGTCTCCGGGTGAAACCTGATCGACGGGAGAATGAAGATTGGTGACAGGAACGGGATCGCCGACACTCTGAGGAGTTACGGTCTCAGTGCCGACAAGATCCCGGGACACGATGGGGCGACCATTGAGCGCGCCGAGAACGGCTTTCCAAGCTTCGATCGAAGTCGAGTTGACGTTGAACGCACCATCAACGCGGAGGTAGCTGGCGAGATCCACGACGGCGTCATCTGATGGATCGCGACCCTTGAAGAACTTGCTGAGAAGTTCAGTCGGCGTCTCGCCATCCGTGTCGGGGAGGTAGCGGACCGTTGGCAGAGGGGCGGTGCGATCGAAGAACTCCTCGGCGACTTGCTGTTGGGAGCGGGACTTGGAGAACGTGGCGGTTCTCTGATTTGCGATGCCTGAGAAGAACCAATCGTCCCAGAGCGCGAGGTTGGCGAGATACGAGTGGTCTGCGAGGTAGCGGCCTCCGGATGTCTGGCTGATGGTTTCGTTTGGAGCGAGAACCGAGGGAGCCATGGAGTTTCCGATGGCGTGCGAGATTTGGGGAAGCATGGGTTCCCTTGCGCTGAGAGAGGCGTATCCAGTAGCGGGACGCTGAATTTCGAAACCGTTTGCCATGGAGTGCTGAAGAGCGCCAAGCGAGACGATGGGTTCGCGCGGCACCGAGTGCGTGGTGATGAGGCTGGAGCCGAATTCGGCGTTCATGCTTCCTCCGAAGTAGGCGCTGCCATTGGTGCTGACTTCGAGACTCCGGTTCTTCCAGCTGACCAAGGGTTCAATCGTCAGTTCATAAGGCAACATATCCCGCTCCTGCTTGGTCATGTCGTAGAAGTCGACGTGAAAGGCCTTTGGGTTGAAGCGGCTCAGGAACTTGGTTCCAAGGTCGGATCCGTTCTCCGTTTTCGCGTTGTAGGAGATCAGAAGAAACGGAGCCTTGCTGGAGCTCAGTTGTCCAACGGTTAGAGGCCGCGCCTGGTCGGTTTCAAGGCTCTTGAAGACATCAGATAGTGATCGACTGTTGGCGTAGAGACGCTCGCTGGTCTTTTTCGTCCCCGGAGTACCTGCCTGGCGAGATTCACCGGGCTTCAAGCGTTGGTTGCCGAAGTCCCAGTCGATGGCCATGTTTCCGAAGCCAAGACTGTTGCCTCCACGATCCTCACCCATATAGACTTCGTGATGAGTGAGCGAGAAATGTCGAGTGTGCTGGTTCCTACCTGTCACGGTGTTACCGCTTGATCCCTTTTTTCCAGCGGTCAAATTATTCGGGAAGGCTCGATATTCGATGCGGTCGGTGGCGTTTAGGTCGACGGTCTGGCCCGAAAGATTTCGGACAGGCAGGGAGACCCCACCTCCGTAGTTGAATCCCGAGCGTCCAGCCAGATCGTGACCCGCCGTCCCGGATCCTTTCACGATCTTATTTCCGCTTTGTGAGACCTTGATGACTTCACCGGGTTTGAAAACGAGCTGTTCGAGTTGTCCGAAGCGAAGACTCAAGAAGTTGCTGTCCCCTTCGTTTGATAAAGTCGTAGTGGAGAGTGACGCCGCCAAGGGGTAACGTTGGGTAGAGCTTCCATTGACCTTGATCTCGATATCGTAGGGGACCTGCCAGTATTTTACCGACATGAAGGTGGTTTTGGGGATCGACACGGGGACGTCGAGAGGATTCCAGAGAGTGATGATCGGATCGGCGACAACTTGAAGCCGCTGTTTGGTAACGCGTGAAACGGTGACGGGGGTGGTTTCAAACGAGAGCACAAGCTGGTAGCTGATAATGACCGGTTGTTTGAAATGGAAGTAGTCGTCTGTGGCGCAGCGAGCAGCCGTGGATTCCTGTTTGAGATATGGCGCGCTGCGGCTCATGGTGCCGCCCGTGGTGAAGGGATCCCGACCACCGGTTTGCAGTTCGTTGTAGAGGTTATAATAGGCCCAAAGTTCGTGGAAATTGATGCCGCTTTCTCTTCCTCTTCCTTGTTGGTAGAGTGGTGGCATCTGCTGTTGGGTTTTCTCCGGGAGTTCGAGCTGCATGGAGAGGTCTTTGCGGAAGCCGCCGGCGCGGACGTTGGTCAGGAGGCCTGTTGAAGTCGCCGCAAGATCGTGGAACAGGCTAGGTTGGGACTCCTTGTCGTCGGCGAGAAATGCCGCCTGGTTCCAGTCGGTAACCGTGAGGATACGCGGGTCGAGCGGATCGATGGATTCGTAGGGTTGGGCGGTTCCGATGCTCGCCAACTCGACGGCGTTGCGAGCGGCTGATTGCATTCCTGCCCGGGTCGCAGCAATCGAGCTATCGTCGGGAATCGCTGGAGTCGAGAGGGCGGCCTTGGCTCCTTGGTCGCCAACCCACCAGCCAATCCGTGAGGGGTCTCCGTTTTCGTTCAGGATGTTGATGGCTGGGACTTTGACTCGGCCTTCGGGCGCATTGCCGACGGTCCCCTCCGCCACCAATTCGATAAACTGATCACCATTTCCTTCGGAATCAACGAGGCCAAGGGTTTCAACTTCCTTCTCGCTGCCTGACACCAGCCATGAGAGGAAACTCGGCTCTGGGCGGGTATCAGTAGCTTCGGGCCAGGATTCATAAACGCCGGTCCAATGACGGCGAGTGGTGGCCGCAGATGATGATGAGCCGTCGCTGCTGGTGCTGCGCTGATCCGCAGTCATTGTAATTCGCTGGTCAGGACCTGTCCGGAGCTGGAGTTGCGCAATCGCCAGATCCAGGGCGAGGCGGGCATTCGTCCGTGCCTCGATCATGTTGGACTCACGGGTGGAGGTAGCGATGGATCGGGTCGAGAGGCTGAGAAGCCCGACGGCGAGCAGGGTCAGGAGCACCATGATCGACAAGGTCACCACCAGCGCAAATCCGCGAGCGCGTATGCGCGTCTGGTGTGCCTTGGCGTTCAGTTTGGGTGTTTGATGGGTTTTCATCAGGGTTAAAATGCGTTCCGCGTTATTCAATGTATTTACAATCAATGGACCTTTATTGCAATCCCCCAATTGGGTGAAAGTTCGGAAGAAGGAGTGATTTTTTGGCATGAGCAACGACGGGAATGGGTATTCCTGCGTGAATTGGTGACCTTGCAGCGCTTTCTTTTACGGCTTCAACCCCTGCCGAATGGATGCGTAAAGAGCTGAGCGATCTGCCGCCTTATGGGAGGTAAGATAGGCCCTCTACGGGATCACTTTTTGAGCTTTCGGTTGTCAGATAGGCCTTGGATTCCTGAGTTTGCACCAAAGGCTCAACTTTCGATCTATGCAATTGACCGAGTTTGTCTCTGTCTTGTTCCGGAGAAGTGAACAGAGGGCTCGATGCCGAACGATATGCTGTGAGACCAACGCAAAAAGCACCCTTGAGGGGTGCTTTTGAAACGGCGGACCGGCAGGGGATAGGATTGCAAACTTTGGCCGCCCTGCCCTGCATTGTCGGCGTGGTGCACGATTCCTGGATCCTGGGCTGCATGAGTGTTTACCCGTTGCGCCGCTCATTTGGCGTAAAGACGCCGGAAGACGGTATCCTGACCGCTTGCCCGCGCAGTAAACACATTATCCATTTGAGCCGGAACTGGGCAGAAGCCCCTAAAAACGCCCTTGTAGGCTCATTCACAGAGCTTGGAGAGCGCTGCGGCGTCAACGCCGGGCCGTGTCGGTCAAATTGTCCGTCTGAGTGGCCTTGCGCCCGAAATTAAAGCGTTTCTGGCCGCTCTGGAGGGCAAGAAGGCGCTGCGAGGCTACTCCGAGAAACGGATTCGTTCCACTGTGCTCCTCCCCGCACAGAAGCAGATTGAGGCGTTCGAGCGGCGGTTCGGGATGAAACTGCCCTCAGCGCGGTAGATGCGCTTGACGCTGGCAGAGTCATAGGTCGCAACTTCGTCGAGCAGCGAGTTGATCGCCGCCGGCGAGGCGTTGTCGGCGTCGATGAGGACGGCGAGTTTGGCGGGAGTGGGCATGAGTTGGTTGGATGGGTAGATCGGCGGGCCGCCGATCTCACGGCCTGCCCCGGGCCGGGGCAGCGACGCATCCCTATTGATCGACCAGGGCGAATTTGAGTTCGGCTTCGGAGGCGACTTCGCCGTTGACCAGGCAGCGGCAGCGGGCGGTGCCGATGGCACCTCGCGAGCGGGTCATTTCGGCTTCGATGTAAAGGGTGTCGCCAGGGAGGACCGGGCGGCGCCACTTTACTCGATCGGCGCTCATGAAGTAGCCGAGTTTGCCGACGTTCTCCGGTTTGCGGAGCATGACGATCGAGGAGACTTGCGCCATGGCTTCGAGCTGGAGGACGCCGGGCATGATCGGGTGATCCGGGAAGTGACCGGGGAAGAAGGGTTCGTTGACGGTGACGTTTTTGATGCCGGTGCATTTGTTGTCGCCTTCGAAGTCGACGATGCGGTCGACCATGAGGAAGGGGTAGCGGTGCGGGAGAATTTTGATGATGTCGTTGATGTCGAGAATCGCTTCGCCGGATGGGATCGAGAAGGGCGCAGCGAGCGAGCGCATGCGCGAGTATTCGCGTTTGATGATGGCGGCGAGCTGGGTGTTCGGGCCGTGGCCGGGCTTGACGCAAATGACGTGGCCAAGGATGCGTTTGCCGGAAAGCATGAGGTCGCCGATGAGGTCGAGCGCTTTGTGGCGGGCGAATTCGTTGTCGAAGCGGACAGCCTCCTTCGACATGACCTGGTCTCCTCTCACGACCACGGCGTTTTCAAGCGAGCCACCTTTGATGAGGCCTTTTTCGAGGAGAGGTTTGACGTCTTCGTAGTAAACGAAGGTACGGGCGGGGGCGATTTCTTGTTCGTAGATCTCCGGGGTGATCTCGGAAGAGAAGTACTGAGCGAATCGGCCGTCGGGTCCGACGTTGGTGACGGAGACGCGGAAGGTCTTGCTGGGGACGATGGTTAGAAGTGAGCCGTTGCCGCATTCGTGATGGATCGGCTCACGGACTTCCCAGGTTTTACGCGGGGCGTTCTGGGCGAGGATGCCGGCTTTCTTGATCAGTTCGACGAAGGGTTGCGCCGAGCCGTCGCCGATAGGTGGCTCGTTGGCGTCCATCTCGATGATGGCATTGTCAACGCCGAGGCCGCAGAGGGCGGAGAGGACGTGCTCGACGGTGTGAACCTTGACGGAGCCTTCGGCGAGGGTTGTGGCGCGTTCGACGGTTTGGACTTTGTCGACATCGGCATCGATGAAGGGTTGGTCGGGGATATCGACGCGGCGGAACTTGAAGCCGTGGTTTTCCGGGGCGGGCTTGAGGGTGAGGGTGACCTTGCTTCCGGTGTGGAGCGAGGTGCCTTCGAGAGTGGCGGGACCGGCTAGGGTGTGTTGCGCGTCGGCGGACATGCGGGGAAGAGACCAGAATCCGGAGTCTTGAGACCAGAGAAAAGCGTGGCGAATCGCACCGTGGGCGTCATTCTTCGTTTGTGCGTGCGGTTTGTGACTTTCGGGTAGTTGATGAGTCGGCGGACTGGATTGTGGTGGATAAGCCGGCGCCGTTGGTGGTGCATCCGGCGAGTGGGAGGTTTGATGACCCGACTTTGCTCAGCGGGTTGCAGCAGTTGCTTGCCTACGATCTGGCGAATGGGAGCGGGCTGTCGATTTTGACGAGGCTGGACCGGGAGACGAGTGGTTTGGTGCTGGTGGCGAAGAATCGGGCGGCGGCGGCTCATTTTTCGCGACAGCTCCAGCGCCGGGAGGTGGACAAGGAGTATCTGGCGGTGGTGCATGGCTGGCCGGAGTGGGATGTGCGGCAGGAGAGCGGCTCGATTATCAGGGCGGGGGAGGTGGGTGAGAGTGAAATTTGGCTGCGGCAGCGGGTGCATTCTGAGGGGCGGGAGTGCGCGACGCGATTTCGTGTCGAGCGGCGATTTGAGAACGGGAGAGGGCGATTTTCGGTGCTGCGCTGTTTTCCTGAGACGGGACGGATGCATCAGATCCGGGTGCATTTGGAAGAGGTGGGACATCCGATCGTGGGCGACAAGATCTACGGGCATGATGGCTGGGCGTATTTGGAGCGGGTTGCGGGCAGGATTTCCGAGGGGACGGAGGATCGCCTGATGTTACCGAGGCATGCGCTGCATGCGGCGCTGCTGGCTGCGGATTGGAATGGGGTGCGAATCGAATGGCGCTCGGAGCTACCCAAGGATTTGGCTCGGTTTGTTGAGGGTGGGCGAGTTAAACGAGGTTCATGACGACGCTGAGTGAGATCGTAGCCTTTCTTGATCGGGAGCTGAAAATTTCGGAGATCCCCGACTATGCTGGGGCATTGAACGGGCTTCAGCTGGAAAATGGCGGTGAAGTGTACCGAGTGGTGGTGGCAGTCGATGCATCGCTGCCTGTGGTTAAGAAGGCGATCGCGGCGAATGCCCAGTTGCTGTTGGTGCATCATGGGATGTTCTGGCAGGGCGCTCAGACCGTGACGGGGGCATTCTATCGGAAGCTTAAGATGGCAATCGATGCCGGTTTAGCGATCTACTCGGCTCATCTTCCGCTCGATGTGCACCCACAGTGGGGGAATAACGCGTGTCTGGCCCGGGCGCTTGGACTGAGCGAGATCAAGCCGTTCATGGATTGGAAAGGTTTGGCGATTGGCTTGCAGGGCGAGATGAATAGGACTCGGGATGACTTGGTAAAGCTGGTTGAGCGGGCTGTAGGAGGTTCGGTGCACTTTTGTCCAGCAGGGCCGGATCGGATCAGGAAGATCGGGATCGTGACTGGCGGGGCGGGATCGCAGGTTGCTGAGGCAGCTCAGGCTGGAGTGGATACCTTCGTCACAGGCGAGGGCCCGCATTGGAGCTATTCACTAGCTGAAGAACTCGGAATCAACCTAATCTATGGCGGCCACTACGCGACCGAGACTTTCGGAGTGCAGGCGGTGGCGAGAGTTCTTAAAGAGCGTTTTGATTTGGATTGGGAATTCGTTGATCATCCGACAGGGCTCTAAGATTGGCTCTGGGTCTGGAAGCCCGTTGCGGGTCCGTTGTGAAGGCCTGAACGTCCAATTACTCACTTTTGATCCTCAAAAACATCCAAAAAAATTGCCCGTTTTTGTGCAGAAAAGCCTTGCGGCACCTTGAATATTGCTGATACTTCGGCTGCACTGAAGCGCGGGTATAGCTTAGTGGTAAAGCTCTAGCCTTCCAAGCTAGCTATGCGGGTTCGATTCCCGCTACCCGCTTTCTGTGGCTGCAAGCCTATCCCTAAAATTCACAGATTTATGAAAAAGACTTTCCGATTCGTTGTTGTTGCATCCCTCTTGGGCTTGCTCCCCTCGGCCGTTATGGCGGAGGTGGATTGCCTGAAATTGAGCGCTTCTGTGAAGCATGCCGTTGCTGCAGTGCCTTCAGATGTCCTTCAGATCGTGGAAAGGGAGGTTGCTGCGAATTCCTCCTGTGCGTGCGAGATTGTGAAGGCGGCTATTGAAGCGAGCGATGCGAACGCAGGTCAGGTTGCAGCGATCGTCGAGGTTGCTGGCACTGTCGCTCCGGATCAGCTTCGTCTTGTTTCACAATGTGCGGTGGCTGTTGCCCCTGACGCCCTTGTCGAGGTTCAATTGGTGGCTTCCCGGCTCGATCCTAATAAAGGGGATTCAAGCTACAGCGCCAAGAGCGCCAAAAGTCCAAAGGCTCCGATTGATGTGAAGCCTGCTTGGAATCCTCTCAACTTCCCGGGTCAAGGTCCCATTGGTCCGAATCCTGGTGGACCGGGTGGTATTCCAGTCATTCCCTTCACTCCGCCCACAACGGTTCCACCGGTAATCAATCCTCCTGAAGGCACCGACACGGGTGTGGGCATGCGTCCAGGTATGAGCTATCCTGGCTCAACGGTTGGTGGCTTTTTTACTGCCATCTAATTGAGTTTCTATCCCCTCAACTAAATCCACATTTACCCTTTACAGAATGAAACGCAATCTACTCGCTCTCATCGCTGCCGCTAGCGCGGTAAGCTCGGCATCTTATGCTGACGGTCTCTACTACGTTGGCTCAGAAGCTCAGGAGAGTTTGCCAATTAAGTGGTCAATCGGTCTGAACGCTACTTGGGATGACAATGTGAGCCCAACCGCCGTTGGTATCGGTGCCAATGAGAACGCATTCAGCCTCAATCCCTATGTCGGCGTATCGTTCGTCAACATGACGCCTCAGTCGACTCTCGATGTCTATGCTCGGTTGGGCGCGATCTACTACTTGGATCAGCCAACAGCCATTGGCGCGGATGACTTCTTCACTCAGGCTCGTGCTGGAGTGAACTGGACCTACCGCTTTAGTGAGCGACTTCGCTTCAGTAGCCGTAACTTCATCGCTTATGAGCTTGAGCCGGATTACGCCTATGGCTTCGCCACCAACCGGCAGGTTAGCGAGTATCTCTACTGGCAGACTGACAATGCCATCGGTTATCGCTGGACTGAGCGGCTTGCGACCTACACGGGTTTCTCGGCGACAGGCCTCGAGTATGACAACAATGTGCCGAACTCGGATCGTCTCACCTTGATGGTCTACAATCAGTTCCGTTATCAGCTGACTCCTCAGTCGCTCCTTACTTTCGACATTCGCTATGCTGATACCCAAGCTGACGGCTTCGCAGCAGATTCGAGTGCCCTTTATCTCTTGGCTGGTATTGAACACCGCTTCAGCCCCAACACGATCTTAGTCGCTCGTGGTGGTGTCCAGCTCTATGAAAGCGACGCAGTCGGTGGAAACAAAGGAACCGCGCCGTACCTTGAATTGGCTCTTCGTTCGCAGGTGAACGACCAGTTCTCGGTTCGTACGTTTGCTCGCTATGGTGTTGAAGTCTATGACACGACGCGCACCGTGCTTGCTGGCCTCTATGATTTCGATGAACGCAGGACGCTTCGCCTTGGGGTTTCCGGGGAATACGTTCTGTCCCCCATGCTGAGCCTCTTTGGTGGTGTTGATTATATCCCAGCGACATTCGACGAAGGTCGTAGGGTTGCTGGCGTGGGACCTCTTACTTCGAGCGGTCTCAGCGAGGACCTCTTCAATGCATACATCGGCCTTTCGATGAAGTTCAATGACACTTTCTTCGGGACGGTTTCATACAACTATACTGACAGCAGCTCGGATTTCGTGGGATATTCCTACGATCGTAGTCGCATCAATGTCGGTCTTCGCGCTGAATTCTAAGGTGCCGAATTTGACTCATCTCAACCCAAGACTTTTCTAGGAAATCAATCGAAACGTCTGAACTCCCGCAATGGCCAGCCATTGCGGGAGTTTTTCGTTTGAAAACCAAGTCATCCCAGCGGATAAATCAAACAAGTCCTAATTCATGAATTCTCCCGCAAATAATCCATCGGAAGCTGCCCTTCACGCCGTTGACTACTGGCAGGTTGTCAAGAACCGGTATGGAATCATTCTCTTGACCTTTCTCTTGGTCTTCATGACCGCTTTGGTGATCACCTACGTGATGCCCAAGAAGTATGAGTCTTCGACGACTCTCCAAGTTCGGCCCAAAATGCACTCGATGGAAGTTTTTCAGGGTGTTGTAGGTCGGGACGTGTCGGGAATGAGTGCGACCTTCTTCCCTACAGAGTTCGAGGTGATCAAGGCGCAAAAAACCCTCGATATCGTTATCAACGATCTGGAATTAATGAATCGCTGGGGCCTCGATAGTGAGGCGGTCAGAAGCAAGCTTGCAGGGATGATTGACGCTCAGAATATTCGCGGAACCGACTTGATTGAGATTCGGGTCCGCGCCTCGAGTGCTCAGGACGCAAGGTTGATTGCACAGCGCGTATCAGAAGCCTACCGAAGTCGCCGTACCAAACTCGAAGGTGAACGGACGTCGCAGGCCTTGGCGGAATTGCGGGATGCGGTGCAGAAGCAGGAAGATACCGTTGAAGATAAACGAAAAACCCTCACGACGATCATTCGCAACCAGGAGCTCATCTACCGGGGCTTGAATAACCAAGGGGGACGTGAGGGCGGTCTGTCGAGCGATGATGAGGCAAGAATGGCGGCGCTATCGTTTGCTGAGCTTTCCGAGCAAAAGATCATGCTCGATAGCCAGATCGAAACGCTGCTCAAGTATGATGGGGATCAGTTGATGACCTATGCTTCAGGTCTTCAGCTTCCTGAGAACATCATCCGAGTGCTCCACCCGCAGTATCTTGAAGCGAAGCGGACCCTTGATGCGCTTAAGCTTGGGGGACTGGGTGAGCGACATCCGAACGTCAAGCAGCAGAAGGAAATTGTCGAGGGAATGCGTCGAGATCTCGATGAGGGTGTTGTTGCCTTGCGTGAGACTCTTAAGGCCCAACTCGAGTTGGCCACGGAACAGTTGGCTCGTCTCAAAAAGCAGATGGAGGATAAAAAGGGCAAAGCGGTCCAGCAGGGGATCGGCTTGCACGGATTTGACGATGCGAAGGCGGAGTTCGAAACCTCTCAGCGACTTCTCGAGCAACTTAAGATCAAACTGGTTGCCGAAGAAATGCAGCGCCGGATTACTGAGAATCCAATTATCATCCACGCGGAGCCATTTGAATCGCAAGGGGCTGTTAGCCCGAATATTCCATTAAACCTAGCTCTTGGCGCAGTGGTTGGCTTGATCTTCGGTGTGGGTATTGCCTTCTTCCTTGAGTATCTCGACACCTCGGTGAAGACGCTGGAAGACGTCGAACGTTACCTACAGGTTCCCGTGCTTGCCGTGATTCCGAAGGATGTCGGGGTGCTCTACAAGCAAAGCGGCATGAGCCCGGATGCGGAAGCCTACCGAATTCTTCGAACGAATATCGAATTCAACCGCAAAAATCCTGAGGACAATGCAATCACCGTTGTCTCTGGTGGTGCGGGTGAAGGTAAGTCGACGACTCTCGTCAACCTCGCCTACATTTGTGCGCAGGGTGGCTATACGACCCTGATGATCGATGCCGACCTTCGTCGCCCGCGACTTCACACCTTCTTCGATATCAACAACTCGGTTGGTCTGACGAATTACCTGACCACGGAACTGATGCTTGAGGACGTGATCCTTCAGACCCCGGTGGACAACCTCTACTTCATGCCGTCCGGGATCCTTCCTGCGGATGCGGCTGGTATTTTGAACTCACGCCGCATGTCGGAGCTGATTCAAGATGTGAAGCAGCGCTTCGACCTTGTACTGATCGACTCCCCACCAATTCTCGGCGTCAGCGATGCTTCGGTTCTCGCGAGCGAAGTGGACCTCACCATGATCGTGGTGCAGCACCGTAAGCTTCCTCGGAACATGCTGATGCGCGTGAAGCAGGCGGTCGAAAACGTCGGCGGGCATGTGATCGGCGTGGTTCTGAACAACGTGGATGTCCGCAGCGACAGCCAGTACCAGTATTACACCAGCTACTACACCTACTACGCGCCCGCTGAGGGCCAACCTGCGGTGCCAACGAGTCCTAAACAGGCTGAGAGATCTTCCGCTCCGCCTGCTTCGCAACCAAGTTCCGGTGAGGACCTCTATTGACACCGAGCCAATCTCGACGAACTCTTTAAAACATGAAAATAATCCTCCTGATCATGGCGGCGATGGCTTCCTTGCTATCGATCTCCAGTGCGCAGAGCACCATTAGTGCTGGACGTGCCATCGAAATTCGAATTCTGGGTGTTCCAAATGAGGAAATGGCGCGGGTGAACAGCACCTATCCGGTTTCCGAAGGCGGCTATATTCGCATGCCGTTCATTGGAAACGTCCGAGCTGCCGGGTTGAGCCCGAACTCATTGGCTCAAAGCATTGAAGCGGCTTACAAGTCTGCTCAGATCTACACCAATCCGACGGTTCAGGTGTTGGCCTCGAGTGACGAGACACTGACAGAGCATATCGTCACCGTCGGTGGGTATGTCCAGCGCCCGGGTCCTGTGAAGTATGTCCGTGGACTAACCCTCTACAATGCAGTCCAGGCCGGTGGCGGGGCCACTCCGTTTGGAAGTATGCACCGCGTCAGGCTGATTCGGAACGGGAAGCTTCGAGAATATGACCTGTTCAAAACTCAATCGAAGGGTGTGCTCGTCGAGCCATCCGATACGATCGAAGTACCTCAGAAAAACATCTGGGGCCGCTGAGCCTGCTGGAGGAGTGATGTGATGCGCCCTTCCGAAATACTCTTAAGCATTACTTTCGGAGTGGTCACCATGGTGGTGACCACTCTTGGTGTGTCTGGTGTCGAGCCTCCGAGTGAGCTGCTGAAGGAACTAGGTGCGGATGCCTATCCTGATAGGGTTGAGGCAGAGCGAAAGCTTCGGGAGTGGGCATTGGGCGGCGGTAGGGAAGCAGAAAAAGCGCTCTATCGCCTCTACAAAAATTCTAAAAATCCCGAGATTCGTCGCCGCGCGTTGTCGGTTCTGAGGGAAGTGGTGATCAAGGCGTTGACAGACCAGCGACCTGGCTTTGTGGGTATTGGGATGGGAAGTGTGAAGCTTCCTCCCGAGGTCGCGGAAGGTGGTTATGGGATCGAAGTCCAAGCGATTAACCCGGATACGCCTGCTCAGAAAGCAGACCTGCGGGTAACCGATGTGATCCTGAAGCTCGATGGGAAGGGCTGGAGTCAGCCGGAAGCCCAGCATGAATTTGCAAACCGAATCGGCGCAAGGCGAGGAGGGGATAAAGTAAGACTTGAGGTGCTTCGGGGTGGGGAGACTCTGGAAATCGAGCTAGTCTTGGCCTCCCGGCCTTGGTCCGCAGGTACTTACAACCAGACCCTTCAACTCCGAGGTGCAAATCCCTTCGTGCTGCCTGGTCGCTTTCCTGTGGATGAAAAAAGTGCCGAAGCGCAGGCCTTCAAGGAATGGCTCGAGAAACAAAAAGTTGAGATACCGAGTCCTTGAGCGTTAAGTTTTAAAAATTCGACATTCCGGGGGGCTGTGCGACGCTCTCCGCGCTGTTAACTCTGTTTTCCACGTTACCCATGAATCGACTACGTTTCCGTTCCGTCACCCTAGCTGCGGCCCTATCCGCCTGCTCGTTGGCTGCTTGTGCTCAACAGGCCGACTTTAATGAGGTGGGTCGCCAGATGGCGATTATGCTTCAAAACAGCCACTTTGATCGGTCGAGCCAGCCCTTCAAAGACTTAGGGGATGATTTTCTCGAGACCTACCTTCGAGATCTGGACTATGGCCGGGTCTATTTTACTCAGGCCGATGTGACGCGCTTCGAGGAGGCGTATGGTGACAAGCTTGCGGATATGCTCCTGCAGCAGGAAAGCATGACAGCAGCGACGGATATTTACGGGACGTTCATCAAACGAGTGGAAGCTCGTGTCGCCGAGGCGAAGCGGATGCTCAAGGAGGACGAGTTTGATTTTTCCAAGGATGACGAAGTGATGCGCAGCCGTAAGGTGGCTCCGTGGCCAAAGGATGAAGCGGAAGCAATGAGCATTTGGCGGAAGCAGATCAAAGAAGCTTTGCTTTCTGAGAGACTGCGCCGGGAAATGGTGGCAAAGTTGGCCGAGGATCAGGGTAAGGAAAATCCGCTCGCCGAAGAGCGGGAGCCCAGGGAGCGACTTCAGCTTCGCTATGAGCGCTTCCTTCACAGCGTGAAGGATGTCGATAACGATGACATCGCAGCCTACTTCCTCAGCGCTGTGGCCCAGATCTTTGATCCACATACCGACTACATGAGCTACAAGGAGATGGAGCGCTTCAAGGACGGGATGCGGAACCAACTCGTCGGCATCGGTGCCTTGCTTCAGGGCGAGGAAGATGGAGCGACCAAGATCATGGGAATTGTGGTCGGTGGTCCTGCAGATCGGGCCGGCCTGCTGAAGCTGAACGATCGAGTGGTTGGTGTGGATTCTCTGAATACGGGAAATCCGGAGGACATGGTCGACATCATGTTCATGAAAATCGACAAGGTGGTGGATTTGATTCGTGGTGCGGAGGGCACTGAGGTGCGTTTGAAAGTTGAACCAGCCGCTGGGCCTCCGGGAGAAGCGGCCTTGATCGTCATCAAGCGTGGCAAAGTGGAACTGAAGGATGCCCAAACATCAGCTGAGATCATCGAATACCAGGGTTCTGATGGAGAAGCTCAGAAGCTTGGTGTCATTACGCTGCCTTCATTTTATGCGGATTTCGATGCTGGTGAGACACGTTGCTCCGTCGATGTGGAATTGATGCTCAATCGATTGAAAGAGGAGCAGATCGACGGTTTGGTCTTTGATCTCCGGAACAATGGTGGTGGTGCCCTTGAGGAGGTTCGTCGGATGACCGGCTTCTTTACTCGCCGCCTTCCCGTCGTGCAGGTGAAGAACACCCTCGGGCAGATTCAGGTGAAGGAGTCAGACAACCGCCGCCCGATCTACGATGGGCCACTTCTGATTCTGACTGACAAAAGCAGTGCTTCCGCGACCGAAATTCTTGCCGGGGCGCTTCAGGATGACAACCGGGCCGTGATCATCGGTGAGTCCTCGACTTTCGGTAAGGGAACGGTTCAGCAACCGATGGATATCGGCCGCCAGATGCCTTTCTTCGCGGATCGGAACAAGGCAGGAAGCTTGAAGGTGACGATTCAGAAGTTCTACCGTCCATCCGGATCATCGACTCAGAACAAAGGCGTGGTGCCTGACATCATCCTTCCAAGTCTGACGGATGCCCTGGAAGTCGGAGAGGCTTATCTCGATCATGCGTTGGACCACGATATCATTCGTCCTGCTCCTGGCTTTGAGCCGCTTTCAAAGGCCAACCTTTTCATTCCTCGACTCAAGGAGCTGAGCAATGCACGGGTAAGCGCTTCAAAGGATTTTAACTATGTCATTGAAGATATTACCAAGGCGAAGGCTCGGCTGCGTGAGAACGCGGTTTCCTTGAATATCGACGAACGCAGGGCAGAATTGGCAGAGGCTGATAGGTCCCAGCATGAGCGAAATCAGGAGCGTCGTGAGCGCTTTGCCAAAATGGCCCAGGCCGATTCATCCAGTATGCGCTTCTTCAAGTTGACGCTTGATGATCTGGAGGAAGGGAAAGGCCTCCGCGAGGTGGATCCTTCACAGGACGCTGACGACTACATGCGCCGCGCCGAGGACAAGACGGCAGAGCTAGATGATACGCCGGAATGGCCAAGCAAGCTTGATCCCACTAAGCGTGAAGCTCTGAATGTGCTGTCGGATCTCGTCGATATCACCCGCAATGCCCGGATGGCGGGTTTGTTGAAGGAGAATGAGATCCGCTAATGGTGTCGATTGCTGAAAGCTTGAGCGGCATTCGGGAGCGGGTGACGCTTGCTTGTCGAAAGGTCGGACGGGGTCCGGAGGGAGTGCTTCTTCTGGCGGTTTCGAAAACCTTCCCGGCCTGCTGCGTCCAAGAAGCTTTTGATTCAGGTCAGGTCCATTTTGGCGAGAGCAGGCAGCAGGAGGCAGCGGTGAAGGTTGAGCAATTGCCCCGTGAGATCTGCTGGCACTTCATCGGTCAGCTCCAGCGAAACAAGGTGCGAAAGGTCCTTGCCGACTTTGATTGGTTGCACAGCGTGGACTCGCTGAAACTTGCGAACCACATCGATCGGATCGCGGGGGAAGAGGGCAAGCGTCCAAAGGTTTTCCTCGAGGTGAATTTGGCCGGTGAGGAAAACAAGGGTGGTTTTCAGGTCGATGAGCTTCGGCGAGATTTGGCGGCGCTGAGTTCACTCTCCCATCTTTCGATTCAGGGGATCATGGTGATTCCGCCGGCGGTCGATGATGCGGAGGAATCCCGACCTTGGTTCGTGAAAGCCCGGGAGCTTCAGAAAGAGCTTCGAGAAGAATCGGGACTTGAATTGCCTCAATTGAGCATGGGAATGAGCGGCGATTTCGAGGTGGCGATCGAAGAAGGCTCGACCGTTGTCCGCGTGGGCTCGGCGATTTTCGGCGGGCGCTAAAGGTTTCAAGAATTACCCGAGATGACTCACGAACTTATCAACGCCGCCGTGGTCGGCCAGGAACTTGCCTTGGCCTTCGCCGACGGCATCGAATGCTACTTGTCACTGGAGCCGCTTCGGTCGGCCTGTCCGTGCGCGGCTTGCCAAGGCGAGCCAGATGTCACGGGGAAGGTGCTCCGTCCGCAGAAGCACATTGGAGCTCGGGGCTTTGAGCTACTAAAAATCGAGACCGTGGGCGGCTACGCCTTCCAGCTCTTCTGGGCGGACGGCCACTCGACTGGCATCTACAGCTTCGACTATCTGCGCCGCCTCGCGTCGGCTCAGTTGTCGTAGCTTTCTTCTTCGTCCGGCGAAGTGCGAACGGCGGCCTCATTGATTTCGTCGGGGACGATCTCTTTGGCAAGGCGGTCGATGCCATTGGCGGCCATTTCGCTGCGCGGATAAATCGAGCGAGCCTTGAGATACCAAGAAAGGGACGAGCCGATCTGGCGGTCGCGGCGTTCTTCGAAGTTCTTGGCCTTGTTCAGGGCGAGGGTGAAATCGGCGACCTGCGGGGCGAGGAGTTCGAGTTCACGGCCGAGCTTAGGATCGTCAGGGAACTCCTCGCGAAGCTGGGCGAGTTGCTCCCAAGCGGCGTAGCTCTGGCCCATCTTGCGGAACTCGGAGGCTTTTTCGAGAGCGCCATCGATGCGGAAGATGTTCGAAATGATCTGCTTGAAGGCATCCTTACGGATCGGGTCGCCTTGGATGGCTGGGGCGAGTTCATACTGACGCTTGAAGATCTCGCGATAGTTGTTTTCTGCGAGCAGACGGTCGAAGTCGTTTTTGGCGACGACCAATCCACTGCCTTGAGAGACGAGTTGGTCGAACTCGGCGAGCTTGGGATTCTGTGGCCACACTTCCATGGCTTTCTGAATCTCCGCAGCGGCCTTTTCGTTGTCTCCATTGGCGGCGGCGAGTTTCGCGGAATCGATATGCATGTTGCCGACGCGCGTGTAAGTCGCGATGGCGGCTTCGGCTTTGGTGGCATCGAAGTCCGAGGCGGTTTTCTTGATGCTTTCGACCAATTCCGAGGCGGTGGTGTAGTCCTTCGAATCGAGGGCGGCGATGAGCTTATACGACTCGCGAACGAACTCGAGAACGCGTCGCTTTTTCTCGCGCGGCAGGGTCTGCACGACCGGCATGAATTCGCCGACCATGTAGGATTCACTGAGCCGCTTGGCGGCGCTTTGGAGCTCGCCGCGTTCGGATAGGAAAAGGAAGGCCTCGATGCCCCTGTCGACATCGCGAATGGCTTCGCTGGCGAGGGAATCGACTGCTGCGACGGTTGGGCTGGTGCCGAAAGTATCGCTGATCATTTTCGAGACATCGGACTTTTTGTCGATGTGCAGGCGATTGTCGCCATCGTCGAAGATCTGGTGGTAGAAGCGCGAAGCCATCAGCACGTGTTGAAAGCGGCGCTGGACGAAGAACTGGATCATCAATGCCTGATACTGGATCTTGGCTTGAACGAGTTGGACCTCGTTTTTGACGGTATTGGTTTTCTTGAGGGCTTCGATTTCCGCGATACGGCGGAGGTGGTCTTGGTAATCGAGGGACACCATGCCGCGGCCGGGGTTGGTGGCGGGTTGCTTAGCCTTGCCTTTTCCCCCTCCAGTCGGCTGGGCTTCGCCGAGAGTCGGATCCGCGTCGTGGCGGGCTTTCCAATCGGCGTCATCGATCAAACGCTTTTTCTCGGACTCCATGGCGGTATTGAGCGCGCGGGTGGAGTTGACGTCTTTTTTGGCAAGAACGGTGGCGTAGATCGCCTGTGAGAGGGAGTCGCAAAGGCGGGCGTCGCCCGGGAAGCTGGAGGCTCTGGGTAGAAGCTGGACCGCTGCGGAGAAATCGGGGCCGCCGGGGTGGTGCGGAGAGATCAAGCTGAGGATTTTTTCAATCGTCTCACGATAGGCGACGGCTGCTTCGGAATCATCCTCAGGCTCATTGAGATAGCGCTCGAAGCGAGCGGCGAGCAGGCGGTTGTCGGTGGCGGCCCAGGTATTGCCATTCCAGGAAATGAGTTTGCTGGACGGGTCCATGAAGGGCAGTTCATTGCCCATCATCGGTCCGTTGTTCTTCTGCGCCGGTTGGCGATTGATGACGGTGTCTCCGCCGCCGTTGTTGGCGGGAGCCGGTTTGGCGGGCGGCGGTGTGTAGACCTGTGCGGATGCTAAGGAAGCGCTGGCGAGAAGAAGTGCGATGCGGGTGGCTTTCATGGCTCGATCGGAGTGGTTTGGAGTTAGCGCCGGGAGATTTCTTCGGCGACGGCGATGCCTCCCTGACGGAAGCTCACACGGAAAGCGTAGGTTTGTTCACGCTCGATATTGACGTTGGAAAGGCCGGGCGGGATTTCGATGCCGAGGAACTTTGGTCCGGCGGGCGAGTCGACTTTGATGGAAACGACTTGGCCCTTGTCGGCTGTCCAGAGGACTTGGTCGTCGATCTTGCCTTCGACCACGTACACGTTGCCCCGCAGGGAGTTCGCATTTTCCTCGACGGTGGTCATGTCGAGCTCGGATCCAGAGAGCCTGGTCTCGGATTTTCCTGCGAACATTATCTTTCCACCGAAGAAAAGGGCGGCGATGACGGCGGCGACTCCAATCAGGAGCCCTGGACTAATTCCTGAACTGGCGCGGCGTGGCATATGAAAAAAGTGGTGGGTCGAGGGCTGATTCTCCAAATGAAGCCCAGAGAAGCAAGGATGCAACCCATGGGTGAGCAGGAAGTTTTACGGAAATCAGTCCCATTGGTGCCTGCGGGTGCCGACCCAAGCGGCCAGCAGACCAAGTCCGACGTGGAGACCGAGCGTGTAAAGGCAGGCATTTTGAGGGGTCAGCGAGGTGTCGATGACGGAATTGACGGCGGATAGGACTTTGTCTTCGAGTGACTCGACACTTCCGGACCATGCCCAGTAGGCGGAAATAAACGGCCGGGTGAATTGCTCGATGTGCTCGGGGAGGGCGAGCACTGCGCCAGAAAGAGGAAGCTGGAAGCCAACCAGGTAGATCGACAGCAACGAGGCCTGCTCGGCGGTCCGCATAATCGCGGAAATACCGAGGCAAATGCCAGTCATGGCACCATTGATCAGCAGCAGGAATATCAGATGCTGACCGAAGTCGCCGCGGAACGGTCCGAAGAAATTCACGAAGACCCCCATCCATACGGACTGGGCGAGGACGAGGCAGGCGAGGAAGGCGATCTTGCTGGCGAGGTAGGCGGACGGTCGGAGGCCGCCGAATTTTTCTTTCTCGAAAATAGGTCTCTCACCAGCGATCTCACGGGCGGAGTTGTTAGATCCCATCAGCGAGAGCAGGATGACCTGGAACATGATGATCCCGCTGACGGCAGAGCCCACCTTGACCTGATCCTGCCGGACCATTTGACGCTCCTGAATTTCTTCGAGCACGTTTTCCTGCTTCGAATCCGAGAGCGTCTTGATGTTGTCGCTCGCTTTGTCTGAGAACAAGGTGACGAGCAGCGGGAAGCAGATTAGGATAGCGAGTTGGAGAAAGACCTGACCTTTGTCTCGGAAGAAAATGTGCCAGCGTCGGGAAAGCAGAGTCGAGAGCTGGGTGAAGAAGCCGGGGGTCTTCAGGGACTTGGCCTCTTCTGCCTCCACCTCAGCTGATTTCGTCGGCACATGGAGAGTGCCGGCTGCGATGGCTTTCGCGCGACCACGGTCGAGCTTTTCGTAGTAGGCGTCGCGGTGCTTGCCCCAGGAGTTGTGCCACTGCTCGCTCGTTTGAGTGGCGAGCTTCGGGTAGACTTCCTCGGTGTCGTGGACGGAGAAATAGTGATTCATCAGCTCCGGCGGCCCGTGGTAGGCGACGCGGCCTTCGTGGAGGACGAGGATGGAATCGTAGAGTTCGAGGTGGGCGAGTGAGTGGGTGACGGACAGAACAATGCGTCCTTCCCTGCGTGAAAGCTCGTGAAGCAGACGCACGATTTCGCGTTCCGAACGGGGGTCGAGTCCGCTGGTAACTTCGTCGCAGAGGAGCAGCTTCGGATCGGAAACGAGTTCCATGGCGAGGCCGAGTCGCCGCTTTTGACCACCGGATAGCACTTTGACCTGCCGGTCTGCGAAGCTGGTCATGCCGGTCTCTTCCAAGACCCGGTCGATGCGGTGGTCGAGGTCTTCGCTGTTGCGGGTCTTCACGCGCAGCCGAGTTGCAGCCTCGATGGACTCATCGACGGTTAGCGGGTCGTAGGCGACGGAGAACTGCGGCACGTAGCCGATCTCGGAGGGCTCGAAGTCGCCATCTTCGGAGAGATTGCGGCCTTCCCAGAAAAGGGCACCTTCGGATTCAGGGTTCAGGCCGGCAATGGTTTTGAGAAGGGTGGTTTTGCCGCAGCCTGATGGCCCCACGATGGCCATGAAGTGACCGCGCGGAACTTTGAGGTTGGCGCGGTCGACGAGGTTTATGGCCTCGCCTTCTTTTTGGATGGTAAAACAGACGTCCTTGAGTTCGAGCACGGTGATGAAATGGGATGCAGCTTAGAAAAGAGAGGAGAGGGAGATACGGCGAGAAAGAAAAGAAATCAGTGTTGGGTTGAGAGGAATTCCACGAGATCACGGATTTCTCTCGGTGGCAGGATCAGCCCCATGGGAGGCATACTGGACGGCGTCGGGAATCCTTCCGCAATCTTTGCCTGAGGATCCATGAGGGATTCGAGAATGTAGGCGCGGTCCTTTGTGCCAATCTCTGTTAGAGCAGGCCCGACGTTGGAGCCTTCCGGTCCGATGCGGTGGCAAGCGGTGCAGTTGGCGGAGAGGTTTGCTTCAAAGATTTGTCGTCCGGCCTCGGCGTTTCCTCCGCTGAGGAGGTGGTTGGTGCCGAGGGATTTTTTCAGGGAGGAGGTGTCGAGTTTCGTGGCCTCCGCAGCTTCGAGAATGTCGAGAAGGAGCGCGGGCTCGGCTTTCTCGTCGGTGAGAAGCTTGGCGAGAAGTTCGCGGGCTTCTGGCACATCGAGATTTGGAAGGAGGGCGATCGCGGACTGACGCTCGGTGAGGTCTTTCGAGGGTAGTCCGATATTGCGCACGTAGCTGGTGATGGCGGCGGGTTCGGTCGTGGCAAGTTGTTTGGCGATGGCGATCCGAAGTGCCGGATCGCCATCGCGGATCATTTCGATGGCGGTTGCCTTCCAGACAGCGGTGTCGAGTTGTTTCAGTGAAGTGAGAGCGGTGGCGCGAAGGCTGGTGTCGAGCTTGGAATCCCTAGCGCGGGCGGCGAGTTGTTTGGCGTCGAGTCGTTCGCCGACGGCATCAAGTGCTTTGCCGGCGCTTTGCTTGAGCCTTTCGGAACCGTCGATCGAAGCAAGGGTGACTCCGAGGGCGTGGCGGGTTTCCTGATCGAGTTTCGCGGCGGGGAGGTCGATCCAGTGTCCGTCAACGGGGTCGAGCTGGAGTGGCTTGGCGGCGCTGCTGAGGACTTCGAGGGCGTTGAGGCGGAGGTTTTCTGGCGAACTACTACGGGCGGCGTAGTTGGCGATGCGGAGAAGGTCGGCGGGGGTGGCGAGTTGGCGTGAGGCGGAGATCGAGCGGCGGATCGCGGGTTCGGGAGCTTCGGGATGGTTTTCTAACAAGGAGGCAAGTGCCGGAAGCGCGGGAGCTGCGAGGGGTGAGGAGTGGATCGCGATGGCGGCCTCGCTGACCACCGTAGGATCGGTGTCGTCGAGGAATTCGGCGAGGAGTTTCGCGAACGGGGTGGCGGAGGCCGCTGAAGGAGCGACGTCGTCCGGGCGGATGCGGTAGATCGCTTCGATGGCTTGCCGGGCGGCAACCACGGCGGCGCGGCGGACAGCAGGGGAGGGGCTTGTTGTTAGGGTGACGAGTTCCTCGGGTTTGGCGATGGCCGCGAGGGCGGTGATCGCGGCGTGGCGGAGCCAGGCATCGGTGTCGTTGTTTTCTGTCAGAAGGGTGATCAATGCCGGAGTCAGGCCCGGTGAGCGAGTCTTGGACGCAGCAAGAGCGGCGAGGAAACGGACGCGAGCTGAGGAATCGGCAAGCAGCGGGGCGAGATCCGCTTCTTTGGCCTCCGTATCTCCGGCCCACTTGGCGGCTTGAGCGCGGACCTCGGCTTCGCTGGATTTTGAGAGAGCGGTGAAGAGCACAAGATCGAATTGTTTCCCCTGCGCGAGACCCCAGAGGGCATGAGCGACGGCGACAGGCTCGGCTCCGGGAGATGCCGCGGCCCTTTTGAATAGGGGCCACTCCTTGCGTTTGGCGAGTTCCCACTGGGCATCGAGGCGGACACGCTGGTCGGCATGGGCAAGGCGCGGGAGGAGGGCGTTGGATTCGATTTTCTCGGGGCCTTCACGGAGGAAGCTGGCGACTTCTTTCCGGATCAGAGAGTTGGCCGATTTCGGGTCGTCGATTTTCCAGATTGCTCCCTTTTCGTTGAGCGGGTAGCCGCCTTGCCAGTCGACGACGTAAAGCGCGCCGTCCGGGCCGAAGTTAGAGCCAACGAAGGCGTCACCTTCGGCAACGAGATGATCATCGGTCATCTTGAAGCCCGCGCCATCGGGTTCGGCTTTGAAGGCATTGATTTTTCCTGCGGGAAACTGGGAGAGGAAGAAGGCACCGCGATGGCGTTCGTCGAGAGCGGTGCCGGGGTCGCGCGAGAAGCCTGAGGGGCCATCGAGATAACTGCAGATCGGGCGAAGCCAAGTCGCCGGGCGGAAGTCGCCGGACGGGAATGAGATGTTCTCCACCATCCACGGGTTGTAGTCGTGCTTGCGATATTGATAGTGCACGCGCCATCCGCTGTCTGACCCGGGTGCGATAAAGATGAAGCGTTCCTTTTCGCCCTTTTGGTCGGAGTCGTTGTCGACGCCGAAGACGTTGCCGAAATCATCGAAGGCGATTTCCTGGACGTTGCGGAGGCCGCGCGCATAGACTTCGAAGCCCGTGCCGTCCGGGTAGCAGCGCAGTAGTGCACCCTCATCGGGGAAAAACCAGCGGGTGCCCTCTTTGGAAACAACGTTCGTGCCTTTGTCGCCGATGGTCCAGTAGAGGCGGCCATCGGGACCGAAGCTCAGGCCGTGCATGTCATGTCCGGCGTAGTTGATGTGCAGGCCGAAGCCGTGGGCGAGTGCTTCGCGCTGGTTGGCGATGCCATTGCCGGTGGTGTCGCGGAGTTTCCAGACATGGGGAGCGATGGTCGCGTAAACGTCACCGCGCCGGGCGAGCACTCCGGCGGCGATCCCGGTGACCTCGGTGTTGAAGCCATCGGCGAAAAGGGTGTGCGCGTCCATGACGCCATCGCCATCGCTATCCGTGAGGCGGTGGATCTTTTCGGAATAAACCGTGAGGTCTTTCCAATCGATGCGACCATCCTTGTTGAAGTCCTTCACCGAAGGGTGATTTTTGAAGCGCTTGGAGGTCACTTCCTTTCGGAGAAATGCCTGCTTTTCCTCGATGGTCGAGTGGGAGAGGTCGTCCGGAATCCACCAGGTGACTTCGCGGATGTCGAGGTCGCCGACTTTGCGGCGTTGGCTTTCTGTCACGTAGATCGAGCCATCGACGTCCACGCTGAGCGCCACGGGGTTCTTGAAAAAGGGATTGCCGGCGACCTTGGTGCGGACGAGGCCGCCTTCACAGGGTTTCGTCTCCGGCACCGCGTGGAGGCACGGGGTGAGCAGGGCGAGCGAGAGGCATCCGACAAGGCGCATGGCGCGGATACGCAGGGCGGCGCGTGCTTGTGTCAATTCGTTGGAGCACTACGTGGTTTTGGGGCACTGAGAGAAATAGATTTCGATCTAACAAACGGTATGAAATGGCTGGCGAGAATGGTTTTTTGGGCGATGTTTTCGTTTCCTTCGAGGTCGGCGAGCGTGCGAGCGACTTTGAGGATGTGGTCGCAGGCACGGGCGGAGAAGTTGAGGGTTTCCATCGCTTGTTCACGGTGCCTGACGCATTCGCGGCCCGGCTGTGGCGGGAAATTCGGCTGCGACGGCGAATACGTCTTCCGCTCATCGCCCTGCATCCGTTGCGATTTGGAGCTTAGCAGGTCGGCGGGAGATTTGCCCACGAAGTAAGCCAGCTTCGCCGCATTCATGTGAAGATCCTCCAATGACTTCGCGGAATAATCGGCGGCGAAGCCGGCTTTCTGCGACGGGGACTTCGTCGCGAACAAGCGCGACAGCGTGTTCGAGCCGGCACTGGACCCGGCCGAGCATGGAGCGAAGTGGGCGGCGTCGAATCACAAGCGCTTCAATCGGCCAGTCCGAAGGTGAGGCGCAGGAAGTTACGGCCACCGTCTTTCGGTATCCGGCAGCGACGGGCTTCCGAGTCTGGAATCGAGAGGGCACCCGGATCAGGTTCGTCGATGATGCCGCTTGGAGTCCAACCCGACAGGTCGATGGAGGTTTCCGCCTGATACATGAGCCCGGCATTCATCCGGTCCTGCCAGCGTCGGTAGTGGATGACCAGCCAGTCGCCGCCGGAGATCGATTCGACACCGCTGGTGAGCGGCGGGACGTCCGGTGCTTCGGGATCCATGTTGAGTGCGTATTCCACCAGGTTGGGCGAGCCGTCGCGGTCGAGATCGGCGCCCGGCAGGGCATCGTCGCCGGTCAGGTTGTGGCTAGCCGCCCAAGTGGCGAGGTCGAGCGCGGTTCCCGCAGTGGCGACGAGCACCACGTTGTTCAGCGAGACCGGCGGATTGCCGGTGGTGGGATAGGTGAGGTGGAAGCGCGGGGCGATGAGTTGATCGAACACACCGCTGCGGTGGCTGGATTTGAGGACCTCGAAGGCGGTTCCTTCGGCAGGGTTGTATCCGCTTTCGAGATTGGCGACCAGAGTGCCGGCGATGGTAGCGCTGGCGTTGATCTGCAGGATATCGAAGTCCGGATTGTCGGTGCCGGCACCGGCTACGCCGATTTCGAGCCGGCCGCTGGCGGTCTGGACGAAGGGTGAATCGATGATCATGCGGCCGGGAGAGCTGCCGATGGTCATGGTGCCTTCGTTGATCACCGAGTTGCTGGAGTAGAATTTCGTGAGGCGGACCTGGCCGGTGGCGTGTAGCGTGGCACCGGGGAGGTTGCGCAGAGTGGACAGCTCGTAGCCCTGGATTTCCCCCCCTCCTGCCAGCGTGAACATGCCGGCGTTGCGCAACTCGGCCTTGGAGTTGAGGCGGCGGAAGCCGCTGCCGGTGGTGGTGGCGAGACCGTTGAGGGTGACGGTGCCGGAGATGTAGCCGGAACTCCAATCGATGGTGCCGCCCGTGAGGGTGCCATTGTCGGATGGATCGGAGGATAGCGTGGCACCGGCCAGTTCGAGGGGTGAACTGGAGACCTGCGTGCTTCCGACCAGCGTCGTGACTCCCGAGGCGCAGACCGTGCGGCCGACACCGGTGATCACACCGCCGTCGGCCAGATTAAGGCTGGTGTGGAACAGCAAGCGACCGCTGCCGGTTTCGATCGTGCCGTCATTGCGGCAGGCGAAGTGACGGATGGAGACGTCGCCACCGCTTGATGAGCGCCGGATGAGGCCATGGTTGACCAGTTGGTTGCCACCGTAAAATTGGGAGAACACCTCGCCGTCGCCGGTTATTTCCAGCATGCCGGACGGGGCCACCTCGATGACCGAGCTTTCATATCCAAGGATCGGTCCGGCTCCTTGCCACAGCAGGCGGCCGTCGATGGCGAGGGTGGCCTGCGTGTTCATCTGGCGGGTGGTTTCCGGTGGGCCGGAAACGGCAAGCGTGGCGCCACCAAGCACCCGGGCGCGACCTTCCAGATAGCCGCTGGTCCATTGGCTGCCGTCCTTGAAGCGCAGTTCGCCGTTTTCCCCGGCACCGCGGACATAGCCGCCGGCCACGTGGACGAAGGCCTCGACGGGCGCGTCGGCCTCGAGCACTCCGCCGCTGAGATTTACCTCGCCGGGGCCACGGATTTCCGCGCCGTCGGTCAGCGTCTGGGTTCCATTGGTGAAGCTCAGGGTGCCGCTGGCGGTCGATTCGAACAGTCCGCTGCTGCTGCCGCCATAGTTGCAGGCGAGCTGGCCGGCGGGCGTGCGGACGGTGCCGGCGTTGTCGAGCCGCCAATCGACGCGGAGGTCGGCCCCATTCTGCGTGACGAGTTGGCCACCCGGTTGGATTTCGAGGTGATTGCCGGCGTAGAACCGGGTCATCATGGCGGGGCCGGTGGCCGAGAAGAGACCGCCGGACAAGATGCGGATGGTGGCGTTTTCATATCCTTGGAGCGTGCCGGATGCCATGTCGATGGTGCCTGACACCTCGATCGAAGAGCCGGTTCTCACACGTTTGAGGGTGCCGACCCCCTCGATGATGCGCAGCGTGCCGGTGGCATCGACACTCCAGGTGCCGCTCGATTCGCCGCCGCTCCAGAGCAAGAGGCCTCTGATCGAGCCGGCGCTTCCGGTCCAGGTGCCATTGGCCCAGGTGGTGGGAGCACTGAAGGTGACGCGGCCCGGCAGCTGGGTCGCACCGCGGATCAGCACATTGCCAGAACCGGTGACCGACGAGGTATTTTCGAACACCAGGGTGCTGGTGAATTCGAGCGTCGAGACATCAGACTGGACGGTGCCGCGTTGGCGATAGGTCCAATCGTTGCAGACGGTGCTGCCGCCGCTGCCGGCGGATTTGAGCAAGGTGCCTTCGTTGATCAATTCGTTGGTGTCGTAAAACCGGTTGAACGGGTCGCCATCGACGGCGAGGTCACAGACGCCTCCTGGTTGGATGCGGAAGCGGCATTGGTCGTAGCCCTCGATCCCGGCTGGGCCCGTCCAGCGATAGGTGCCACTGACCACGATTTCCGCCGAGGTGTTTATGCGTTTGAAGCCCTCGCCATGGACCTCCATGCGCGAACCGGAGGGGATGGTGAGGATGCCGCTGATGGAACCGGACATCCAATCGAGCGTGCCGGTGACGGCGGCGCTGCTGCTGGCATCCAGTGTGGCGCCGTCGAGGATCAGGTTTCCAAGCGTTTCCGTGATCGCTCCTTCCAGATGGGTGGTTCCGGAAACCATGCGGATGGTGCCGGCACCGGTCAGTTGTGCGCCGGCCGGCAGGTGGTGATCGCTCACGGCGAAGCGCAGTTCGCCGGTTTCACAGCGGGTTTCGCCTCCGAGATGATAGGTCCAGCCGTTTTGGAGAATGATGGTTCCGGTGGTGCCGGTTTTGCGCAGCAGTCCGTAGTTGTGGAAGGTGTTGGAAGAATAGAAATTGACGAATGGGATTTCATGTCCGGTCAGGTTCCATGTCCCGTGGTTGTGGATGACGACCTGGTCGTAGCCTTCGAGTTGGCCGCCGCTCATTTCCACGGTGCCGGAGTTGGTCAAGGTGGCGAGTGGACCCAGGCGGACGGTTCCGGATGGGATTGCCAAGGTGACCTCGGCGAGAATGCTGATCGCACCGCCGATTTCACCGCCCGTCCAGGTGGCGGCACCGGTCACCGTCGTGTTGGTGGTGCTGAGCGTGCCTGCGGACAAATTGAGGGTGCCGACGGTAAGACCGGGCAGCGCGGCTGTGCCGCCGCTGACGGTGAGCGAGGCCAACGTGCGGTCGCTGGTGGATTGTGCGTATCCCATGCCGATCACCGCGTCGTCGTCGGAACCGGGCACGCCATTGGTCCAGTTCCTGGCATTGCCCCAGTCGTTGTTGAATTCTCCGGTCCAGGTGGTGGTGAGCGCGCTGGCGGTTCCGGCCAGTGCGAGGATAATGCAGGGCAGGGCGGCACGGGTGAGGCCGCGGGTATGCGAGTGGTGGCGAGTCTTGGTTTTCATTTGGGTATGGGGTGAAAGCAAGATCACAGTGAGATGGGATCCGTCGCAGAATATCCTAATGAAGAATTTCCACCAATCATCGAAACCACGCAAATCCTTTGGAAAAATTGGCATGGACTGCTGAATTAGGCCTCGCCGCCCTTTCCTGAAACGAAGGCGACCGCATCCACCATCGGGTGAGTGATGCCATCTGCCGTCGTTACAGAAAATTCCGTCGCCAACCAATCGAGCCGCGACACGGAGAATGTTTCCCCGGAGAGATTCTTGTAACGCAGCGAACCCGAGTGTAAGGGCTTTCCTTCCGTCTGTTCAAGATCAAGGGCACTCGATTTGCGCTGAGTGGCACTCCCGACGTTTGGTTTTCGTTGCGATGGCGACATCAGGCCGGTGTGGCAGGCCGGCATGAAGATAGAGAATGCGCCGCACCTCTTCGATGCCTTGCGGATGCTGGTTAGATAAGTGTCCGCTCGGGACAATCTTCTCGGATGCCGCTAACTCTAGGTGCGAACTCCAGTATGCGACCACTCCGTCGCTGCTGTCCGGCGTGTCGCCCTTGCCACGGTCACCGATGATCGAATGATAGGGAATATTCCGGCGAATCGGATAGTCGTTGATTCTCTGGATAAAGAGATTGCGCGGTGAAAGCGTATCGATGCTGTTGGGAAAATGATCGACGTGCGATCCCGAATCGTTCGCGCTCAGCACGTTTGCGGCCGCATCCCGAATGTCGGCGAGCGTGGCGGGAAACCGCACCAGTTTGATGCCGATCCAGCCGACGATGTTGCCAGCCAACTCGCTACCCCGGTGGGGGGAGGACATGAAAACGGCACGGCTAATCTCGTCGCGCGCGCCGAAGACCAGCGACGCTTCCAACAGGCGGCGACTCTCGCCGCTGACATCCGTCTCAGCAGGGGATTTGCCGAAGAAAGCCCGCCACAAGCGGTCGCCAACATCGGTCACCATCAACCGCGATACCAGCCCGCCCATGCTATGTCCGATGATGACAATATCCTTGTGATCGGGGTGCAGCTCGCGCATCAAACGGAGTTCCCGGCGGAGGATCGCGGCCGACACAGGATAGGGATAGCCGCTCGGGTAGCTGAAGGCCCAGAACTGATAGCGCTCGCGGATCGCCGGATCGGCCATCAGGTCGAAATACATCGGTGCCCAGGTCGCCGGCGTGTCCTTCAGGCCGTGCACCAACAACACCGGAATCCTGTCGGGATCGTATGGCTGAAGGGCACTCAGGCGGGCGGTGTCGCTGTAGCGCACCGGGTCGATCAACCGCGCCAGCCCGAGCCGGTCGATCCGCTCCTTGGACAGGATGTAGGCGACCGGGGCGTTGAAATCAACGCGCAGCGGGAGGCTCCGTCCGCCAAAGGTGACCTTGTCCAACTCGAAAGGATCCAACAGATCCACAGTCGCCAACCGTCCCTTGAAGCGGACCACCGCCGTCACCGTCCGGTGTGGGATGGTCATTGGCGTGCGGGCGTCTTCGCTAAGAAAAGTCACCAGTGGCGCGCCGATCCCGGAGGTCTGGCCACGACCGGTCTTGCCGGCATAGCGGCCACTGAACTTGAGTCGGTCGGTGGGAATGAACTCACGATCCGGGTCGGCTAGATCCGCCGGTTGGGTTCCGCGAAGCAGATAATCGACCGATCCGCCCCGGACCCTCATTGATTGGTCCCACGGCCTCACGTCGGCCTCGATCAGGCGCTCCACCAAGCGGGAGGTCAGGTAGTTGTATTCGGGAGTCGCCGCCTCGTCACCCCGGGAAACGGCGCGGGCAGCTTCGCGCAGACCATCTAACAAAATCGCAATATCACTTTCGCCGTGATTCCCGGGATGGGCGGCCGCTTTCAATACTGCGGGGCTGACGACCCTCGGTCTCGGTTCGGGAGCCTCAACCTCGTGGACGCGGATCGGCGCGGTGCAACCCGCAATCAGAATCGTCGTCAGCAGGGGAAGAAGAATGCGATTCATGGTGCGGCGCGAACATGCAGTGATTCGCGCCGGAATCAACTGCTCAAGCACCGCAAACCCATCGAAACCACCCTGAGCGACAAGACCCGGGACCTCTTCAGCCTCAAGCGTAGCGTGATTCTTCTACGACGTCACCAACACGCATTTCGAAGGCGTTTGCGCGACTTTCATCAACTCGAAGAGCGGGTCGAGGGCCACATCTTCATCAGCGTCCTTGCCTATCACCTCCTGTGTTGGAACGGCCGACTTGGTAGTGCCTTTTGAAACCAATCCCCACAAATTCAAGGGCTACAGCCTCATGATAAGAAACTTGGGCTCACTTCGAGGGGGTGGTCGGCTCACAGGGTTTTCAAAAACTCGATCAGCGCGGCTTTGTCTTCTTCGTTCAAGCCGAGACCTTGGGAGTGCTTGGCGAGGTTGGGATCAAGAGTGGCACTGCGCTCAGGAGGCGCGTTGTAATGTTCGACCACTTCCTCCAGCGTCGCGAAGCGACCGTCGTGCATGTAGGGCGCGGTGCGCGAGATATTGCGCAGCGATGGGGTGCTGAATTTGTGGCGATCCGATTCCCTGCCGGTGAACATCTCCACGCCGTAGTCATCGGTCGCGGCCAGCCCGTTGTTGTGAAAAGAGTGGTCGGTGAAGTTCGCGCCGCCGTGGCAGTGGAAACAATCGGCCCCGCGGCGTCCCATGCGTGGCTCGGATTCGGTGAAAAACAACTCGAAGCCGCGCTTCGCCTGATCGGTGAGCGTTTCTTTTCCGGCAAAGGCGCGGTCGAATTTGGAGTCGAAGCTTACGCGGGTGAGGAGGAAGTTCTCAAGCGCGAGTCCGATGTTTTCCGGCGTGATGTTTCCCGACCCGAAGGCGGCGCGAAACAGCGGGGGATAGGCGGGGTCGGCGGCAAGTTTCGCCACCACGTGCTCCAGGGTCTCATCCATCTCCAACGGATCAACGATGGGCATCAGTGCCTGCTCGCGCAGCGATGGCGCACGCCCGTCCCAGAAGAAACTGGATTTCCACGCGAGGTTGAAAAGCGGCATCGAGTGGCGCGGCCCGTGCCTGCCATCCACTCCGGGACTGAACCGTCGCGGGTCCGACATCTCTTCACCCTGATGGCAGGAGGCGCAGGAAATCGTATGGGTGCGCGAGAGTTTCGTTTCGTGAAACAGGCGCTCACCCAGAGCCACACGCGGCACAAGCAGCGGATTGTCCATCGGCAGCGAGGGCAGGGGAACATGGCGGGGAAGCGTGAGCGGGTAGCCCACCGGATTTGCGGGCAGGTCGATCGGCTTCGGCGGGTTCTTGGGACGCGGCATGGCGGCGGTTTCGATGCCCGCCACCCGGAACGCGGAGGCGAGGCCGGTCTTGATTTTACCGACCACCGGGTCGCCCTCGATGGAGTGGGTGGTCGCTCCGTCCGCCGCGAACGAAAGTTGATCTAACAATTTTTGCGCATCCAATGCGACGACCACGCGGCTGGGATCGCGTGGCTCAAAATCAAGTGGCAGCGTCACGGCCATGCGGTTCGGATCTCGCGCAAAATGGTAGGCGAAACCCTCCGGTGGATCATTTCCTACCCGGGCCTCGCGCCACAATCCCTCGGCGGCGAGAAAGATGTAACCTCCCTGCCAATCCCAGTGCAGCCGGTTCACATTCGGGTTGAGCGGGTGTCCCGGAGCGTGTCGCGCGGGATCGCCGTGATTGGTCTTTTCATCCGGGCCGATGTGAAAGGTGAGCGCCATGATTCGTCCTGCCGGTGCCTCGCCCAGCATGACCTCACCGCCTTTTCCGGAAACGAAGGCGACCGCATCCGCCATCGGGTGAGTGATGCCATCTGCCGTCGTTACGGAAAATTTCGTCGCCAACCAATCGAGCCGCGAAATGGAAAAGGTTTCCCCGGCGATGTTTTTGAAACGCAGGGAATCCAATGCCAAAGGCCTGCCATCAGCCTCGTGGATAAACGTCAGATGCAGCGGCGCGGCGAACACCGGCGTCGCGAACATCACGGAGAGCAGCAAGAGCATTCTCATGGGACGGATGAAACGGGCATGGTCACAGCGAAACCGATCATTCCGCTTTCGCTGGGTAGAAGCTCCAGCACGGTGCCATTTGCCCGCGCGAGTTCGATGGCGATGTTCAGTCCGAGCCCGAAACCCTCGCCATGACGCGAGCTTTCGGCGCGGTAAAACCGTTCGAACAAACGCTGCCTCACCTCTTCGGGGATTTCCGCGCTGGTGTTGCGGATCTCGAAGCGAGCGCCCTCGGTGCCGCGCCCCAGGCTTACCCGCACTCGTCCGTTCGGCGTGCTGTATTTCACCGCGTTGCTGACGAGATTATGGAACACCTGATGCATGAGCGCGCGGTCGGCCTCGACGCAGACTCCGGGCTCGATGCGATTTTCAAAGGCGAGCCCCGCCGTCTCGCTCAGCGATTCCGCGTCGTCCATCAGGCCCGCGAGATCGTCGGACAAATCATAGCGCTCACGATGAATCGGCAGCTCGCCCGCATCGGCCTGCGAGAGCAACAACAGACTGTGCGTGATGTGTTTCAGACGCGACACCTGATGCAGCGAAACGCCGATCCGCTCACTCGTTTCCTCATCCAGCGATTCGGAACGCAGCACATCATTCAAGGTGCTCTGGATCACTGCCAGCGGGGTCTTGAGTTCATGAGAGGCGTCCGCCGTGAAACGCGCCGATTGCTCGAAGCTCCGCTCCAGGCGTGCGGTCATGTTGTTCAACGCGCCGATCAGTTGGGCAAACTCATGGTCATCACCGCCGTGAAGCGGGATGCGGTCGCTGAGATTTCCCGCACTCATGCGGTCGGCAATCGAAACCATCCGATCGAGTGGACGAATCGCCCGCCCCGAAGCATACCATGCGCCAAGGCCGGCGATCCCCAAAGCCAGCGTGCCGCCACCCGCGAACCACAGCGCGGTGCCGCGCGCCTCGGCCTGCAGCGCATCGCGCGACAAACCGACAAACACGGTGTAGTGCGGATTGCTGAAGGCACCGAAGCGCCATTTCTCCGCTTTGCCCTCGACCGTGAAAAAATCAGGCGTCCGGATCTCCGGCATGATGGGACGGCGCGGCGGGCCGGCATTTCCGATCCCGGGCGATAACGCGCGCGCCGGTCGCGTGGTGCGATCAGCATCCACCGCGCTCGTGACCACTTCGGAACCCTGCGGCAGATAGCCGACGAAGGCAGCGCGGTTCGCGTCGTCCCATGCGGGTCCGGATAATGTCACCGATGGATTTCCCTCCGTGTGCCACATCACCGTCACCGCCACCCTATCCTCGCTTTCACTGAAAATTTTCTCAACCGCCCGTGCGAACTGCTCCTCCCGGTCGCGCGGCGTCAGTTGCGACCACAGCCGCCGCGCTTCCTGGCCGATGCGCAGATCGTAGTTCCGCGCCTGCTGATCCAATGCGAACCACCAGGCACCCGCCCCAAAGCCCGCCACGACGATGCCCGCCACCAGCATCGTTTGCAACGCGAGGCGCACCCGGAACGACGAGGGACCCCCGGCACTCATCCCGCCTCCCCCAGCGCATAGCCCGCACCACGGATGGTGCGCAGCAGTTTCGTTTCATGCTCCTTGTCGATCTTCGCCCGCAACCGCTGCACATAGACCTCCACCAGATTGCTCTCCAGATCCATGCCATATCCCCAGACCTGCTCGTAGATTTGCACCCGGCTGAACACCCGCCCGGGCGTGCGCATCAGAAACTCCAGCAACTGAAACTCCCGCGCCGACAACTCAATCTCCGCTCCGCCCCGCGAAGCCTTCCGCGTGATCAAATCCATCCGCAGATCCGCCACTTCCAGCAAATGCGTCGGCGCGCCGGAATGACGGCGCGCGACGGTGCGCAAGCGCGCGACCAGCTCCTCGATATAGAATGGTTTTGTCAGATAGTCGTCCGCGCCGAGGTTCAAGCCCTCGATTTTCTCCGGCAGCGTCGAGCGCGCCGTTAGCAGGATCACCGGGGTGGCATTCTTCTTGTCCCGCAACACCCGCAAAATGCTCAACCCATCGCGTCCCGGCACCATGATGTCGAGCACCAGCGCGTCGAAGGGCACGGCCAAAGCCCGCTCCAGCGCCACATCGCCATCCTCCACCGCATCCACCGCAAAGCCCATCTCCTCCAAGCCCTTCCGGGTGGATTGGCGCAGGCTTTCCTGATCTTCAAGCAGCAGAATGCGCATAGAATGACAAACTATCCAATCCGCCCCCGCTATCAAAAGATAAATGGGAATTTATCCAGTCGGGTTCCTGATCACCGACATGTGGGTTACCCAGTTGGGATTGTCTCCGGGTGGCTGCGCGGTGGCGGGGATAGGGTTTTCTGGTGGCGGGGACGGCGCAAGGGACGCAACCCCGTTGGGGTTGGATTTTCGCGCGGCACCAGTCCCAGGGTAGGTCTCCGACCAACCCTGGGCTTTGGGACAAAACCCCCTTGGGGTTGGCGGGGTTGCCCCGGTGAAGTTTCAGGAATTCATCTCAACGGATGCCGTATCGGGCAACCTTGGGATTTGGGACGCCACCCTAACGGGGTTGCCCGGATTTGTATCCCAACGGGATTTCGTCCCAAAGCCCGGGGTTGGACGGAGGAACGACGGCCTACCCCGGGAGAGAGGCCCCCATATCCGCAACCCCAACGGGGTTGTGTCCGGACAAATAAACTGCCACAAATAAACTGCCAGGCAAACAATGTGAAAAGTAGGCGTTTATCCTTTTACAATAAGGAATTCAAGGAGATCGAGGGAGGGTATAGTGGGGCGGGAATTGAGGCGGGTGGGCTTCCGGGCGGCTCATGCTAGCCTTCCTTTGATGCCGAGGGGCGGGATCATGCGGGGGCTTTCGGTGAGTCGTCGGCGAGGCCCAGCGACAGTAAGGTCGCTGCTCCGGAAGGGACGATGCCCGGGCGTTTCGCGATTTTGAACGATGTTGATCGCTCTGCTTTCACCC
>CAZVMS010000073.1:0-7836 GCA_964628795.1 uncultured Haloferula sp. | reverse complement strand
TTGCTGAGTGAAATTAAGTTATTGAATTACAACATGTTGCGTCACACCTTTTCAAGGTATTTATTTTATTTTCAATGAATGATTCATACGCAGGCTGCGACGTGTTTTCGGTCGGTCAGCGGCTTTTCGAATAGGGTCAAGCTCGACGGGATCTCCTTACGCGTCGGATTTTTCCCATCCTCAGCATCAGTCACCCTTCGCATCGGCTTGCTCCGCGTCTCATTGATCCCAAAGGAAACACGCTCCTCCTTCCCTCCCATGACCCCGATCCCCACATACGAAGTGAGAGGAAAGACCATGATCAGGATGGGTCCAGAAAACTTCATGCGGTGGCGAAGCCCAAAAGCTTCGATCGCAGTCAAACACCTTCACCTCGAATTTCCAGCCGCACATACCACGTCCATACACACCACGGGCACCGGAGGGGGAGAATTCCGGCGCCCGCGATCTCTTGTGTTAGAGAAAAACACCCAATGGCGTCTTAGCGTCCTCATACTGCCACCGATCCCGCCCCAACGATATTACGCCATCACGGAAATCTTCATATCATTCCCATTTCTTAAGGCATTCCCCAGACTCCTGACTCAACTCAAGCGCCACCACCGTCGCGATCAAGAAACCCAGCGCCACCAGATCGATCGTCCGCGCCATCACCTACGCCTCTTCCCCGTCACTCCCACGACGAGACCAAGCACACCTAATCCAATCACCCCCCAGTCGCCAACGATGGCATAACCCGTGATTGGCGAACGCTTGGGAATCGCCACCTCCGCAAGCATCCATCCGCGCGTCAGGTGACTGCCCTTTTCATCGCGAATCTCCTGCTTCACTCCGGTCTCCGGATGCCCCGTCGTGCCCACCGAATTCACCGCCGCACTCACCCCCGAGTTCGCACACCGAATCATCGGCCGCCTCAACTCGATCGCCCTGAACTTCGCGTTGGCAAAGTGCTGAGCCGCCGCCGGACTCTCCTTGAACCAGCCATCATTCGTGACATTGACGATCAGCTGAGGGCCCGCACGTACAAACTTCCGCATCAATCGCGGCACCGTGTCCTCAAAGCAAACCGTCGGCAGCAAACCGACCTCATCATCATCAATTTCCACTGAGAGGGGATCAAAGCTCTCCCCGCTCGAAAATGATCCCCCGAACTCAACACCGGCCTGCTGTTCGTAGAGCTTTTTGAGAAACGGCAACTTTTCCACCAGCGGAATGTATTCCCCGAAGATCACCAGATGATGTTTCCGATAAGTCTGCAAACCACCATCCGGCGGAAGCACCACCATCGAGTTCCACACCCGTGCGTTCTCCTTCATCACGAGATCCTCACCAAAATATTCGCCCTCAATCTCGTTGAGACCCATCACCACCGTGAAATCGCCCGCTTCGCGAACCTGGTCCAGCGTCAGCATGTTCTCATCCCACATTCCCCAGGTGCCGTCATCCGTCCTGATAACTCGCCCCGTCAGCGACGACTCCGGCCACATGATCCAATCCGGACTCCGAAGCTCGATCTCCTCACCCCTCTCCGCCGCTTCGCGAAAGCGTTCTTCATCCTGCCGCTCGATCTCCTTCAGCGCCGCAAGCGTGTCCTGTCCATAAGCGATGTGAATCTCCTCAGCCGACCACAAACGCTGCGCGGCATCCTGCGGGATATTTAACTGCACGAGCAAGGCCTTCAAACGAACGCTCTCTCCCTTCCCCGTCGTCTGAAGCCGCCAAACCCCGTAGCAAAAACACAGCGCGATCAGCAGAGCCGCCGTCGCAAAATCCGCATGCGGCCTCAGCTTGCCCTCACGCGCCTCCAACCAAAGCCTTCGACCCGTCTGCACCATCACCGCCTGCAAAAACACTGGCACAAACGACAGCGCGCAAAGCCCTAACAGGTCCGCGGACTGAGCCATCACCGGCATATCATGAAACGCCGTCGCCAAAGGATTCCAACCAAACCCCGTGAACAACCACCCACGCAACCACTCCAAGGAAGCCCACAAACCCGCCACCGCAAAGGCCACCTGGATCGATGCCGCCGAAACCTTCCAATGATTCCCCTTCACTTGTGACTTCTCGCGAACCTTCCGCTCCAAACTCGTTTCCTCGGCAGGAACTTCCACCACTGTCCAAGGATTCACCCACTTTGCCGCAAAAGCACCCCAGAGCCCGAAAAACAAGGCTAGATACATCGAAAGCGCCACCCAGCCCACGGCGCTCACCACCGACAACCAGTGCAAACTCAGCAGGAAGAAAGCAAGGCCACTCACCCATCCGATACCAAATCCCTTCCAGCCCGGCCGTTTGCCTTTCACCGACCAAAGCACCACCATGAGTGGCAAAAGCACCACCCAGACCAAACCACCGATGTCATACGGCGGCAGCGTGAGCGCCATCCCCAATCCGGAAATGAGCGCTCCTAACAGTCGCAGCAAGCGAATCTTCATCACGCCGCGCCCCGCGCACGGGCATCCTCTTCAATCGCCGACCAAAGGTTATCAAGACCCGTCGCCACCTTCGTCTTGGCTTCCGCCAAATCACCACCCGGCGCGATCTTCCCGAAGAGATAGAACTTGATCTTCGGCTCAGTCCCCGACGGACGCACCGCAAACGAGCGACCATCCGCCAACTCAACAAAAAGCATCCCTTCCTTCGGCAGTTCATCGCCTTCCTCATCGAAAAGATCCTGCGTCTTGAAATCCCGAATCCGCTCAACCGCCGATCCATCGACCTCGGTCGGAGGATTGTTAGAATACGAGGCCGCCAGCGCCTGGATCTTCGCCGCACCATCGGCACCTTCCATCACCATTGCCTTGCCGCGTTCCTCGTGATAGCCGAACTCCGAGTAAATCTCATCCAGCAGATCCGGCAGCGTCGTGCCGACCGACTTCGCATAAGCCGCGACTTCCGCAAACATCACCGCCGCACCATTCGCATCCTTGTCACGGACGAAATCGCAACCGAGATAGCCATAACTCTCTTCCCCACCGAAAAGGAAGAAACGCGAATACTCCAGACGCAGCTTGCGAGTCGTATCTTCATCAAGCGAACGATAGTCGCCCTTCTTGTCCGCCGGAATCGCATCTTCATACTTCTTCAGCTTGGACGCGATGTATTTGAAACCCGTCAGCGTGTTCACCACCCCGAGACCAAACTTCGCCGCAATCGCACTCTGAAGCTCAGTCGTCACGTAGGTCTTTACAAAAATTGCCCGCGCCCGTGTCGCATCATTCAGCCAGCCGATGTCAAAGGCCGCCTTCGCCCGATACCAGGCCATCAGCGAACCGATCTGATTGCCCGTGAGCAAGCGCATCACCCCCTCGCCGTCGCGAGCGACCACCCCCATCCGGTCGGAATCGGGATCCGTCCCGATCACAATCTCAGCACCCACTTTTCCCGCCAAATCGACGCCCATCTGAAGCGCCGCGGCATTCTCAGGATTCGGAGAAGCCACGGTCGGGAAGCGTCCATCCCGCACTTCCTGTTCGGGCACCGTCGTCACTTCAAAACCCAGCTCCTTGAGCATCGGCACCGTGATCTGCCCACCCGTGCCGTGAATGCTCGTAAACACCACTTTCGCCGCCGCCCCTTCAAGCAAGGCCGGCTGCATCAAGAGCGACTTCAGCTTGTCCATGTATTCCCGATCCGCGTCTGCTCCCAGAATCGTCACCGATCCCCGTTCGGACTCCGGCAAGGCATCATAGCGCTCGCTCATGATCGCGTTCACCTCCTTGATAATCCCCGAAGCATGCGGCTCCACGATCTGCGCCCCATCATTAAAATAGGCTTTAAAACCATTGTCGTGCGATGGGTTGTGACTCGCTGTTAGAACCACACCCGCATCTGCATTCAGCGAACGCACCGCAAACGAAAGCTGTGGCGTCGAACGCGCGTCATCGAAAAGATAAGCATCACACCCCAAGTCCGCACAGACCTTCGCGCAGAACTCCGCGAAGTCGCGCGAGAAGTGACGCGTGTCGTGCGCGAAAACCAAGCGTGGCTTCCGCCCCTCACCCACATGCGCCTTCACATAAGCAATCATCCCCCGCACCGCGCGCGAGACATTGAAAAAATTCATCGTCGCCGTGCCCGCACAAGGATGCTCGGGACGCTCATTCGGCCCACCCGCCCCCTCCTCAACCTTCGTCACCACCCGCCCAATCGTCCGTCCGCGCAGGCCACCGGTGCCGAATGCCAGCGTCTTGAAAAAGCGGTCGTTCAGCTCCTGCCACTCACCCGCTTCCGCGAGCTCCGCCACAGCAGCAGCCGGCACCTGACTCGCGGCACCTGAAAGCAGCAGGTCAATATTCTTCCGGGAACTTTCGAGAAGGTCTCCGTTGCGGGTGGCGTCATCGAGAATCACTAAGAGGTCGTTCATTTCTGGCTGGATGCTAGCGATCATCTGGCTCATGGCAATGCCTAGACATGCGAGATCCCTTCGATGCCGCAATTGCCAGACGCCTGCCGCTGCCAGACGCGCACACCAATGCCTTCCGCCTGATCGACGACTCCGGAGACCGCTTCCCAGGCATTGAGCTCGAGGAACTTGCGGGCCACTGGCTTCTCTCAACCCGCGATGCTGCCATCCCCACAGAGCTGAAGCACCGACTCCGGGAATCCGGCCGCAGCGTCTACTGGAAGCGCCTCGATCAGCACCAAAAAGAATCACCCACCCATCTTTTCGGGCCCGCACAGCCCGAAACTTTTACCATTCTCGAAAACGACGCCCGCTTTGAACTCTCGTTCCAATCCGGCTACTCGCAGGGCATTTTCCTCGATCAGCGCGACAACCGCCTGACCCTCCGCAAGCGCATGCGCCCGGGAGCCACGCTGCTCAACACCTTCGCCTACACCGGTGCCTTCTCGGTCGTCGCCGCCCTCGGTGGTGCAGAAACCACCACTCTCGATCTCTCCCAACCCTACCTCGACTGGGCCAAGCGGAACTTCCAGCTCAACGACATCGATCCCTCCACCCAGTATTTCTGCAAAGGCGACACCTTCCACTGGCTACGCCGCTTCGCCAAACAAGGTCGCAAGTTCGACGGCATCGTCCTCGATCCCCCGACCTTCTCCCGCGACCACGAAGGCAAAGTCTTCCGCGTCGAAAAAGACTACATCCGCCTCGTCGAGCTCGCCGCCGCCTGCCTGGCGCCCGACGGAGTTCTGTTAGCCTGCACCAATTGCCGACAACTCGACCTCCGCAGCTTCGAAAAGCAGATCCGCAAGGGCTTCCTTCGCCCCGTCAACATCGAATCAGCCCCCATGCCCTTCGACTTCACCGGCGAACCTTACTTGAAATCACTCTGGATCGAGTGAGTCAGGCTCGCATCCCCAAGTCCGAGGTCCATCATTCAGGCTCAACCAGTGAATCCCCACACTTGCCGCCTCCGATTCCGCCCTCTAGGCTCCGCCCCAACATGATCGTTGAGCCCAAGATTCGCGGATTTATTTGCACCTCTTCCCACCCCGATGGCTGTGCCAAGCACGTCGCCGACCAGATCGCTGTGGTCAAATCGCGCGGTCCCATCGAAGGAGGTCCCAAGAAGGTCCTCGTGATTGGTTCCTCGACAGGCTACGGCCTCTCCTCACGCATTGCCGCCGCCTTCGGCTGCGGGTCCGACACCATCGGCGTCTTCTTTGAAAAGCCCGGCGACGAACGCCGCACCGGCACCGCTGGTTGGTACAACACCGCCGCCTTCGAAAAGGAAGCCAGCGCAGCTGGGCTCTACGCCCGCTCATTCAATGGCGATGCGTTTTCCGACGAAATGAAAGCCACCGTGATTGACGCGATCAGGGCTGATATGGGCAAGGTGGACTGTGTCGTTTACTCGCTCGCCTCCCCTCGGCGCACCAACCCACGCGATGGAGAAACCTATAAATCGGTCCTCAAGCCGATTGGCCAGTCCTACACCAACAAAAACCTCAATACCGGCACTAAAGTCGTCGATGAGATCACGATCGAGCCGGCATCGCAGGAAGAAATCGACCACACCGTCGCGGTGATGGGCGGCGAAGACTGGGAGATGTGGATCGACGCCTTGCAAGAAGCGGGCGTGCTCGCCGACGGAGTGAAAACCGTCGCCTATTCCTACATCGGTCCTGAAATCACCTGGCCCATCTACACCAACGGCACCATCGGGGCCGCCAAGGAAGATGTAGAAAAATCCCAACGCGCCCTCGACGCCAAGCTCGCCCCTCTCAACGGCAAGGCATGGGTCTCCGTTAATAAAGCCCTCGTCACCCAGGCCAGCTCCGCCATCCCCGTCGTGCCCCTCTACATCTCCCTGCTCTACAAGGTCATGAAGGCCAAAGGCACCCATGAGGATACCATCGAACAGATGGATCGTCTTTTCCGTGACCGCCTTTACGGAAAAGCAGACCCCCAACCCGACGATCAAGGTCGCATCCGAGTCGACGACTGGGAAATGGCTGCCGACGTGCAAGCTGAAGTCGATCGGGCATGGAAAGAAGTCGACACCGACAAGCTCCTCGAGTTCGCCGATATCGATGGCTACGACTCCAGTTTCCTTCGCCTTTTCGGGTTCGGACTTGAAGGCATCGACTACAGCAAGGACACCGATCCCGCGACCCGCGTGCCCTCGATCGGATGACATTCCCGACCGGTTAGGCTACCAGTTCTCCACTGGCTTCCATCGCGTTCGTCTCATGATTGAGCCCGTGCCTCTCCAGTCTCAGGCTTTTTTGTGCATCCGCGTTCGTCTGCCGTCAGGAACCGTCTCGCTCGCTCATAGCCCCCTTCGCTGGAGTCGAAGCCCGACGTCGGACTCCTGTTAGGGTTCTTAGGCTTGAACTCGAAACGCGGCACCAGCACCTGCGCCATCAGCAAACTCGCCTCGCCACAGGCAGGCGCACTCCTGCCTCTGCCACAAACCCGTCGGTCAAACCAATCAGCTTCATGGGTCCGATGTATCGACAAACCCGGAAAAAACTCAGCCCGTAACCCGAGCAAGAATCCGCTCCAGCCACGCCTTATCCACCTCGTCGAAAGCTCCTTTTTCGTCGGAATCCACATCGAACACCGCGACGACCTCCCGACGGTCATCCCACACCGGCACCACGATCTCGCTTTCCGCTCGTGCATCGCACGCGATGTGCCCGGGAAACGCATGCACGTCCGCCACCACCTGGGTTTCCCCCGTTTCCCACGCCGTCCCGCAAACACCACGCCCCCAGGCAATCCGGGCACAGCCCGGCGTCCCTTGATACGGCCCAATCACGAGCTCTCCCTCGACGACCCGGTAAAATCCGGTCCAGAAATAGTAAGGCATCGACCCGTGGAGCACGGCCACCATCCCAGCCATTCGCGCGATCAGATCGCTTTCATCGTCGAGCAGGCCAGAAATCCGCATCTCCGCCTCGCTGTAGAGGCTTGTTTTGCCGTTGAAATTAGGAATCACACGGCAAATCAAAACCGAGGGCTGACAAATGCGCAATCCTACATCCTTTCAGGGGCCTGCGCTATCAGCCTCGAAGGGAAAATGAAACCTCAAATGGACGCCAATGGACGCAAACTCTGAATCGCTTATGAAAGCCGAATCAATACCTCCTTAGGTGAGTGGCAGAGGAATGAGAACTACCTCTAAATCCGTGTATTCCGTGGTTCTCATTTCGGTTTTTAGGATCAGGTCTTCGCCCGGAAATACCACCCGAAAACACTGAAAACCTTCAAATTTGCCATGCTGGGGCAGTAGTGTTCGGCATGCTCGCTGCTTGTTGAAACGAATTTCTGAATGTGACAAAACCGTCACTTGTACTGTTAGTTGATTTCTGGTTTCCTTCGCTCGTGGGCCGCGCCAAGGACAAGATCGACGAAAAGAAACTCTC
>CAZVMS010000072.1:0-19835 GCA_964628795.1 uncultured Haloferula sp. | reverse complement strand
GTTTATCGCCGTTGCTGCGGCTTGGGCGTATTCTCCTAGCCTTCCTTCCCACGTTTGGTCGCCCTCCCGCAGTTGGCCTCGGATCGTCCTTTTCATCGTTAGCAGTTTCTTTTGTTCTTCGATTTCATTCTATAGACAGGGGACTTGAACCCCTTTGGGTTTCCGTGCATGCTGGGCACACACAAGTCGATGATCACGATCCCTTGAGCGCTGTGGCAATCCGAGCTTGAGAAAACAGGCGCAAGCTGCAAAATTTCGAGCACCGCTGCGGGAAACCGGGACGCGATATCTTTAACGTTGGGCAAAAATATGAATAATCTTCTTATTGCATTTTTCGGTGTGGTGATTGCTACACTCAGCTCGTCGTGCATGTCTACTTTGGGGCGCAGTGGGAGTCTTAGCGCAACCACATACATTGGTGCGCCAGAGCGGATTGAACGCATACTCAAAACCGACGATGGTTTTGCATTTGAGGTGATCTATCGAAACAAAGAGGCTCAGCAGAAGTTGGTCACCACAACCGACTCGCTGGGCAGGAAGCCCAAGTTTGCAGACTCCAATATTACGGGTGTACCGATCAAGTTTGAGCGGGTCATCAGTTCAGAGTTTCACAGTCGCCGGAATCTGGATTCGCCGACCGGGACGTATCCGTATGGCTTCGTAACATCAGCGACCAGACCATCAGGATCTGTAGGAATGGCCGCAGGTGCCTACATCCTCACCACACCGGATTACCTTGTATCCGTTGAGTTTCCAAGGGAGAAGCCTGACTGGGCTGCCCGTGTATCCCAGACACCTGGAGCTATTCTCCGCGACACAGCTCTGCTTCCGATCATGGTTCCAATCGCAATCTTGACCCCAAGGATCGACGGTTAGCTCGTCCACCTCCAAAAGCGGAAATCGACAAGCCCAATCGGGTAGGCGGGAGGTTTTAACTCCCGCCCCCCACACCACCGGCCATACGGATCCGTAGCACGGCGGTTCCAACACGCCACCTGTTACCGCGACTTAACTCTCTTTGGTCCGTCGGGATAACGAATGGATACCCATTGTTCTTCCAGACTCGGGACGCCTTGCTCTGCCAACCAGTCGTTGGTCAGCGCGCGGTTCACGAGCTTGTTGTTACTCATTCTCCAATGGCCTTTGCGGCTTCGACTTGCCTTGTGAACTTCGTGACGACCGATCCCCAATTTGAGTAGCCGACGCCGACGCCTTTTCGGCCTGCCCCATTGTTTCCAGTAGTAGAGCCGAATACGCCTGCGTAGCCACCCATCAGCTTCTGGTTGTCGACGGTATCGAAGAATTTCTCCAGATCGCAACACCGGCGACCGGGGGAGTCGAGGTGGACAGGAGCGAACGCGACGTGCCCCGAAGTTTAGGGTAAAGGAAGATGCGGCCGATGTCGTGAAATCAAGGGTTCCAGCGCGTCAGATGGGCGAAATTGGACAATCTTCAAATCTAACAGCCAAAGTCCGGCTAACAGAGAGAGTCTGGCTAGCCGTCAAATGTGACCGACCACTCGACCTTTGCGTTCTCAGTGGATTTGAGAACGAATTCCACCACTCCGTCTTGCGATGTTAGCAGCTCTGCTGCGACTTTTTTTCCATCCACTCGAACTCCCAATGCGCGGTGGTTGTTGAGGGCTAGGCTGACTCGATAGGGGTCTTTGGCCACCACTTGACTGACTCCGCGCAGGATCCGGGCATCAGCATCCCACCGGATGTCGGATAGGTCGAGGAAGCCCTGCATCAAGTGGCGGTTGGTGGAGATTACTTGCGGGCGCAAGAGTTTTTCGCGGACTGACATCATGCGTGCTTCGCCAGGACGCAAACTTTGTTCGAGGCGGCCACGGCCCGCGATTTCACCGAGGTAGCGTTGGTTCCAGAAATCAAACACGTGGTATTTCCTATCCGGCTTCAAGCCTAGCGCGCCGTCAACTTGCTCGCCCGCCATGTCGATCCCGACGCCGCGAGGCTTGTCAGGGTCCGGATTGAAGAAGGTCACCTGATGCCATTGCGGAGTCACCTCGAAGTCGAAGACCTGCGGTTGCTCGGAGACAAAGGCATCGACGGGACGCGCGCTGCGTGGCGCGGTGTGGTAGGGGAAGGAGCGAGTCAGGTCGTGGAAGATCTCGGCCGATATTTGGGAAATGCTGTTAGCGAGCAGCATTCGTCCGGTGGTGACATAGCACATGGTTAGCATCGCTCGCACCCGGTCGCGGTTGCCTTCCAGGCTCACGAGGTTTTTCGCATCGGCATCCTGATTGACGACCACCCGGTTCTTGTACCAGCGCAGTCCGCAGCGGGTGACGGTCGCGGCATCCATTTTGTCGGTGTCGTTCTCCGTGCGCATGGAGGCCACCAGCCCGAGGGTGATATCCGATCCTCGCTCCATGTTGCGTTCGTGGACGTAGGATTCCGGCCCGAGGCCGTCGTGGGCGAGGCGGAAGATCGTCCGGTAGGCTGATGCAGTGGTCGATTCTTCGTCTTCCATCCCACCGGCGCGAGCCCAGCCGGAGGCCGGGTAGTCGAACATCAAGCCGCGGACGCCGCCGCGTTTGAGGTTGGCGTAGACGGTGTGCATGTGGTCGAGGAAATCGGGATCGGTGAAGTCGTAGCCCCACACAAGTCGACCGTTGCGCGTCCATGCTGTTTCCCAAGTGGTGAACATCTCGCCTTCGGTGTCCACCGGTTCGCCTTTCCATGCGTAGCGCTCGTTGAAGAGCATGTGGCTGGGGAACTCTTTGGCGTAGTCCTCCGATCGATAGCTGGTCTGGAAATAGGTGAGTGGAATCCCCCCGAGTTCGGTCACGGCCCGCCCCCATTTTTCGGTGGTCTCGTAAGGTTCCACGTAGCGCCCGTTCTGGGTGGTGTCGCGGTCGGTGTCTTCCCTTTGCCAATGCTTGTCGTCCCACCAGCCTTGATGGTTATCGGGCATGTAGGAGTCTGGCACCAACCGCACTGCGGCGCGGCTGTAGTTGAGAAAACCACTGTCCACGATGCGCTTCATCTCCTCGACCGCACCCAGCGTGGTGTTGTCCGCTTGGCTGTCGCCGCCGCCACCGTAACGGATGTCGGAGGCATACCACAGGCAAACGGTTGGGAAATCATACATGCTGAGTTCGATCGGCTGAGCTTCACGCACCCGAAGCGCGTATTGTTCCAAGGCCTCGAATGGATCATTGCCGGCCACATCGATGTAGAACTGATCCGGTGCGATGTAGCGATCTCCCGGTTTTACCAGTTTGCCTACTGGGTCGGTGGCGAACAAATCGGCGCGGTAGGTGCGGCGGGGTCGCGGCTGGTAGGACACTGGGGTCAGCGTCGCAGGCAACAAGGCGGGGCTGCGTCCGTCGCGAAGCCAGATTTCGTTAAGAAACACGTTTCCCGTTTCCTCACCCAAGGCCACGTTTTCGACCACAATCTGCAAGCTGTCGGCGCGGATTGCCTCGGCGGGTAGCGCCATCTCGACCTGCTCGACGTCGTCTTTGCTCTCCCCGTCAAAGCGCGGCAGCGGGTGCTTTTTCAAGAACGGCAGACGCTTCCTCACACCACCGGTTTCGTATTCCAAAAACATCGACTGGGCGAGATCTGGATACTTGCCGTGCTGGAAGCTGCGCCACCAGGAAAAGCCGAGCGTGTAAGGTCGGTCCGCTTGCAACTTGGCTACCGCGACGACGATCCGTTCCGGTTCATCCACCGAGGTGGCCATCTCGCGACAGCGAAACTCGTGGCCATGCCAGGTGACTTCACCGGCACCTTGAATCAACTCCAGGGATTCTCCGCCAACGGCGCGGTCGATCTTCATCTTCGGCAGGTCGAGATAGGCCAGTAGGCTGGCTTTACCATCGCCGCTCAGTCTCAGTTCATCACGCCGTGCCTGGGTGATCCAAGCGAACTTCTCGAAGTCCTGATAGGTCAGCCCACCCATCACCAGCACCCGCTGCTGCGTCTTGTCACGAAACGTTAGCAGGATGTTGTTGCGGGATTTGAGTGCGTTGGCACGCGTTAACGGCGAGTAGCTGCGATCTCCGTATTCAAGCGGTTCCCCACCGCTGAAGCCGTCGATCATGGCGAAGCCGCGGGTCTTGTCGGTGGCGTCATGGACGAGCGCATCGGCCATCACATGGATCTCGCGGACTTGTACGGCTTGTCTGCCACTGTTGACGATGCCGCCGCTGACGCTGAAGTCATGCCGCCCATCCTCGAGCGTGAAGTGAAACACCATTTCCGGGCGATCCGTTGCTCTAAAGCTCAGCTCGAGGACCAGCGCCTTGCCGCCGGAGACGTCGATTTCCCGCTGCCGCCAACTTCGATCGAGTCCGTCGTCGTCCGATGACCAATCATTGACCCGCATCTTTGCCTGCGAGATTACCTCGTGTTGGCCGCCGTCGCTGAGGATGCGGTATCGACCTGTTGCGAGGCTGAAATCGAGGCGCACTTGCTCATTGAACAGGCTAACGCTGTCATCGCTTGAGCTGATACTCGGAGCTTGGGCGCAGAGAGGGGATGCGACTTCAAGCCAGAGCCCGACGATGACAAGCGAGTGACGCGTGATCCATCTTTTGAAGCCTCTGTGGGAAATCGTGGCTTGGTTCATCGGTGGCGTAGGTTGTTAGATGGCGAGTGCGGAAAAAGGGAAGGGTTAGCGAAGGGTTAGCGAAGGGTTAGCGACGAGCGACGGAAATACGTTTCAGCACCACGGTTACGTTTCAGCACCTCGGTTCTTGTCAGTTATTGGCGCACTTTGTTTCCGTGACCACCGGCAATCATCAGATCGACTTGCTCCCAAATACAGGCCCGTTCCTCACCCACGCCGGTCTCAGCAGGACACTCGTTGCCCCGGTGAAAAAGACGCCCAGTCAAAAAGTAGGATCGGTGATTCACAAACGCGGGTTCCCTCTGCTAGTCTTATCAATCTCAACAACCAATCGTTATGGATATTGCCGATACCGTCTCATCAATACTCGCACACAAGCAGGTCAAAAATGTCTGGACAGTTGGTCCGGCGAGCACCGTCTACGAAGCCATCCAATCCATGTCGGACAGAAATATTGGTGCGCTTCCTGTGATGGAGGGAGACCAACTTCTCGGAATCGTCTCTGAGCGTGATTACACGCGCAAGGTCATCCTAAAGGGACGATCTTCAAAGGAAACACCAGTCGGAGAAATCATGACTACGGAGCTGACGACTGTTTCTTCTTCGGTTCAAGTAGTGGCTTGCCTGCAACTGATGTCCGACAAAAGGATCCGGCATCTGCCCGTCCTCGAGGATGGGAAGATGGTGGGCATGATTTCGATCGGGGACCTTGTCCGATGCATTATCTCAGCGCAGGGTGCACTGATCGATCAATTGAAGGACTACGTGATCGGTTCCTATCCTGATCACAGCTGAGTAAGTGACGATCCAGGAATTCGCAGGTGCAGAAAACGAGCAGCGCCTACGCCTTGAGCCGCTCAACTGCCTCACACTGAAAATCCTTGCCCAAAACGCTGAATATCTTCCGCCAGATTTTCTGAGCAGCCCGGGTGACCGTTTCATCCCAGCAACCGCAAGCGGTGCGGCCGACTCTTCAAAGTCTGCTGCATGACCTTCGCATCGAACCCCTCCTCACCGACACGCATAGCGCGCGCGGCGGAATTGCTCGACAAGCATCATGATCTTGGCACCCCGAATCCCGTCGGCGAGCGCCTCTGGTATGCGGTGAGCGCCCCTGACGGGCGATGGCTCGGCGTGCTGCTCTTCACCGCCGCGTCCCGTCGGCTGCGCCACCGCGATCAATGGATCGGCTGGAGCGAAGAACAGCGGCGGCGACGCCTGCCGCTGGTGGTCAACAACTCCCGCTTCCTGCTGCGGCCCGATCAAACCCGCCCTAAACTGCAACGCACCCCTCGTGCATAGGCGCTGACTCCCTACAAGCCTTCGGGAGGTTTCCTTTTCAGCAGCTAAATTAGCAGCTAAAGAAAGAGGTTGTATTGCGGGTTGCGTATCTTCTGATGTTACCGACACCTCCGGCTTTTGAGGCTCGACGGCATGACCATTGACGGCGGTTTTTCCGATCCATGCGGCGCTTCTCACGGCGTGGCGCAGCGCTTCCGCTCCTTGTTCCAGGGCGTACTGGTTCACGTCCATTCCCCACGGCAGTTTCACCGTGTGGCACTCGATGCCGACGGCCTGCAATCGCTTCGCGGCCTCGGCTTCCGCTGCCTGTCCGGCCTCGTCGGCGTCGAAAGCGAGCCGCACGCTTTCCACCTTTGCCGCCCGGACCGGCTCGAAGAGTTCGGCGGTGAAGTTCGCGGTGCCCAAGGTGCAAGTCGCCGCTTCCATGCCGTGGCGGACGAAGGTCAACGCATCGAGGATGCTTTCGGTCAGGATGATTTCGCGTTGTTTGAGCGCCTCGCCGTTGAAGGCGCCGCCGAGCGGCCGCGCGAAGTAAAGATGCCGCTGGTTCTTCGGCGTCGCCGCGCCGATCCGCCGTCCGTAAAGCTGCACGATATCGCCTTGGACGTTGCGCACCGGCACCACCAGACAGCCGTTCAAGTGTTCGCGTCCGGTCTTGCGATATACGCCGAGGGCTTCGAGCCGTTCGCGGATCTCCGCGCCCTGCTTGCGGTTCTTGCTGGGGATCCGCAGGCCGAGCGTCCGGTCGGACAGCCCGATGCCGAAGCGCTTCCACAGCTCCGCGTCATCGAGGCCGCGGCTTTCGAGGTAGTCGCGGGCCGCTTCGCCTTCGTTTCCCGAAAAACGAGAGGCTTAGTAGTTCGCGACCTGCTCCAACAGCTTCCCAGCCTCCGCCGAGTCCTCCAACGGACACGGCAGGCGCGGCACCGTCAACCGGCTTCCCTTGGGTTTCTCCGGCGCGTGCTCGAAAGCGGCCTTGCCGCCGTTGGCCAGCAACTCGAAGGCATGGCAGAAGCTCACCCCGTCGAAGCGCTGCACGAACTGGATCGCGTTGCCCGGCGCCCCGCAGCCGCTCGCCATGCAGCGGAAAAGCCCCTTCCCCGGCGTCGCGATCAGGTTCGGCGTCTTCGTGTCGTCGTGAAACGGGCAAAGCCCGGTCCAGTTCGTTCCCTGCTGCCGCAGACTCACTCCGCGCGACTGGATCAGCGCAATCAGCGCAGGCCGTCGGTCTCCAGCAGGGAAGTCAGCATCGAGGAACTGCTCGGAGTCCGCGAAGGCAAGGCCAAGCGCGGGCCGGTTCCGAAGCTTCAAAAGCAGTTTCAGGCCATCGGCAGCTTGCCGAAATCGAAACAGGATCCCATCGCCCGAGCGATCGACGCGCTGCTTGCCCAAGAAGGCGCGGTTGCCTGAATGCCTTTTCTCTTGAGCCGCCCTTCTTCGTTTCACCGGGGGTGGTGCGTGTCCGGGATTGGCTGCGGAGTGGCTTTACCACCGCAAAGACAGCCCGGACGGCGCCAAGGGCGGGGGATGACTGGGACCAACTCACCGGCGCGGCCACGAACCGCCAGCGCCAAGCCCGATCCCCGAAACGCTCCGACCAGGCTTGCCCAGCCGACTACGCCTGACCACCCGCTCAGCGTTCCGGGATGAGCTTGCCCAACTTGGTGAGGCGGGAGCGGATCGCGCCATCGGTGCGGCCGTGTTCCTTCGCGAGTTCCGCGAATCCCATGCCTCCCTCGAAACGCTCAACGAGGACGGCGTCCTCCTCCTCGCTCCATGGCCTGCCTGCCTTCTTCGGCAGCGAAGCCCGCCGGGCTTCGCGGTTGCCCTCCTTCTGCATCGCCTCTCTCGCCGCATTCAAAGCACGCCGCACCTTCTCGTCTTTGAAGATGCTCGCCTCGTCCAAATCCTCGCCGGTCATCGGATGGATTCCGTCGGCCAGGGACTCGACGATGGCGAGGTTCCAGGTCGACACGTCTTCCTCGGATCGGGCGGGATTCGGTTGATGCTCGTGGGACACGTCGATGAGTGTAGCGCAAAGCTCTTTTCATTCAATGCCCTGCATTGTTTTGGCGAAGCCGAAACGATAGCTGCTCTACGCCGCCGAGAGAGACAGCGGGTCAAGTGGAATAGTGGTCGGACGTCGAAAAGGTTCCACTTGAGGCTACGGCTCCGCTGGCGGCAGCGCGAGCCAGCACGGCCCGACTGCTCACACGCCCGCCCGATGCGCCTTCCTCGCAAGCTCGATGCAAAGGGCGCGAGCCACAGATGCTCGATTACCTCAATGGCCTCCCGAAGCGCCTCCCTTGCAACGGTGCCGCAAGGTGGTGGGGCGGTTTGCCGAGGGCGCGGTGTGGAATGAAACACGAATGAAACACGAATGAAACACGAATGGCACACGGCGGCAACGGGCGGCGGGGTGCCGAGCGCTCTTGGGTTGGCCCGGAAGGCCTGCAGCCAGCGTGACAGCAAGCCAGGGGGATGTCTGGCGGCGCGGAGCCTGGCTTTGTGGAGCGGAGCATTCACCGCCGGGGTCCGGAGGGGCTTCGCTTCTCCTGTTTGCGCCGTAGATCACCGCCCAATTGCGAAATGCGAGGACCCAATCAAAGTCGGATTCCGCCGTCATCACACTGTTTGCCTGGCATCATTTTTGTGGCATCATTTTTGGCATAATTTTCTGAAAAGCTGAGATACTGAAATGGAGGGGGACGAGTGATCAGTGGGCAGTGATCAGTGGGAGAGAAGAAGTTAAACCGCCAAGAGACGCATCGGTGAGCGAGGATTGGTATTTGCACAGAGGTGCAGGTTGGAATAGCCTCCAAGGCAATGACATTGACCGTGAACATACCCGATGATCTGGCGGTGGAGCTTGGGGCGGGGTTCAAGAACCTCGGCCGGGTAGCTCTTGAGGCTTTGGCGGCGGAGGCGTATGTGAAGGACGTTCTCTCGTTGGAGCAAGTCCGGCGGCTGCTGGAGCTGGAGTCCCGCTGGGAGGCGCAGGCTGCGCTTTCACGGCTTGGTGCGTGGCCCGGGCAGTCGGCGGAGGAGATCGTGGAAGATGCCCGGAGGTCGTTTGAATTCCGGCACGCTGTCCGGTGATCGTCGTTAGCGATAATTCCGTGCTTTCGTGCCTTGCCGAAATCGGCGAGCTGGATCTGCTGCGCAGGCTTTATGGCAAGATCACGGTCACCGAGACCATCCGGAGCGAGGCCATGCATGCCAGTGCGCCGGAGGATTTGAGAGGGTTGTTTTCCACGGCACAGGATTGGATTGACGTCATTCCCGATGAAATTCCGTATCTTGAGGAGACGGGAGCCTTGGATTCCGGAGAGGCTTCGGCGATCACCTTGGCATGGCAACATCGGGATAACAGCCTCTTGATTCTCGATGAACGACGGGGGCGGAAAGTCGCCTCTGCACTTGGCCTGTCCATCACCGGCACGGCGGGTCTTTTGGCCGATGCGGCGGCAGCGGGATTGGTCGACTTTGAAGATGCCTTTCTGCGGCTGTCGCAAACGGGATTCCGCTTGAGTGCCGAGATCGTGGAAGCCTTGAGTGCGAAGCAGGGAAATCGCTGACCGCCTGCAGCTGGCTGATGAGTGTGGGTTGCAGACTTGATGCGCCCGATGAACCCAAACGAACTCGTTCAGCTCCCGGAGCTGCTGCGCGAGCTGCGGGATTTCAGTTAGTCGTAACCCTTGAGCGCCTGCTCGGTCGTGGGCTTCGGCCTCTTCGAAACCACCGCAGCCGTGGCCTTCTTCACCAGGGATTTCGGCGTCGGCTCGGTGATGCTGAAGAGCGGCTTCGATGGGGTGAAGTGCATCGCGGTGCTGGGCACGTCACTGAAATGCCTGGAGGTACAAGCTGGCAATTGCCCTAAAACCCCTTAAAGGAACCTTAGATGACGCCACATTTGTAAAATAAAAAGTTACGGAATGCTGCTTGAGCGACAAAGAGTTCACCCCAACGCCCGCTCCCACTCCGCCACTTTGAACCCCGCCAGCGCCACATCCTTTCCGAGCAAGATCGGCCGCTTCACCAGGTTCCCATGCTTCGAAAGCAATTCAAGCGCCTCGTTCTCGCTCATCCCCGGCAGCTTGTCCTTCATCTCCATCTCGCGGTAGTCGCCGCCCGCCGTGTTAAACAACCTCTTCACATCCCCATCGTAGCTCGCCAGCACCTTGTCCAGTTCCGCCACACTCGGCGGCGTTTCGCGGATCGCCACTTCCTCGAATGCCAGCTCCCGCTCTTTCAGCCACTTGATCGCCTTGCGACACGAATCACAGCCCTTGTATGCGTAAATCTTCAACACGTCCTGATCTTGCCTCAGGCTCCAAATCACGCAAGGCTTCCCACCCCGAAGCATGAGTTCCAAAGCCGCCCTCCTTGATCGCATCCGCGAATCCCTGAACCAGCGTCTCGACCGCCTGACCTTGGCCGCCCGTGATGCCCATGCCGCTGCCACCGATCCCGGCAGCAAGGCGGAGAGCAAGTACGACACGCGTAGCCTCGAAGCTTCCTACCTTGCCTCCGGCCAAGCCAAACAAGTCGAAGACGCCGCCGACGCGGTCGGTCTGTTCGCCAGCCTTAGCCTTCCGGACTTTAAAATGGACGAGCCCATTGACGCCGGTGCTCTAGTCGAACTCGACCTCGATGGCGAGACCTCTTTCTTCCTCCTCGTGCCCGCAGCCGGTGGCGTGACGATCGAAGATGAAGGGCGCGAAATCACGCTCCTCACCCCCGCCAGCGGACTCTATCAAAAGCTCCTCGGCTGCAAGGTCGGCGACTCGATCGACGACCCCGATGCATTGATTACCGAGGTCGCCTGAGCCTTTCGTTGCTTAGCGCTGAATCAGGAAAACGCGATTTTCCTTGTAGGTGATCACCGCATCGAGCTCGCGCATGAAGTCCGCGCCGAAAATCCCGTCGTAATCGAGTTCATCGTCACCTTCGAAGCGCGCCAGATCAGTCGACAGAACCTTGCGATTGGTAAACTTCGCCTTACCCATGGTCAGCTCCAAAATCTTGGTGACTGCTGCAGGTGCCTCTCCACCGATGCCATGGACCTTCTGGTCCATCGGTCCGACTTCACAGCCGTATTTTTCCGCCGCCCACAGGTGAAGCAGGCTGCTGTCGGCACCCGTGTCGATCATGTAGGTCACGTCGTTCCCGTTGAGCGTGCCATCCACGAAAATGTGGTTCCCTTTCCGCTGGTATTCGAACGACTGATACGCACGCAGTGTCAGAAGATCTTCAATACTGAGACCTCCGCAGTATTTGAGGAAAGTATCACCTGCCTCACTCCAGTTGCGCACATAGGCTTCATCTTCAGGAACCAAGCGCGAAAAGGCAACACTCTGCTCCTGACCATTGGTCATCTTCAACTTTACCGAAACCGTACTCTTCGAGACCACATTACCGCGCAGCACCTTGCCATCCTTGGTCTTGAATAGGCGGAACTTCAGACTGTCCTCCCCTTCCGATTCGTCATCGAGATCAAGGTCCACATCGCTCTCGTCCGAAAGGTCTGGACGCAGGAACATCATGCGATCCTTGTAAGTGATCACTGCATCCAGAGTATTGAGAAAATCGGCTCCGAAAATCGCGTCGTCCTTCGGTTTGTAGCCGTCCGGCATCTTGAACGTCCGATCCGTCGCCAGAATCTTCCGATCCTTGAAGATCGACTGACCCAGCTGAAACGTCTTCATCGTCGTCCAGCCGGCAGGAGCCTGGCCGGACACCCCGTAGATCACTTCATCCATCGGTCCAATCTCGCAACCCGCTTCCTTGGCGAAAGGCTCGTGCAGAAGGGATGTCCCCGCTCCGGTATCGATCAGGAAGCGTGCATCCTTGCCGTTGAGTTTGCCATCGACGATGATTGAGTTGCTCTCAAAGCGAAAAGGAATCGGCTCATAGCCTCGCAGCTCCAGCAACTGCCGCACGGTCAAACTGCGACACTTTTCAAGGAACAGGGCCTTCTCTTTCGACCAACCCTTCACATAGTCGCGATCCTCCTCGCTGAGGCTCTCGAGCGGCACCTTGGCCCGCCCTCCGTTTTCGAGAAGCAGCATTGCGTTGCCATCGTCCTTGTCCATGAGCACCGCCTTGATCACCTTGCCATTGCTACCGGTGAATTCGCGGTACTCTTGCGAAACATCCACAGCCGATGCCGTGAGACCAAAACTTAGGGCGAGCAGGGCCGCCTGCCATTGTTTGAAATTCATCTTCTTTATTTGAATGAGGTTGAAACCACGAACTCTACCCAGTCCTTCTGGAGTGCTTCCACGCTATCGAATCCCATGATTCTTGCAAATTCGATCGGCTCAGGAATCTGCTTGGATGACTCCACCCGGCGAACCAGATTGGCAAATCCAGAAAGCCTTTCCGGCGTGCTGTTGCAGTAATAGGCGAACGAATAAATCAGAACCAGCTTCTCGGGATCGAGTTGCTGGGCACTCCAACTCATCATCTGTTCAAAGTCCGGTTTCACTTTATCGCGCTTCACCAGCGTGCGAAGCGTCTTCGCCCATGACTTCCCGTCTTCGAAGCCACTCTTCTTAGTGATCTCGTCAAACTGACTCCCGGACACGTCGATCAGGTTCGTCTCCGTCTTGCCCGTCAGATGGATCTCCTTGAAGTAGGCAAAGCCAGTCATGACCGCGAAGTAGCCGTCGGCACCAAAATTACTGACACCGCCCAACTGCTGACCCAGCAAGTCCCCGGCGATTACATGCACCGGGAAGGGGGACATCGGCTTCTTGAAGCGATCGTCGTCCTTGATGTTGAACACAGTCGCTCTGCTGTGAAGGTTCCTTTCGGACACCAGAGCCTCCGGAAGGGCCATACTCGTCGAGCCCACCTCTCCCCAGGTCGCGCCAACTCGATTCAAAGTGTCTTGATCCACCTTCTGCGTGACCAAGTAGTCGCCATACCACTTTCCAAGCGACTTGTAGATCTCTGGATCGTCCACCAGAAAAATCAGATCACGCTTATCTCCCCAGTCCTTGCGGAAGTTCATGTGCTCGAACGCCATGCCGTGCCACATCCGCTCGGCGGTCTCGGCCATTGCCTGAGGGCGCACACCCGTGGTGGCGATCAGGAAGTGCTCGCTCTCCAACAATTCGAAACTCAGTTCAGTCGATCCCTCAAGAAGCAGGGGCTTCTCGAGTTTCTTGAAGGTCTTGGTGTCGATCTTGACCTCATTTTCGGGCTCACCCAGCTCACCGCCGGCCACCACCTCGGGCGAGGCACCGCCGTATTCGATGAGATACTGCCGGTCTGCCAGGCTCAAGTCCTCGACCTTCAATTTGATCTCGCGAGACTCTGGCGTGAGCAGCACGACCTCTTGTCCTTCAACCTTCAGCAACTGAGCTTCCAGATTGCTCCCCTTCCGGGAAGTCCATGTCCGGGTCTCGGCTGCATGCACCGCTAGCGCCATCGCTAGCACAGCAATTCCTGAGCGAATGATAATGTTCACGCCTATCGGTGGCCCGAATCCTTCGATCTGTCGATCTGAAATCCCGGCCAAGTAGAAACCAGCCCACTATTGAAATCTCCGACCCGTATCCTGACGCCATGCGTAGAATCCCAGTAAATCGTCCCTCTCCACCCTCCATTTCAAGTCTTGGCGAGCAATGAAGCAGCCCCGATCCAGACAGGAACCTCAGCTTCATAGCTGACCCGCTCCCCACTGTGCGGATGAGTAAAGGTCAGCTTCCAGGCGTGCAGACACATCGGTTCATCGCCCAAAGCCATCGTCTGACACTCGCCACGGGCTCCTTTCGCAAGATAGGCTGGGTCCCCAATAATCGGGAAACCTGCCTGCCAAAGATGAATACGTATTTGATTCGTGCGACCCGTTAGTGGCTTAATTTCAAGCAATGACGTCCCGTCCGCATCCCGGCTCAGCACCTTGACTTCCGTCACCGCATCCAGGCCGGACTCTTCATCGATCTCACGAGCCCCGAGCTTCCCGGCTCCAGCTGAAATCTTGTCGTTTAGCACGAAACTATCCTTCTCTGGCGATCCGGAAACCCTCGCCAGATAGGTCTTCTCTACCTCACCTCGAGAAAATTGCGGCTGAAGCCTTTTCGCGATCTGCCGCGTCCGTGCACACACCACCAGACCCGTCGTATTCGCATCGAGCCGGTGCGCCGGGCGCGGCACCTCGGGATACCAGGCCCTGCGGAGAAAGTATTCGAGCGTGTTGCGATTGAATCGTCCGCAAGCATGCATCGGGAGCGGCGCTGGCTTATCGACCACCACCACCGCATCATCCTCATCGATGACTCTGACGTTCGATGCCACATCTGGCTCCACCGTTGAAGGCATCAAGCGGACATACTGCTCGCCCGCCTTGACCGTCTGCTCGGCCTCTGCGGGTTCCCCCTTGGGATCGAGAATCCGGCCATCGTCGATCCGAGTGCCCCACTCGCTTCGTCCGACATAAGAAAACAGTGAGTCCAGCGCATCCAGCAGCCCCATGCCGTCGCAGGTCTTCGGAATCCGGATTGGCTTGCGATTGTCATACGCCTGACTCCCGGGGAGCGGTGAAACCAGCTCATCCAGCGCCACCTGGCGTTTGACAACCTTCTCCGCCCGGCGCTCGTCGTCGCTGCGGTAGCAATGTGGGCAGGACTCTCCCTCGACGAATCGGGGGTCTGCCACCTCATCGGCCGTCAGTGGAGCCTGGCAGCAAAAACACACCGCCGCGCCCGTCTCACGCAGCGCCGGATCCAGACCCACGCGCTGATCGAAAACGAAGCACTCACCTTCATAGTGATCGCCACCGACATCTTCAAAATACTTCAGAATACCGCCCTCTAGCTGGTAGACCTCCTTGAAACCCATCTGCTCCATAAGCGGCGCGGCCTTTTCGCAGCGGATACCACCCGTGCAAAAGGTCACTACCGGGGTATCACGCATTTCGTCAGGGAGCCGCTCCACCGCTTCGGGGAACTTCCGGAAATGGTCGATACCCGCAGGCACCGCCCCTTTGAACGTCCCAAGCTTTACCTCGTAGTCATTGCGCGTATCAAGCATCACCAGAGGCTTCCCCTCATCGAGCCACGCCTTCAACTGCGACGGCTTGAGCCGAGGCGCTGGCTTACTCACCGGATCGATCCCTTCCACACCAAACGCGATGATCTCCTTTTTCAACCTCACCAGCATCCGGGAAAACGGCTGCTCCGCACTCTCGCTGTATTTCGGATGAATGTGGGAAAGCCCAGGCATCTGCCGCAGTTTGAAAACCAAATCCTCGATCGCCAGATGACGCCCCGCCACGAAGAGATTGATACCCTCTGGAGCGAGCAAGATCGTGCCCTTCAGCTCACGTTCCTTGCAGAACTTCAAAAGATCCTCCCTCAGGGTTTTCAAGCGCTCCATCCGAGCGAATAAGTATGCTGAAATATTCGTAAAACCCGCCACGCGCGGAAACTGCATAAATCGCCTAGAGGTGCCAACACACGAGAACGCGTTATCGACCGGATTTTCCTAGTAAATATACGGTGAATGACGCCAACCAGTGCTCGCCTTCGTAATGTCCTGTATGCACATTCGCCAGACCCGCCACTTCGTGAGCGTCCGACGCTTTTGTCATTACTAGACGGCGTGGATCTCCATCCGTGAGAACCGACGAGATCCCACGCATCGTCCACGCACGGTTCAAATTGAGACCCGCCAGATGGATCAAATGCGGATCGGTCGGATCGCTGACCGTCACCGGCTCTAGCAAATTCCCCACCTCGCCCTTCGCAAGGCCTGGAAAAAAACCATCGAGCCACTCCGAGAACTCCCGCTGATCCAGCACCCGCCGCATCAGATCCGCCTCGTTCAGCCCTTGTGAGAAGAAATCAAACCCCGACGGTTCATACGCCGCCGGATAGTTCCGATCCATTCCGTAAAACATCACCGACTTCTCACAGAGCAGCTTTTCGAAGCCCTCATCCCCCACTCCGCGCGCATAATCGATCATCTGCGCCAGCGCAAAAGAGGACTCCGGATGAAACCCACAGCGTACCGGCCAATCGAGCTTCGGCAGAAAATCCCTCGCCAGCCCGACCAGGCGTTTCTCCAAAGGCTCGAAGCGCTTCGCCCATTCACGGCCCTGCGGATCATCCCAGCTCCGCAACTCCAGCGCCAACCTCAGCGCCCAGGCCCAGCCATACATCCGCTCAAAGCTCCGATTCGCTGGTCGGTCAAAATAAGCCGCCTCCGCCGCCAGTCCCTCCACCGTCAGTCGCCGCTCCAAAACCTCCCTCACTTCCGCCCCGTACTCCGCCTCCGGGAACAAACGCAGCATCCGCACCAGCATCCAGTGACCATGCACCGACGAATGCCAGTCAAAGTGCCCAAAGAACACCGGATGCAGTTCTTTCGGCGACGCCACATCCTCCGGCCCCACCATCACCTGACTCGGCTTGTTAGGATACTCCCGGTCAATCCCCGCCAAAGCCATCTTCACCAAACCAGCCGCCTGCTCGTCATTCATCGCTCCAGATCCTTCACTCCAAACCGGTGCCGCCAAGCCGCAACTTACCAAGACCACCAAGAACTTCTTCATACTCCTGACTACAGCATCACCCGGACCTTCTTAGAAATCATTAAGTGACGAAAGAATTTCCATGAATACGAGTAGTCACCTCTCAAATCGTCCTCCATTAGCCCCGCTCCATGAACAAGCTCATCATCCCACTTCTCGCCCTGCTTTGCGCCGCCATCAACGGCACGACCCAAGCCGCCGGAACCAGCGCACCACCCAACGTCATCTACATTCTCGCCGACGACCTCGGCATGGGCGACCTCGCTTGCTACGGACAGCAAAAGCTCAAAACTCCGAACATCGATCGCCTCGCCAAGGAAGGCATGCGTTTCACCGACCACTACTCGGGAAACACCGTCTGCTCCCCATCGCGCGCCGTCCTCATGACTGGCCAGCACCCGGGGCACGTTCACTGCCGCGGCAATGGCGACGAGAACAGCTTCGCGCTCGACCCGAAAATGACCACCCTTCCCCGGCTTTTTAAAAACGCAGGATACGCCACCGGTGCCTTCGGAAAATGGGGCCTCGGCATCACCTCTGCGAATGGTGCTCCGAACCCGATGACTCACGGCTTTGACCAATTCTCCGGCTGGAAGAGTCAGGTGATCGCCCACACCTACTACCCGACGACCATCACCCGCAACGGCAAAGACGAGACCCTTGAACCCGGCACCTTCGTCCACGACCTCATCATGGCCGACGCCGCAGATTTCATCAAACGCAACGCCGAGTCCAAGACGCCCTTCTTCTGCTACATCCCAACCGCCGTCCCTCACGCCGCGATGCATGCACCGAAGGAGCTCCATGAAAAATGGCGGAAGGTCTATCCCCAGTTCGACAAAAAGATCGGAAAATACAATGCTGGTCCCGGTGAAGAGACCCCCAACGTGCAGAACCCCATTGCGGGCTTCGCCGCGATGATGGAGAACCTCGACCACCAAATCGGCAGCATCCTCGACATGCTCGTCGAGCTCGGTATCGATGAAAATACCATTGTGCTCTTCGCCAGCGACAACGGTGCCCATCAAGAAGGCGGACACGATCCGAATTTCTGGGACTCGAACGGGCCACTCCGCGGCATCAAGCGCGACCTCTATGAAGGCGGCATCCGCACCCCGTTCCTCGTCCGCTGGCCCGGAAAGGTCGAAAGAGGGAGCACCAACGACCACCTGAGCGCCTTCCAGGACGTAATCCCAACCATGGCCGAGCTCACCGGACAGCCCATCCCCGATCAATGCGACGGCATCTCCATGCTCCCCACCATCCTTGGAAAGGCGGATCAAAAAGACCACGACTACATCTACTTCGAATTCATTCAAGGCAACAAGGCAACCTACACCGCGCGGTCGCTTCGCATGGGCGACTGGAAGGCCGTCCAGCGCTCCGAAAAGGATCAAGGAAAGCAGTTCCTACCAATCGAACTCTACAACTTGAAGAGGGACCTCGGCGAAGAAAACAATCTCGCCACCCAAAACCCCGAGCTCGTCCAGCAAATGGAAAAGCTCATGGATAAAGCCCACACACCGATCCAGAAAAGCCGCTGAAATGTTTCCATCCTTTTTTGCCCTGAGTTCCCCAATCATACTGATGACTTCATCAGTAGGCTCGAAAGGACTAAGGCTGCCGGATCTCACAACGCCCACCATGACCGACGCCGCTCCCGCTCCGGGGAGGCGCGTCCGACAAGGTGCTCCGGAATATCAGGGCTCCGACATCCATCACTCGCTCGATCTCCCGACCGATGGGAAATCCGGCGGCAGGTTCCCCGTCATCCACCCCCACACGGATCTCTGGATGCACAAAGCCAGCAATTATCGCGATCAAGCTCGTGCCTAGCTCAAACGCGTTATTATTAAGCCATGAAACTCGGACCTCTCCTCCTTATTCTAGCCGGGAGCGCTCTCGCCGCACCGTCTACACCAAACATCGTCCTCATGATGGCCGACGACCTCGGCTACGGAGACACCGGCTTCAACGGCAACAAGATCATCCAGACTCCGAACCTTGACGCACTCGCCGCACAAGGAGTCACCCTCACCCACTTCTACTCGGGAAACTCCGTCTGCTCTCCCACTCGTGGCACCTGCCTAACAGGTCGACACCACGATCGCTACGGGATCTGGACCGCCAATGCCGGTCACCTTCCCAAACAAGAGATCACCCTCGCCCGAATGCTCAAAAGTGAAGGCTACATCACCGGTCACTTCGGCAAATGGCATCTCGGAACCCTGAGCAAAACGGAATCGTCCAAGGGCAAGAGTCGCAAACCATCGCTCAACTACGCGCCACCGTGGGAACGAGACTACGACACCAGCTTCGTCACCGAGTCCGCCGTCTCCACCTGGAACCCAGGTCTCGGACCACGGGCGAAAAACAACCCTTTCTACGAAAGCGGCATTCCTCTTGATGGTCATGACGAAAGCCTCAAAGGCGGAGCCGCCCGTGTCGTCATGGATCGTGCGATACCCTTCATCGAGAAAGCCGCTGAAGCGAAACAACCTTTCCTAACCGTCATCTGGTTCCACGCTCCTCACGAAGACATCGAAGCTGGCCCAGAATACCTCGCAAAGTATGAAGGCCATGGTGAGGCTGCCCATTTCTACGGCTGCATCACTGAGCTTGATGAGCAGGTCGGCCGCCTGGTTCAGACTCTCAAACGAACCAAAACCCTCGACAACACCTTCATCTTCTTTTGCTCCGACAACGGCCCAGAAGGAGCCAAAGTTGCAGGCAGAAGAGCCGGAACCACCAACGGACTGCGTGGTAGAAAGCGCGCGCTCTACGATGGCGGCGTACGCGTTCCCGCCTTTGCCGTTTGGCCCGGAAATATCAAATCCAGCACCAAGTCCGACGCCATCCTCTCGACGCTCGATTACTTTCCCACAGTCAGAGAAATCGTCGGCTACACCATGCCAGACAATCGTCCAATCGATGGCCAAAACATCCTGCCCATTCTTACCGGCCATGCCCAAAAGCGCACGAAGTCAATTCCCTTCCGCTACACAGGAGGCACCACATCGCTGGTCAAAGGCGACTACAAACTCCTGATGCCAAGCCGCGAACTCTACGACCTCTCAAAGGATCGCACGGAAAGCAAGAACCTCGCCGCCACCATGCCCGAGCGGGTTTCTGAAATGGAACGTGAACTCACTGCCTATTTCGATAGTTTTCGTAAAAGTCATTCCGGTGCCGACTACCATGACCCCAGCTATCAACCTGTCGATCACTGGAAGCCTTTGACCAAGACTAGTCCCAAAATAAGCGAATCTGAAGCGCGAAGCCGAAAAGTGCGGGACCAGGCGTCCACGACACCGGTTGCGGGGCGGTGCGAGCGAAAGCGGAGCTGTTTTCCCGATCCCGAGGAGGTTTTCAGCGGCGAATTCTCCGGCTT
>CAZVMS010000071.1:0-4284 GCA_964628795.1 uncultured Haloferula sp. | reverse complement strand
TTGCTGAGTGAAATTAAGTTATTGAATTACAACATGTTGCGTCACACCTTTTCAAGGTATTTATTTTATTTTCAATGAATGATTCATACGCAGGCTGCGACGTGTTTTCGGCCGGTCAGCGGCTTTTCGAATAGGGTCTAGTCAGTGTGTTTCGATATTTCTGCGGATCGACTCGCTTGAAATTCTTGTCCTTGCTGGCTCGATACTGAAGGAGCCAGCTTTTCGCTGCCTCGAATTGATCCTTGGGTAGGGATGGCAGTCCGTCCGTGGTTTCGAAATGCTCGTTAAATTGGCTCCAGACAATTCCGAACCATTTGCCCCGGCGTTTCTTGAACTCTTCTTCGGAAAGCTTTGAGAGCTTTGCGGTCAGTCGATCCACAACCTCTTCCTGGAGCTTCTTGAGCACTTCTTTTTGCTCGATTGTGATATGGGTATCGTCGGGGGTGAACTTTGCTTTCGCGGGGGCTTTCTTCGCTGCTGTCTTTTTTGCCGGGGAGGCGGCGAATTTCCTCAGCATTGTCCTCAACCCCTTGGCGATATTGGCGAAGCCCTCGTCGTCCGAATGCCAGTGGCGGCTGATCACTGGTTTTCCGTCATCAGGCAGTGCCTTGTATTTCCGGAGCGCGGGAATCTCCCAATCAACCTCCTTCAAGATCAGAGGGACGATAATCGCCGTCTTTGCGGCCCGCTTCTCTTGAGCCCGCTGGAATTCCCGTTCGAAGCAATAGTTCGAGTTCAAGAAGGAAGCACTGATGAGAAGGAGGAAGAGTTCGGCCTCTTCCATGGCAGCATCCACTTCCTCATCGATTTCTCCGCCTGCATGGATCTCGCGATCGGTCCAGGTCTCAAGCAGACCTTCGCGCCGAAGAGCCGAGAGGTGCTCGTGGAGTTTTTCAAGCTGTTGCGCGTCTTTGTGGGAGTAGGAGATGAAGGCTTTCATACACAGGCAGGGTGTCAGTAGGATGGGAGGAAAGAATCACCTTTCTGACGTGCCCAAGTTAGGCACGGGAACTACGGCATATTCAAGGCTCGGGTGCGAGCTGCTTCAGCGCATCGCAAATCCGGTCGAGAATCTTGTTCTGCACCTTGCCGAGGGTTTCTAGGCCTGCTGCCTCAAGACTGCGCCGAATGTTGGTCCAGTCCGAATGCTCGTGGAATTCTGGTAGATCATGGCGAATCACTTCGCGGACGACAGGAATCCAATCATCCACGGTATTTATTGTGAAGGGAAACGGCGGGAATTCCCGTGTTCGCATCCAAGCCGGCTGCTCGGTCAGGTAGAGGTGGAACCGCTTCATGACCGATACTGAGAACATCTTCCTATCGTGGGCTAAGATCATTCTCCAACGGGTATTCTCGATGATGCGAACCGCACGTTTCGCCCAAAGACGTCCCGGGTAGTTCTTGTCGGGACCTTTGAGCTCCTTGAACTTACACTGGATCCTTTCTAGGTTTTTACCGACCTCAAGCTGTTCAAGGCGCCCGTTCTGCATTGAAATATTGTCGTGCGCGTCGCGACGCGCGATCGGCCAGAATGACGATGCTTCGGCCACCCTTTTGATCGGTTCTGGACAGGTCCTTTCGAGTAAGCTGGTCGTCAGTGTCGTGCTGCAGGCAATTTTCGCGATCTCGGCGGCGGCGGCGGAATCGAGGCTTTCGATTGCTCGATTCTCCATCTCGTGAAGAAGTTCGCGGAGATGGATACCGAGTTCGTTCGTTGGTATCGAGTTGAGTTCGAAATCGGCAGTGAAGCGGCTAGGAGGAGAAAACTTGGTCGTCTCTATCAGCTCATTGACGATGGCTTTGCCCTTCTCGCTGATGCCAGAGTTTGCCAAAGTCCCAAGGGTAAGATTGACGGCAGCGTTCTTCCTTTCAAGTGCTGCAAATTGAGTTTTTTGGCGATGCTCGACGACCTGATTGATCACCTCCAAAAATTCAGTCAGATCGGTGAGAGTCTCTTGGTCCGGGGGCAAGAAATAAACCCACGGCGAGAAGGGGCGGCACTCGTGATTGGGGCTGTTCATGAACAAATGGGGTGCGCTGCGGTAAAGGTTCCCAGACTGCTTAGAACAGCGTCATTTGAACCGACTTTGGCAGATCCTTGCAAACCACGGAGCGGATGAAGTCATCCGGAGATCTGTCCGCAAAAGTCGCCATGGGAGCGAAGATTGAGCGGTATCCGGTCTCAGTCAATCCCGGCAGCGGTCCGTCGTGCCGGATTTCGAAATGGGCCGAGGAGGAGGATAGGAAGAACGGGCGGCAGCTCACGCGGAACGTCCACGGCAACACGCTTATTTCAGCGGAACTCCAGCCGGTGAGGTCCAGCTTGCCTTCTGATCTGGGCATGATGGCGTCGAAGCAGGCCGCCATGCAATGGAAACCCAACGATTTGAAATTCTCCCAACAAAGCTGTTTCAGGAGGCACAGCTCCGGGTTTTTGTCTCCGGGGCGTTCGACGGCGTTCGCGACAGCAATGGGGAAAAGTTCGGCGGCCCGGGATCGCAGTTCATCGAGGGTCATCTGCTTCTCCCCGGTTGGCTGCTCAAGTCACGGGAATTCAATTTTGCGACAAAACTGACGGATTCAGTTGGTCTTGGATCACGGATGTTCGGTTCAGGTTCGAGGTTCAGGCTGCGCCCTAAAATAAAGTCCGCAGCCTTCTGGCCTTGAGATGCCGCTCGGACAATCCATGTTCGTGCGTCCTTACCTTGAAGGGCTTTTATCCAGCTTTGCAGGTAGGCAGCCGAGTTAACGTGGTCATCCTCGATGATGCCTGCATGGGTGCTGAGAAATGAAGCCGTCATTTCGGCAACCAGCTCCTCCTCAGCGTAGATCTTTCGGGATGTGTCACTGAAAGCACCAAAACCCTTGTTATCCATCAGGGATTTTCGAGCAAGACGGGTTTGATGGCCTGTCGCGTGACCCAGCTCATGGAAAAGGGTAGAGTAGTAGACCTCCTCACTGGTGAAATAGCCGAGTTTCGGCATGTGGACGGAATCCGATTCGAGGCGGTAGCACGGCACGGCGCTTCCTTGGTGGATGGGTGGTCGTCTTGGCATGGAGTCGATGATTGCGCGGGCACGATCCGTCTTTTCGGTAGTCGTGAGAGCCGATGCTGTCGGTGGCTCTGGGAAGTCGATATTCTCGATCTGTGATGAGTTGAAGACTTTGTAACCTCTGAGATATCCTCGCTTTCGAGTGTCCTCTCCTTCTTGAGTCTGATCTTCCTCTTTGTTGTAAGTCCCGTATTTCACGACGAGAAAGCCTCGCTCACCCTTCTTGACGCTGCCGCCGAGTTCCTTGGCTTGGAGAAAGGTGAGGAAATAGGGTGAGGTGAAGTGCTGGGATCCGAGAAGCAAGACGTTGATGCCCTGGTATTCCTTCTGGGTCGCGAAGTTGCGGGGAAAGCCGGTTGTCGAGAAGTAGGGCGATTTCCATGGCACGACTCCAGCGATGAGTTGTTCGATGATAGTGGTGGTGATCTGGTCATATAGGTCTGGCAATTTGGACTCCTTTGGTTAGGTGAAAAATTCGATGATTGCAGTCATTTGGTCACATAGGGAAGTAGAGCGAAGGTTTCATGCGCCAACGCTTGAAACCCTGCTGTCGGCGAGACCGGGGGTAGCAACGTCAAGGGAGGGGGATCACCCGGGTTGCAGCTTGCGAAACTCGGGGACACCCTTGACGGCGCGAGGGGCTGAGCCCCTTAGTATTCAAACCGGTTCGTCCAAGATCGGTATCCTATTTGTTGGAGACGGAATCGAGGAGCGGAGATCCGGAGCGTGGCGGCTCGTCCGCCTGAAGCGCAGGTCGAGCACCACAGAGTCGGTCGTAGACAAATAGCTGACACACAGGTGGGGGCCGAGGCAGTTCATGGGCTGGAAGCAGACGAGGTACGAGTGCTGCCGGTTCATGATCTGTCTGGCGAGGTGAGGGAGGGGTTCGGGGATGCTTCCCCGGTAGAATGGGGGAGGGCCGCACGGAGTAGGCCGTGGGGAAAGTCGTTTCCCCAGCCGTGGTCCCACAAGGATCGAGAATCTCAAGCAATGGCTCGATTTGCAGCTTTCTGGGTCCAAATCGTCTGGAACGGAAGGTGTAAGGGCTTCTCTTGTAAGGGGAGAGCTCGGTTGCGGTAAGACTAGATGGACCCTATTCGAAAAGCCGCTGACCGGCCGAAAACACGTCGCAGCCTGCGTATGAATCATTCATTGAAAATAAAATAAATACCTTGAAAAGGTGTGACTCAACATGTTGTAATTCAACAACTTAATATCACTCAGGAAA
>CAZVMS010000070.1:0-2569 GCA_964628795.1 uncultured Haloferula sp. | reverse complement strand
CCCCGCGAAGCGTTCCAGCCGACGCATCACCCGCACGAACGCCTCTTTTTCTATGTCGCCGAAGAGCATCTCCCCACCCGCCGTGCGGCTCATCACGTGGTAGCAATTCGACTGCCCCTCCATCCCCAGGATTCGCCTCCGTCCCAGCCCCTTCCCCCGCCGAAATCCGCCCGGCACCGGAGCCGTCGGCAGCCCCGCCTTTTCGACCGGATCGATCACCTTTTCTTCGTTGGTCTTCATCGTGTTACGCGACCTTTAGCAAAGTTAAATCCTTACGTCAATACACTGTTTGCCTGGCAACTTGACTCCGAACGGCTCGTAAACGTCGGGTTCGACGCTTATGGCAATCACCGTGATGGTGATGCTGGCAGAGGAAACTTGGCCCTCGCTGTCCATGACTTGGAAAATGAAGTTGTCGCTTCCGGTGAAACCGCCCTCGGGGGTGTAGTTAAGATCCGGGGCGGTGCCGGTGAGAGTGCCATGCAACGGCGCGCTGGTCACCGTAAAGATCAGCGGATAGCCCTCGGGGTCGCTGCCCGTGAGCGTAATTGGAGTACTTGATGACGGGGCTGCGGTGACCGCCTGTGGGATCGCCGTGGCCGGGTTGTTCGCGGGAAGGGTGCCGCCGACATCGTAGAGAGTGAAGGGCACCGTTCCGGAAACTTCGGTGAAGCCTCGAGAGTCAGACACGGTCACTTCGAAGAGGTATTGCCCCGGGATGTTGTCAAACACGATGGTGCAATCCTTGGACGCCGCAGTGCCGTTGGGAGTGAAGCTGGGGTTTCCCGCGCCATGCACCTTGCGCCAGGTGCAAACCAGGTTGCCTAGAGCGAGGTCGGAGGCAGTCGCGTGCAGCATGGTCTGGTTAGCGGGTAGGATCAGCGATGGTGCATCCGCAGTGACTGACTGGATGCTCTTGAAGGGGGTGAGAGGTGCCGGGTTCGGGTCGGCGGCGATGGCGTTGAGGACGGCTTGGGCGGCTGCGGCGCTGCCACCACCCAACAAGGACTGGCAAAACCCGATGACGTCCGGATCGGGAGTGACAGTGGTGGAAGCACCCGCGTATTTCTGAAGCATGGAAAGCCCGGTGGTGTAGGCATCGGTCCGCCCGTCGTCGACCATGTAGGCAATGGCCAGGGGAACTCCATCGGCGTTGTCGTATTTTTCCAAGGCCTTGAGGCCGCCATTGCGGATTCCGGCGCTGAACATCTTGTCAGACGGAGCGCGGAAGTGGATCGACTCGACCAGGGTGTCGGCCAGGGCGTTCACATCGGCGGCGGTTAGATTCTGATAGGTCGCATCCAGCGTGCTGCGAGCCTGGCCCACCGGATTGTCGGCAACGCCCCGAATCGCCGGGTAGAGGAGGCCCCGATTCACACCGTTGATGCCGCTACCGTAAATTATGCCCTTGGGACCGTAGGCGTTGCCGCTGTAGAACAGGAGAATGGCGAGACGGCCGTGGGCGAAATGCAGCGGGTCTTCCTCGTCGAAGGGCAGCAGCGGGGACGCGGTGCTGGCCGCCGCCGAGAGGACGGCGCTGAGTTGGGTCATCTTCGCCGTCTGCGGCAGGTAGCGCATGGCTTCGGCGGCCATGTAGCGGACGTGGTTTTGAGAGTCGGTGAGCAGTCCCGCAAGGGTGGCGGCCCGTGCGTTTGCGGTGCTGCTGTTGCTGATTTTTCCCAGCGTGTAGCAGGCGCCGATACGTGACTGGCTGCCGGGATCGGTGGCGAGATTGGTGATTTGCGTGAGCGTGGCGGAATCGATGGATCGGGTGGCGAGTTGCTCGGCGGCCCGGATCTGGACAGTGGGCGACCAGCTGCCGAGGTCGGTGATAAGATCGTTGGTGACTCTCGTGGTGGCGTCGTAGCCGTCTGCAAACTCTGCTTTGGCGACATCTGTGGCAGTCAAGTCGCGCAGTGGATCGTGGCCGCGGCCGGTGAGGTGCAGTTTGCGCAGCGGCAGTGCGTAGGTGAGCAGCGCGGCAGTGCTCATTCGGAAATCATAATACTGCGAACCGCTGTTCGCCCCCTCGTTGAGGCAGTCGTAATCGAAGCCACCGTCCCAGCGCCTGGCGAGGTCGTAATACCAGCGGGCTCGCCGGAAATGGGAAGCAGCGGCCTCTTCTCCGCCGGCAGCCGCGCCAAGCGGTGCCCACAGGTAGTTGAAAAAAGCGCCGGTGTGACCGATCTCGCGCTCGGTGGTGGCTGCCGTGGCCATCTTGGCGAAGAATTGCCCCTCCGAAACCCGGTTGGCCTGACGATCAAAACACAGCGCGGCGAGACCGCTCTTTCCGTTGTTCTCGTGGCCGCTGGTGCCGGGCGTGTGCTCACCGTAAGGAATCGCACCGCGCTCTGCATAGTAGGCGAAGAAGCGGCTGGTTCGTTCGATCGAGGCGTCAAGCAGGGCGATCGTGTCCGGATTGGTCAGCGCGCACTGCCGGGCCAGCAGCACACCGAGGAAGCAGGGCATGCCGGCCGAGTTGACCGGGCCATACTGCCCGCCCATCGGACCGTTGTTGCTGCCGTCCTTGTTTTTCTCAGCGTAGATGTGGCCGAGGGTGCCGAAGAGG
>CAZVMS010000069.1:0-7355 GCA_964628795.1 uncultured Haloferula sp. | reverse complement strand
AACGCCGAAGGTAACGTCTCGTCCTTGTTGACTCTGGCCGACCCAACACCCCTACACACGGGCATGAAATGGAACGCCGTTTCCCCCAAACCACTCCGTGAGCAGATCAATCTGCTGGCCCGCATGAAGCGAGAGCGGGACAGCGGACAAAAACCCCAACTTACTACCACAGGATTCCAAAGACAATCTTCATCCGAAATTGGTCAATACGATAGCGACGGGCCATTTATGGCCATCTCCAGCCAGGCCGACAAGGCCATAAATGGTCAGGCGTGAAGCCCGACCGAGAGAAGAAGACCGTCAACGCCATCTGTAAAGCCCTTCGCCAAGCGCGAATCGAGCAGGGGATCTCCCAGCAGCGCCTTGCCGAAATGGCCGGGATCAGCCGGACCGGTCTGCGTCACATCGAGAGCCTTGAGACCAGCCCAACGCTCCATTCGCTTCTGAAAGTCGCCCGAGCCCTCGGGGTTGATTTGGCACAGTTGCTTGAGCGTGAGTAGCTCATTGCCCATTAGCGATTCATCAGCTTTTTCCACCTTCCCCCTACGCTTGTCCTAGGTCGGGCGTTTAGGCTGGTTTCACGATCTCCTCGATCGAGGGGCGACACCCCATGGCTCCCGAAGCCAGAGAACCATCTTCCAAAACCTCTGAAACCAGCTCTACCCATTCACCATGCCCCCAGTCCTCTCCGTCTTCAGAGCTGAGCGAACTTCCGCGCATCCTCTTTGATGGCTTGCTGACATGCCGGAATGCCCACTATCAATAGCACCCAGAACAGCGAACGGTCGTCCCGCCCTCCTTACCTCAAAATGTCTTCCCGCCACCCGAAACTCACCCTCTCCCAGCTCTCCGGCCTCCTCTTCAAAGCCTGCGACGACCTCCGCGGCAATATGGACGCCTCCGATTACAAGGAATACATCTTCGGCATGCTGTTCCTGAAGCGGATGAGCGACCTCTTCGACCAGGAGAGAGATTCTCTCCGCAAGGAACTGGAGAAACGCGGTGCCGACCCCGACGTGATCGAATCCCAGCTCAAGAACCCGGACAAATTCACCTTCTTCGTCCCGCCCGAAGCCCGCTGGGAAAAGCTCCGCCACCTGAAGACCAACGTCGGCACCGGCCTCAACAAAGCCCTCGAAGCCCTCGAAGACGCCAACGTCGATGCTTTGGAGGACGTGCTCAAGCACATCAACTTCAACCGCAAGATCGGTCAGCGCACGCTCGACGACGACATCCTCTCGAACTTCGTCCAGAACTTCGAGAAAATCCCCCTCCGCGACGAGAACTTCGAGTTCCCCGACCTGCTCGGCGCGGCCTACGAATACCTCATCAAGTTCTTCGCCGACTCTGCGGGCAAGAAGGCGGGCGAATTTTACACCCCGGCTGACGTTGTCCGGTGCCTCGTCGAGATCGTGGATCCCCAGCCCGGCATGTCGGTTTACGATCCCACCTGCGGTTCTGGCGGCATGCTCATTCAGACCCGCGACTACGTCAGCGAGTGCGGGGGTAACCCCAAGGATCTCTCCTTCGCCGGACAGGAGTCCATCGGCACCACGTGGTCCATCTGCAAGATGAACATGCTGCTCCACGGCATCCCGGACGCCGACATCCGCCAGGAGGACACCCTGCGGAAACCCCAACACAAGGCCGAGGGCGGCGAACTCAAACGCTTCGACCGCATCCTCGCCAATCCGCCGTTCTCGCAGAACTACATCCGCAAGGACATGGAATACCCCAACCGCTTCCAAGTCTGGCTGCCGGAGAAAGGGAAAAAGGCCGACCTCATGTTCGTCCAGCACATGCTTTCCGTGCTCAAGGCCGACGGGAAAATGGCCGTCGTCATGCCCCACGGCGTGCTCTTCCAGGGCGGCGAGGAAAAGGAAGCCCGCAATTACTTCATCCAGCGCGGCTGGCTGGAGGCCGTCATCGGCCTGCCCGCCGGGCTGTTCTACGGTACCGGCATCCCCGCCTGCGTGCTCGTCTTCGACAAAGGCGGAGCCGCCACCCGCAAGGACGTGCTCTTCATCAATGCCGACCGCGAATACCGCGAAGGCAAGGCCCAGAACTTCCTCCGCCCCGAGGACATCTCGAAAATCGTCCACGTCTACCGCGAACGCCAAACCGTGGACGCCTACGCCCGCCTCGTCCCCCATGCCGAGATCGAGTCCGAGGAATGGAACTGCAACATCCGCCGTTACGTTGACAACGCCCCGCCGCCGGAACCCCACGACGTCCGCGCCCACCTCCACGGCGGCGTCCCGCTCGCGGAAATCGACGGGCCCTCCCACTTCTGGAATAACTACCCCGGCCTCAGGGAAAGTGTGTTCGAACCACGGATGGACACGGATGGAAACGGATCAAAAAATCAGAAAACCAAAACCGAGAAGTCTTCCTCTTCCATCCGTGTGAATCCGTGTTCATCCGTGGTTCCTCTTTATTCCGACTTCTCTCCGCACATCACCCACCGCCGCGACCTCGCCGACATCGTCCAGAACGATCTCGCCATCGCCGCCGCCCACGCCGGCTTCCACAAGACCCTCGCCAAGTGGTGGCAGAAAAACCTTCCGCACGTCATCGCCCTCGCCCCGGATGGAGGGAAAAAGGGCAACGTCTATGAACTCCGCCGCCTGCTGCTCGCCTCCATCGGAAAAACCTTCGCCGCTTCCAACTCTTCAGCCCCAACGGGGCGACATTCGATAGCCCAGGGCAACGCCCTGGGTAAAACCCCGAAAAACAATCCAAGCCCTGAAGGGGCGACACAACCCTCCGCCATCCTCCTGACGCCCCACCAAATCCGCGGCGCACTCGCCCGCTACTTCGAGTTTTTCAAGCCCGACCTCAAATCCATCGCCTTCTCCGGCTGGGGCGCGGAACTCATCCCCGATGATGAAATCCTCCAAAGCCAGTTCCCAGAAGTCCTCGCGGAAATGGAGAGCAAGCGCCTCCGCATCGCCGAACTCGCCGCCCTCTTCGCCGCCGCCGATGAGGAAGACTACGAGGACAGCGACGACACCGGCATCCTCCCCGGCAGCGAGGTGAAAGACCTCAAGGCGAGGCTCAAGGAACTCCGCGCCCAGGCCAAACTCGCCAAAAAAGAAAAGCGCAGCGCCGACGAGCTTACCTACAACGCCGAGGCCACCGCCATCGAAGAAAAACTCGACCGCCACAAGGCCCTCGAAGACGAGGCCAAGCAACTCAAGTCCGAGATCCGCGCCACCGAGAAACGCCGCGACGACCTCGTCACCGCCGCCCGCGCCAAGATCGGCCCGGAGGAAGCCAAAACCGTCATCCTCGAACGCCTCCGCCGCATCCTCACGGAGACCTACGACGCCTACCTCTGCGCCGACTCCCGCGCCTGCCTCGCCGCCCTCGAAAACCTCCACGCCAAATACGCCGTCACCGCCCAAGCCATCGAAGCCAAACGCGACGCCGAAGCCGCCAAACTGAAAACCTTCTTGAAGGAGCTGGGGTATGAGTAAATCCACCGAAAGCCTCACGATCCTGCTTCCGCAAATCCGCGGCATCATCCAGTCCGCCCGGAATGCCGCCGCGAGGGCGGTCAACACGCTCCAGGTGCTCACGAATTTTCAAATCGGTCGCCTGATTGTGGAGAACGAACAGCAAGGATCCGAGCGTGCGGAATACGGCAAGGAGCTTGTGAAGAACCTCGCCAAATCACTGACTGAAGAATTCGGACGGGGTTTCTCTAAACCCAATCTGGAATACATGAGGCGCTTCTACCTGCTTTACTCGGGGCGAATAGCCGGAATTGCCCAGACACCGTCTGGGCAATTACCTGCCGGAGAGATTCCCCAGACAGTGTCTGGAAAATTCGAGCCCGACCCAATTGGCCAGACACTGTCTGGCCAATTCACAGCGGACACCCGTCCCTTCGCCCTCTCCTGGTCCCACTACGTCCTCCTCATCGGGATCGAGAACCCCGCCGAACGGGCCTTCTACGAAATCGAAGCGGAAAAATCCGGCTGGTCTGTCCGTGAACTCCGCCGCCACTTCGATTCCAGCCTCTACGAACGCATCGCCCTCAGCCGCGAACCGGAACGCCTCCCCGAGCTTTCCTCCCAAGGCGACCATCCCGCCTCCCCGCGCGATATTCTGAAAAACCCCTACGTCCTCGAATTCCTCGGCCTCGACGAAAAGGCTGCCTACTCCGAAAGCGACCTCGAATCCGCGATCATCGACAAGCTTGAACACTTCCTCCTCGAACTCGGCAAAGGCTTCCTCTTCGAAGCCCGCCAAAAACGCTTCACCTTTGAGGATGATCACTTCTTCGTCGATCTCGTCTTCTACAACCGCCTGCTCCGGTGCTACGTCCTCATCGACCTCAAGATCGGCAAACTCACCCATCAGGATCTCGGCCAGATGCAGATGTATGTGAATTACTTCGACCGCCACGTGAAACTGCCAGACGAGCACCCCACCGTCGGCATCATCCTCTGCAAAAAGAAAAACGACGCCCTCGTGGAAATCACCCTCCCCGAAAACGCCGCCATTTACGCCTCGGAATACAAACTCTACCTCCCCTCCAAGGAAGAACTCCGCCAACAACTCCTCGATTGGGAAACCGAGCCGCAGCCATGAGCCGCCCAAGCCGCCATCTTCTGCCCCAACCTCGTCTGGCGATTCTTCAGCCCCAACGGGGCGAAACATACCAGCCCAGGGCATCGCCCTGGGTCCATGGCCCCACCCGATTTCCAAGCCCTGAAGGGGCGAAACCATCCACCGCCGCCAAGCCCCGCCCAAGCCATCGAAGCCAAACGCGATGCCGAAGCCGCCAAACTGAAAACCTTCTTGAAGGAGCTGGGGTATGAGTGAGTGGGGTGAAATCGAGTTGGGACTTGTGTCCGAAATCGTGATGGGACAATCACCTCCTGGTTGGACTTACAACGAAGACGGCATCGGTATGCCATTAATCAACGGGCCGGTAGAATATGGGAAAAAACATCCGACGCCGGTCCAGTGGACAAGTGCGCCTGCAAAGACATGCCTCCCTGGTGACATCCTCTTTTGCGTGCGCGGAAGCACGACTGGAAGAATCAACGTTTCCAATGACTTCTATTGCATCGGGCGCGGTGTCGCGGCGATTCGTGGAAAGAACGGAGTCGCAGTAACAGATTTCCTGGAATTCGTATTGCGCCAACTCGCCGTCGAGGTTCTCGAAGAAGCGCGGGGAAGTGGATCAACCTTTCCAAGTGTCACCGGGGGCCGTCTAGCAAGTTCAAAAGTCCTTCTCCCGCCGCTCCCCCAACAACGCCGCATCGCCGCCATCCTCACGACCTTGGACGAGGTGATCGAGGCGACGGAGAAGCTGGTGGAGAAGCATCAGCAGATCAAGGCGGGCCTGATGCACGACCTCTTCACCCGCGGCCTCTGGACCCGCCCCGAACTCGCCCGCGGCGACCATAAAGGCCTCCCCTGCGAAGCCACCGCCCAAGAAGGCCAAATCCGCCCCACCCCCGAAGAAGCGCCGGGACTCTATCAAGGCTCCAAAGTGGGCTTAGTCCCAAAGGAATGGGTGGTGAAACCGCTGGACGACTATACGCAGCACGACATCACATACGGCATCGTTCAAGCCGGTCCGCATGTTGAGGGCGGTATTCCCTATATTCGCACCGGCGACATGTCTGGTGAGGAGTTGGTCCGCGATGAGATGTTGTGCACGTCGTCATTGATAGCGGCATCCTATTCACGCTCACAGATTCGCAAAGGAGAGATCGTTTGTGCGATCAGGGCCACAGTTGGCAAAGTTTTGCCGGTTCCCCAAGACCTCGACGGAGCAAACCTAACGCAAGGAACGGCACGGATTGCCCCAAATTCGCAGACCCACACTGGATTCTTACTCTGGGCCATCCGATGCGCACGAGTTCAGCGTGAAATTTCACTAACCATCAAGGGCACAACATTCATGGAGATCACGCTAGGCGACCTCCGAAAACTCCCGGTTGCAGCGCCCAAAGGTTTCGACGAGCAGGCCGTGATCGCAGCACAGCTCGAAGGTTGCGAATCGGTGATCCGCGAAACACGCACCCACCTCGCCAAACTCCGCCAACAAAAACACGGCCTGATGCACGACCTCCTGACCGGCCGGGTGCGGGTGGAGGGACTTGCGGAGTCTGATCAATAACCATTGAATCGAAATCATGGCTGTCACCGTTCCCATCCCTCACTGGACCGCCGAAGGGCTCATCCCGCCGGTGGATCCCGCAAATCCAGCCTCGCCGAACCGGTCACCCTATCGAGTCGCGCTTCCGGACCTAGTCCTTCGCTTTTCCACAAGCCCGGAGCGAACAGCAATCCTCGATGGATTTCTCAATTTCCGGGAGGCCATGCATGCCATCGGCTTGATCGATGGGTTTCAATGGATCGACGGTAGCTTCACCGAAAGCATCGAAACGGGGCACCGGCGGTGGCCCCCGAACGACGTGGATCTCGTGACGTTTTTCCGAATCCCGGCAGGGATGACCCAGGCGGATGTGATCAACGCCAATCCCTCCTTGTTTCCGGCAAACGCGGTCGAGCAAGATGCCCTGAAGGCCGCTTATCGGGTGGATGCTTTCCCGGTGCTGCTGGGAGGGTCTAGCGAATATCTGGTCAGTCGCAGTGCCTACTGGTATGACATGTGGGCACATCAACGGGACACTCGCCTGTGGAAGGGCTTCCTTGAGATTGATCTCAATCCGGCCGATGATGTGGCTGCCCGCCTTTTGCTGACTTCAAACCCAACCGGAGCAACCCCATGAATCGCCAGGAACGCATGCACCTGCTCTCGGAGCGCACCGCTTTGCAACGGATGATCGCAGCGACTCCGCCGGAGGAGTTGATCGATTTACGTAGCCTCAATACCCGGTTGGAGATCGTCAATCTACAACTCTCATCAACTCCAGAAGACACTCGCCAACCCGCCCGCGCTAAGCTTACGTTCCGGGGCAAGCCCGTTGTCGGCAGTTTCGGGATCTTTGCCGAGTTCGGGATGGAGGCGACCAAAGCTTTCACCGATGCGGTGGCCGCAGTGGCGGCATCGATTTCCGCTCCCTTGCAGGCGATGGGGCCGATCCCGAACCGGGCACAAAACCAGCTCTTGATCACGAGCACCGCCACCGGCTCCTTCGGCTTCGAACTTGAGGAGCATGGTGCCGAACAAATGACCTTGGAAGACGACTCGGTTCTGGGGACCGCCATCGAGCAAACCCGCCAGCTAGACCCTATTCGAAAAGCCGCTGACCGACCGAAAACACGTCGCAGCCTGCGTATGAATCATTCATTGAAAATAAAATAAATACCTTGAAAAGGTGTGACTCAACATGTTGTAATTCAACAACTTAATATCACTCAGGAAA
>CAZVMS010000068.1:0-2354 GCA_964628795.1 uncultured Haloferula sp. | reverse complement strand
GGGACTTTCCCGCCTTCCTGCGAGAACATTGGGAAAAGATACGCGCCAAGTTGGAGGAAGGCTCTTACAAGCCATCCCCGGTGCGGCGTGTGGAAATTCCCAAGGACGGGGGCGGCAAACGAGCCCTCGGTACACCGACGGTGCTGGATCGCGTGATCCAGCAGGCCGTCGCGCAAGTGCTGGGCCCGCGCTTTGAAGCGGACTTCAGCGAACATTGATTCGGGGGCTCCGCCCGCCCCCTCACCCCTGCGGGGCTCCGCTTCGCTCCGTCCAAAGCGCCTACAGGCCTTCGGCGCTTTTGCCACGGCTACCGGCCCGGCCATTCCGCGCACGACGCGGTGGCCGAAATGGAAGCCGGCTGGACGGAAGGCCGCCGCCAGGTGGTCGATTGCGACCTGAAATCGTTCTTCGACACGGTCAACCACGACCGGTTGATGGGAGCGCTGCGGGAAAAGATCGGGTGTCGCCGGACACTCGGTCTGATCCACCGCTACCTGACCGCCGGGGTGGTGCTGCCGGACGGCACGCGGGAGGCCACGCCTCTCGGAGTGCCGCAGGGTGGTCCGCTGTCGCCCCTGTTAGCCAACATCGTGCTCGATCCACTCGACAAGGAATTGGAATGCTCCAGCGGCTTGCCGCCATCCTTAAAGCATTTTCCGGAGGAGGAAAATGCAGTCTTCATGGCCGGAACGGAGTGCAGGCAATCACGCGGACACAAGTTCGCGAGATATGCCGATGACTTTATTGTGCTGGTGAAGAGTTCGAAGGCGGCGACAAGGGTGATGGCAAGCTTGGTCCGATACTGCGAAGGACGACTGAAACTGGTGGTCAATCGAGCCAAGAGCAAATGCACCCAACTGAAGTTCTGCGAATTCCTCGGCTACGCCATGGATCGCAAGGGGCGGCTGGTGTGGACGCTCAAGGCCCTGCATCGCTTCAAGCAGCGGGTGCGGGAAATCACCCGACGCAACCGGGGGCATCGCGTGCGGGACGTCATCGACGAACTGCGCCGGTATGTCGTCGGCTGGCTCAACTACTACAAGCTCAGTTGCACCTACTCGGTCATTAAGCGACTGGCGGAATGGGTCAGGCGGAGGGTGCGATTGTATTACTGGAAACAATGGAACGCCATGTCCGAAGGACAACACCGAGAGGCAGCCCGGAGGGTGCACTCCGCGTGGCCGTGCGGTAGGCAAGCAGCCGCGCACGCGTCGCCGCAACCTCATCGCCTTGGGCATCGCTCCGGGTGAGGTGCACAAAGCGTCGCGGAGTCGTAAAGGCTACTGGCGGATGAGCCAAATGTCGCTGGTGCGACACGCATTGAACAACCGTTGGCTTGAGGAACAGGGGGTGCCTGATGTGAGGGCCGTCTGGATCAAGCTGCACTACGGGCCAGATGCCCGAGTCTGATTGGAACCGCCCTGTAAGGAGCCGTACGCAGGGTGGTGTGGGACCGGGGAGCTAACTACTCCCCGGGACCCGATTCGCTTGGTTTTTTGTTCTGGCGACGGCGACCGATCCAACGCCGAAATCCGTCGAAGAGCGCACCTGGTCCCTCAGTCAGCCACCAGTAGGCTCCCAACGGAATGCTGAGGTAAATCGCAAAGTTCTTCAGCACGGTCAACATCGCCGGCATCGAGTGGGTAGTGCCCATCTCGATCTAAGCCCAGTATAGCCCGTAGCTGAGGAGGAATGCGGCTACGGTGACAACTGGGATAGCGGCAATACGCGGGAGTCGAAACACTCGACAAAACACCGCCCCAATCGCCGAAGCAGGGGCGAAGACGCCCCACCCAAGGAAACCGCATGACGCCAGCACGGCAATAATCCCAGCAGGAAACGCCAGCGGACTACCGACACCTTGATTGGTAACGACCGCGACGATCAGCAGGACGAAGTAGGCAATCGTCCACACGATGCAGCCGACTATCATCGCGAACGCAACGAATCGAAAGTGCCGCGCGAGAAATGCGAGAGCTGGAAGCACGGCTTTCATTTTTGAAGCGAACGTCGATGTGGTGGCACCCGCTACCGGGAGCGCCAGTCCGATTCAGGGTAAAGGGTTCTCATTAGGGTTCAATCTCCGACTCGCGGCGGGGTAGCGGGTTCACGGCGGATTTTTGCACGGGGAGGGTTCACAGGCGGGCTGTGATGGTGGCGAAAGCGAGGCGATTGTTGAACTTATTCATCGCGTCGTGAAAGTCCTTGAAGGAGGATTGCCGGAGGTTTTTGCGAAGTTTTTTCCACCGGTAGAAGATTCCCACGGCGCTGCGACGAAGGATGCCCAGCACAAGGATGGCATTGCGATTGCGCACCCGGCTTGCATCCTCCCCGCCACTCACATCGAGCCGCTG
>CAZVMS010000067.1:0-114906 GCA_964628795.1 uncultured Haloferula sp. | reverse complement strand
TGAGTGATATTAAGTTGTTGAATTACAACATGTTGAGTCACACCTTTTCAAGGTATTTATTTTATTTTCAATGAATGATTCATACGCAGGCTGCGACGTGTTTTCGGCCGGTCAGCGGCTTTTCGAATAGGGTCTAGCTCTCTGGGATGTAGAGGTCGAGATCACGGACGCCGTCGTATTCTTTGCGAGACAGGTTGTGGAAGCGAACGGGGTTACTTCTTAGGTTCACTGGAAATTGTGAACTGTTCGGATCGTCGGGAAACAGCGGTGGCTCGTAAGCGCCTCGATACAGAGGTCCGTGCGGACCGTTCCGCGCAGTGGCTGAAAAGCTAGCGCCAGCTGTCGAATGGTAATGTCCCCAGCGTCCCTCCCAGTTCTCGAACCAGGAAGGCATGGGAGCTAACTGATAGAAAGTTGGAAAGGATTTCACTGCGATTTCTGTCGTGAGGCTGGGCGTATCATATTGAATCTGTGTTCCTAGAAATTCCACGGCCACTTTGTATTCTCCTTCCGCGAAGTAAGTGGCGTGTGTCCCTTGGGCAGAAAAAATTGATGGACGGCCACGTTGATCATGGATGACTTCAAAGATTTGTTGAGAAGATATAGGAGTGCTACCTGAAGTTTGATACCACCTTAAAGTCTGCCCATAGTAGTGTTGCGAGGCAGTCGCGGCAAATGGCTCCATCCAATACCTTTTGCGCGACGGCAAAACGGGGTTGAATTTTTTGATTGCGATCTGGACATACTCCAAATCTCCCTCGTGATACGGAGTGAAGAGCAAGTCGACGGCACTGTTACTAAAATCGTAAAACAACCAGTATTGAGCGAAAAGGAACTCTTTATTCACATGATTCCTGCGCTCTCCAGAACCTGCAGCCCCGTTTGTGAATTGATGATCGTTAGCGGTATGCATGATATAGGGACTAGCCTCCGATGAGGTAATACCAGACCGGGAAGCAACACCCACCGTCCCCATTTCCAGAAAGTAGTTTACCGTGTTATAGTTACTTAGGTCTGCAATTGTGGGGTGCTCAAGAGTAAGGACTTGCAGGTTATCTAATTTCTGGTAAAGCTTCGCATTAGCAACAAAAACTGCTGGATCAATCGGATACTCCAGCCCACCTGGATCCAGCCCACCTGAAAACGGTTTCAGGTGCAAGATGGGGCGATGTCTCCAGAGGGGATCCCATATTGCGAGGCATTCTTGGGGACACTGCCAATCAGGAATGTCCAGAACCGCATCGGCAATGGGGGATTTGTAAACCACCTCACCGCCTACTGCCACCTCCATTTGTATGATGAAGAAACCGGGGTCATTCTCTTTCGATGGTAACTCGGGTGTCCAGGTGACAATCTGATTGCCCGCGCTAAAATCATCACCTTGTTTTGCGCCTGCAACGGAGCTAATAATTTCGCCCGTATCTCCTTTGTATATCCAAAATACCACATATTCGATTTGACCTTCAAGCCGCGAAGGGATTTTGTAGTGGATCTGCAAATCCTTATGATCATTTTCCCTACGGAGATAGTAATTGTGTGAATCCGAATCCGACATAGTAGAGAGGTCGCACGTATTGTCGATGAATCCGATTTCTCCGGGAGCGAGCTGAAATGCGGGCTGAATGCGGTAAAAGCGGGAGGGAGCGCCTTCGGTGTCGGTGTAAAGCCTCATGCGAGGACTGGTGGTGAGGAGAGACTCCACGAAGGTCCAGTTGTTGCTCGCGAGGTTGTCGTTTCGAAAGACAGACATCAATTCGCCGACAACGGGCACTTCGATGTCCATTTCAAAGGTGTCATCGACCATCCTGCTTTCCGCCACGGCGATTTCCTGCGGAATGGGGTCGGAGGGATCACCCGGAGGCAAGGCTTCGTATTCGAGTTCGCGACTGCGGGTATCGACCGCAACCTCACCGCTGATTGCCGAATGGCTGGCAGCCGCCAAGGCCATGGGCGAGGCGAGGGCGGCGAGGAGGAAGCCGGTGATGAGGCGGGATTGGGTTTTCATGGGATGGGGAGAGGAATGGCGGGTGATAATGTGTTCGTTAGCGAAAAATTGCGGGGATGGCGATCTGAAAGTGGGGTGTTCAATCCGTGCGATGAAGGGAGGGCGTGATACGGGGGGCGGCGCAAGGGACACAACCCCGTTGGGGTTGGATTTTTCGGGCGGTGCGTGTCCCAGGGTAGGTCTTCGACCAACCCTGGGCTTTGGGACACAACCCCTTTGGGGTTGGAGATTCGTGCGGCACCAGTCCCAGGGTAGGTCTTCGACCAACCCTGGGCTTTGTATTTTTAAAGGGACGGACACTTTATTCAGACAGACACTTTATTCAGACACTTTATTCACACCGCGCCATTTCCACCGCGGTCTGGTGGTTTAAGTCGGCGTTGGTGTCACTCGGATGCGGACGCAGATCCCACCAATCACCGCGATCCAGAGAAAGATAAGCACTCGTGCCCTTGCCCCAATTCAAGCCGCCGCTCAAGCCGTTGCCGAGCGGAATCGCATCCATGCTGTTCGTGATCGCGCCCGGCAAGTGGAGACGCATCGCGGCCGACTGATCCGGTGGCGATCCGGTGGCGTGCAGTATTGCCGGTAGGGCCAGCAGAAGGGCGGCAAGGAGACTGAGTGTATGTTTCATTGGATGACTTGGCTGCATTCCAGTCGAACAAGCAAAGCGGCGACCCCCGAGAAGGAGTCGCCGCTTGGACCGATCAAGGTGTTGAAACCTCTCAGGGTGTGGTGATCACGACATCGTCGATGTAGGAACCAATGTAGGTGGTGGATCCGTCGTTATCACCGGCGAATCGCCACTCGATGCGCACCTGCTGGCCCACACCGGCGGCGAGATCCAATCTGGTGACAGGATTCCAGTTGGCATCGGTGATGGCGCCGGCGTCGTCGGCCGTATAGATCGGAGCACCGATCCTCACGACCCCGCCGCTGATGTCGTCATCGATGATGTTCACCGTCAGCAAGTCGCCGGCGAAGATGTCCAGTGCTTCCGCGAAGGCGAGTGTGGCGCCCGCCACGCTGGTCAGGTCGATGACTGGTGAGATCAGCGAGGTATCGGTGCCGGAAGCATAAACACCGGTATTGCCGATGTCAGTGCCCCAGCACTTCAACGAGCCGCCGTTGCCGCCAGTCACCGCTCCCCCACCGAAACCACCGTCCGAGTTCGGTGTGCCACGCTCCCAGATGTCTCCGGTGCCGTTGTTCACCACCGTGAAGCCAGCGTCGTCGGGCCCCTCGAAGTCCTCGTTGAGCAGGGCTTCTGGTAGACCGCTGACTCCCAACCGAGCGAACAACTTGCCGTCGACCTCCAGGCTGGATGGCAGTGCCACCAGCACTTGATCGATCCCGGGGCTCGAGCCGTAGAAATCGTCATTCTCCACGATCGACACCGAGTTCACACCGTCCTCCGCAAGCGTCCACGTCATCAGGTCCGTTGAGTAGCGAACCTCGATGGTGGCACTCGTATCGTCGTTGGCGACGTCAGCGCGGCGGAACGTGAACACCAGCCCAGAACCACTGGACTCCGAGGTCGGGGCGATGGATGCCGCGTCGTTCACCGTCGGATCGCCACCCAGCACGTACTCCAAGCCCGTGGAGATTCCGTCACCCTCGAAGTCGACATTGGCAAAGGTGTCGGTCAGCGAGGCGAATCCCTTGGACCAGGCCTCGTAGGCGGTGGGGAGCGTTGGCAGAACGACGAGATCAAACTGCATTTGCCCGGTGCCTTGCGCGCCGGTGTAGATCGCGACCGTTAGATAAGCCTCCAATGCGGCTTGGTCCATCCCGGTCGGGAAGATGCTGCCCAGGCTGAGGTCGCCACTGGTCCCAGCGAGGGTCGTGTCGCTGTCGGCTAGTACGTTGGCGGTGGCTTGTGCATAGGCACCACCGAAACTGCCACCGGTCGGGCCAGTGAAACTGCCATCAACGAAGGTGCCCTCGCTGTTCTCCAACTGGAAGGACGTGATGACTCCGCCAGCCGCACCATCAGCGGATAGGAAGACCGTGCCGACATCGGCGATGTAGGTCAGGGTGGTGCCGGTGGGGAGCGCGGGCCCGCGCGCGGGGCTCAGGGCACCGGTGAAGGCACTTGCGACATTCGCGACGTCCGTTGCGTCCACGTCGCCGTCGAAGTCTATGTCTCCGTCGATGTAGAGCGTTCCGCGGCCCAAGGCGCCGATTGCCTTGCCGATGTCGGCATTGTCGACGTCGCTCGCGGCCGAGTCCTGATGGATATCGCCGACAGCCCGGTCCATGATGCCGGTGATCATGAAGTAAGTGTCCGCAAGGGTTGAATCGTTGTCTTCGTTGAAGTCATACGTATCGTCGCCGAGGAGGCCGGGTTTGGTCGCAACGCCCGCAAGTTGCACGTCGGCAAAGTCAGTGAACCCGTCTGTGTTGAAATCGCCCGGGATCAGCTTCTGCAGGAGGTTCTCATCGGTCCCTTGCGGAATGTAGCCGGTCGTGGCCGTCCACACGCCTCCGATCGACGGATTATTCGCGCTGAGGACGTAAACCTTATGCTTGCTGATGTTTCCGTGGTCCACGCAGACGTCTTGCGAGCCCGAATTATCGACGACGCTCGTCCACACCATGGTGCCGGACGACGTGAACTTCATCAGGAAGGGATCGTAATCCGTGTTCACCTGTTGGGAACCGGAGACGTAGATGCTGCCGTCGGCGGGATCGACCGTCACGTCACCGGCATACTCGTAGTAAGCGGTTTCGGACTGGTAGTCCCAAACGAGAGTGCCGGTGGTGTCGTACTTCGCAATATAGGCATCACGTGTTCCGGGCGACGGGTTGACGGCACCGGATTTCAGGTTGCCAGTGGTAAAGCCGACGACGACCCAGCCCCCGTCGGGGGTCGATGCGACGTCGTAGATGCGATCCCCGGCATTTTTCGTGTCCCAGACGACGGACGCCACAATGTTCCACGAACCGTCGTAGAGGACGCCGGTGCCAATGCCAGTGCCAATGTTGGTGGTAGGGGTGATGAGGTAGGGAGCGGCGGGCCCGCTGCCGTCGGGATCCCACTGCGTCGGCGTGCCCTGGTAGCTGTAACCCACCGCAAACACCTGGCCATTGGACTCGTTGACCGCGACGTCGAAAAAATAATCGCGGGTAAAGTCGCCGGAAGGCTGTTTCGCCGGGCCGGAAAGGGTGCCGTCCGCCGCCACCTTGCCCACCCAGTTGTTGTAGCCCACGGAGCCGGTGAAGTCGCCGGGCGTGAACTTGTCGCTCGATCCCCCTGCCGGCGGTGGCTGAACCCTGCCGCAGAAGACCATCGAACCGTCGGAGAGAACGACCGAATCCGAGGTCCCGCCGTAGCCCCCCTTGATGCCGGTGACCGGATCCGGTGAATTGCTCGAAAGCAGGTCAAAGGTGTTCTTGAAGAAGTAGTCAGGATTGGAGTAAGGTGCGCCTTGCGGCGCGCCGACCGTGGGAATCGCAATCGTCACTGGATTGCCCTGTGCGGGCTGGTCGACAGGGCTCTGGTTAGCCCAGGTAGCACCCTTGTTGATGTAGAATCCGAGATACGCCGTTGTCCCACGCATGGTTAGGTTACCCATGTAGCCTTGGACGTAGTCCGTCATGTCCGGAAGGGCCGACAGGTCGTTGGCCTGCATGATCTGACCGAGGGGACCAATTTGCCCATACCCACTCGCGTAGTTGCCACTGTAGAAGCTATTCTTCGAGTTGCCCCACGTCATATTCGGTCCTGTACCTGCTCGGCCCATGGTCGTGATCCAGGCGCTCCCGTCCGGGCTGGCGGCTACAGTCTGGGGATTGTCGGCGGAATCGGTTCCGATCATGAAGTTCCACTGAACGCCGTAAGGCATGTCGTAGGGCGAGGCCGCCCACGCGCTGCCGGTTAGTGCCACAAGGGACGATAATGCAATTGGCTTCAATGGAGTGAAACGCTTTTTCTTTTTCATGTTGTTGGTTTTATTAATATCTAATTGTTGCGAACTAAAATTATAACCTGCCATCATCTAACATGGTGCAGCTGGTCAATCAAGTATGCGGCCCGATCAAACAAACGATCTACCCTAAAAGCCAAATTCGGCGAAGCAGATCAAGCACTTTCGATCTGCATTCAGGGCTACCTCGTTTGGAGACAAGCAACCGCGAGAGAACGTCACGAAAGGACATGAATCCCCAAGCTGTGATGAGCGCACTCCATGCTTGGAGTCTGAGAAGTGAAGCTTACGACTCGCTGGTGTGGGAAGATAGCGTGGCTTTCCAGGCTTTCGTCGAGCGGCTGAAGCGGCTGCGGAAGTCGTGGGAGATGAGCATGAGCATCGGCAGGAGGACCAGGGTGATGACGGTGGCGAAGACGACACCGAATCCGACGGAGACGGCCATCGGTTTCAAAAACTGGGCTTGGACGGCGGGCTCGGCGAGAAGCGGAACGAGGCCGACAAAGGTTGTTAGAGTGGTAAGTAGGATGGCTCGGAAACGCTGGCCGCCGGCATCGTGAAGGGCATCGGCCAGGGAGAGGCCTTCGGCACGGAGTTCATCGACGCGGTGGACGAGGACGAGCGAGTCATTGACGACGATGCCGCTGAGCGCGAGCAGGCCGAAGAGAGAGAGGATGCTGACGGGGATGCCGAAGACGAAGTGGCCGAGCAGTGCGCCGATGATGCCGAAGGGAATGACGGACATGATGGCGAGCGGACGGGTGTAGGATTTCAGCGGGATGGCGAGGAGGATGTAGATCGAGATCAGTGAGATGCCGAATCCGCCGACGAGTGAGCCAAGGGAGCGTTTGCGTTGCTCGGCATCGCCGAGCAGGGCGATGTTCACGCCGGGGTGCTGGGCGCGGAAGGTCGGGAAATAGTCTTCGTTCATGCGGGCGAGGATTTCCTCGCCGGAGGTGATGGTCTTGTCGACATTCGCCTGAACGCTGACGGTGCGGTTCGAGTCCGCGCGCTGGATCGAGGCGAGGCCAGAGCCGTATTCGGTGTTGGCGACGACGGAGAAGGGAACGGCAGCACCATCGGCGGCGCGGATGCGCATGTCGCGAAGGGTTTCCAAGGTGCCGCGTTCTTCGAGTGGGTAGCGGACCATGACTTTAACCTCATCGCGGCCGCGCTGGACGCGCTGGGCTTCGCGGCCGAAGAAGGCATCGCGGACGTTGAGTGCGAGGTCACGGCGGGTGAAGCCGGCGGCTTCGCCTTCGGGCGTGATGGCGATGCGGATCTCGGGTTTGCCGGAATCGAAAGTGTCCTTGACGTCGTTGGTGCCGGGAAAGGTGGCGACCTTGGCCTTCATGTCCTCGGCGGCGATGCGCAGCGCTTCAAGGTCGGGGCTTTCGAGTTGGACATCGAGGTCGGGGCGGTTTCTTCCACCGATGGTGCCGGAGTAGGCGAGGGCACGTGCCCCGGCGACCGGGCCGACTTTTTCGCGCCAGAGGCGGACGACATTACTGGTGGTGACGCTGCGGGTTTCGGAGGGAGTGAGCTCGGCGGCGATGTTGGCTTTGGTGTTGTTGCTGGCAGAGATCTGATAGTGTTCGAGAATTTTGTCGCCAGACTTCTGTTCGAGTTCGTGGGCGGCTTCGACCAGACCGCGGCCGACTCGTTCGGCGGTTTCGTGAAGATAGGAAACGGGTAGGCCCTGCTCGAGTTCGATATTGGCCGCGATGTCATCGCGGAAGATGTCGGGGAAGAACACGAAGCGGAGTTTTCCGGCGGGGATCAGGCCGACGACGATGATGAGCATGGCGATGAAGGCACCGGCGACGAGGTAGCGGTAGTTCATCAGGCGGCGCAGGACCGGCTGATAGAAGCGAGCGACGAAACGCTCGAGTCCGGTGGCGACGGCATCCTGAAAGGCGTAGAGGGCGCGTGAGAAAATGTTCCGGCCACGGCGGTGGACGTTGATGTGCGAGAGGTGGGAGGGAAGGATCAGCTTGGACTCGATGAGCGAGAAGATCAGCGCGAGGATGACGACGATCGCGGTTTGTCCGAGGACGTTGCCCATGCGCCCGGAGATGCTTGCCAGAGGAAGGAAGGCGGCGATGGTGGTGACGACGCCGAAGAAGGCGGGGACGATGACTTTTGAGACGCCACGGACGGTCGCGCGCATTTCGGCATCGGGCGCGTCCGGGTCCTTTTGCTCTTCTTTCGCGGAGAAGACGCTTTCGCCGATGACGATGGCGTCATCGACGAGGATGCCGAGGACGATGATGAAGGCGAAAGAGGTGAGCTGATTGATCGAGAGCTCGATGCCCGGCATGGGGAAGAGCATGATGGCACCGGCGATGGAGAAGGGGATGCCAACGGCGACCCAGAAGGCGAGCCGCAGGTTCAGGAAAAGGGCGAGGGTGGCGATGACCAGCAGCGTGCCGAAGAGACCGTTTGAGGTGAGGAGTTCGAGTCGGCTGCGGATCGGTCTTGAGCCGTCGTTCCAGGTCGTGACGGAGACGCCGTCAGGGAGCGAGTTGAACTTGGCGTAGTTCTCCGCGAGTTCGCGTGCGGCGCTGCTGGCTTCGATGATGTCGTCGTTGCCTTCGGTGACGACTTGCAGCGCGACGGATGGTTCGCCATCGAAGCGGCCGAGGAGTTCCTGATCGACGAAGGCATCGCGGATGACGGCGACATCACGCAGGAAGATGCGGGTGCCATCGGCGCGGGTGCGGATCGGGATGGCATCGAAATCGCTGAGTCGGTAGGCCTGATTGCGGGAGCGCAGGGTGATCTCGCCGCTTTCACTGCGGACGACGCCACCGCCGAGGTCGATCGAGTTGTTAGAAACGGCATCGGCGACTTCACCGAATGTCAGATTGTAGGCGCGGAGCTTATCTTCTGAGACTTCGATGGAGATTTCATAGTTCCGTGAGTTAAAGGTATCGACGAGGCTGATCTCGGGGAGCTTGAGGAGTTCGTCGCGAAGGTTGCGGGCGGTTTCCTTGAGGGTGGCTTCGCTGGCGGATCCGTGGACTTCGACCCACATCACCTGGTTGCGGCGCTTGTTTTCACGGATGATTGGATTTTCTACCTGAACGGGGAAGCTGGGGATGGCGTCGACTTTGATTTTGACGTCATCGAGGAGTTTCTGGACGGGGTAGTCCTCGATGGCTTCGACGGTGATGGTGGCGCCGTTGTCGCGTGATTCGCTGCGGATGCGGTCGATGCCCTGGACGCCTTGGAGGGCTTCTTCGACCTTGATGGCGACGCCGCGTTCGACGTCTTCGGGCGTGCCGCCGAGGAAGGGGACTTCAATGGTGACGCTTTCTCCATCGAAGGAGGGGAAGGCCTCCTTGCGGACGGTGAAGGCGGTGTAGATGCCGGCTGCTAGAACGGTGAGCAGCAGCACATTGGAGACCACCGGGTTTCCTGTAAACCAGGCGATGAACGGGTGGTCGCGGATGGGGTCGTCACGGTCGCTCATGGTTTTTCGGCGTCGGGGATGGCGTCATCGATCTTGACCACGGAGCCGCTGCGGAAGCTGGCGAGCGGGCGGGTGACGATTTGGAGAGGGAGCTCGGTGAGGGGAGAATCGATGCGCGCGAGGAAGTTGCCTTTTTCACTGAAGAGCCGTTCGACGGGTTGCTGGAGGAGTTTTTTATCGGGATCCACGATCCAGACGAACTCGTCCTCGACGAGTGCCGTGTCGGGAATAGTGTGGACCTCTGATAGCGGTGCTCCTTTGAGTTCGGCGGTAACGAAGGTGCCGATCGGGAGGAAGGATTTTCCGCTTTCGAATGGCTTGGGGATTTCGGCGATGACGTAGAGGACCTGGTTCTGGGCGTCGATGGCGGCTTCCGTGCGGGTGACGATGGCCTGCCAAGTTTGATCCGGCTTCGCGGGGTTGCGCAGGGTGGCGGCGATGGACTTGTTAGACGCAGGAACGAAGGCAAGCGGGAGGTCGAGGCGAGCGGCTTGTTCGGGGGTGAGTGGCAGGCGGACTTCGGCTTTGTTGCGTGAAATGAGGGTGCCAAGGATGTTGCCGGGGGCGACGATGTTGCCCGGGCTGGTGTCACGGGTTTGGACGATGGCATCGAAGGGTGCGCGGATTTCGGTGCGTTCGAGGTTGAGGCGGGCTTGGTCGGCGCTGGCTTCGGCGGCTTCGAGCGCGGCCTCGGCGGCGGCGAGTTGAGGTTTTCTCAAAGTGAACTCCGGGGCTTTGGCGAGATCTCTTCCGGAGGCGACCCAGTCTTCGCTGGCGATCTGGGAGCGGGTCGTTTCGTCGGCGAGGGTTTGCTTGGCTGCGGCGATGGCGGACTCGCGTTCGGCGAGTATGGAGCGGTAGTCGGCGTCCTCGATTTTCGCGAGCAGGTCGCCGGCCTCGACGGCGCGGCCGGGGTCGAAGCCGGGGGTGATGGATTCGATTTTCCCGCTGACCTGGCTGGCGACGGAAGCGGCGTCGTAAGTACGGACATTGCCGTAGGTCGAGATGGTCGGCGAGGCATCGGCGGGCTCGGACATCATCACGCTGACGTGGGGCGTGGCGACGGGTGGCTTGCGCGGCGGCGGGTCCTTGCGCGCTTTCACCATCGCCACGACGATGCCGATGGAGGCGGCGATGACGATGGGTGCGAAGAGCAGGTTGAGCAGTTTTTTGCCGGCGGTCATGGGGATGGGTGGAAAGGGTTCAGACGCCTTTGCCGAGGGCGAGGGCGAGCGAGACGCGGTTTTGGAGGCGGTTGCGGTGGAGGGAAATGGTTTGGTCTTCGGTGGCGAAGACGCGGCGCTGGGCTTCTAACAGGGTGAGGAAATCGTTGATGCCGGCCTCGAAGTCGCGGCGGCTGCGGGTCTCGGCCCTGCGGGCGGCTTCGAGGGCATCGAGGCGGGACTTTTCCTGCTCGCGGAGAAGCCGCTCGCTGCCCAGGGCGTCTTCGACTTCCTTGAAAGCTGTTAGAACGGTGGACTGGTAGTTGGCGAGGGCTTGCTCGGCGCGTTTCCCTGCGGCACCGAGTTCGGCCCGGCGCTGACCGGCATCGAAGATCGGCGCGGAGAGCGAGGCGATGACGGACCATGAGTCGAAGGATGTGCGACCGAGATTGGCAAGCAGGTCGCTACTGCGGCCGCCGGATGCTGTTAGAGGAAATGAGGGGAAGAGGTCGGCGTGGGCGACTTTGACGCGGGAGTCGGCGGCACGGAGGCGTTGGTAAGCGGCATCGATGTCCGGGCGCTGGCGGAGGACGTCGGATGGGATGCCTGCGGCCACCGCGCGGGAGAGGGTTGCCCAGCTTGAGGCGCTGAGTTTGGCGTCCGGATAAGCGCCGGTGAGGAGTCGCACGGCGCGAGCGGCTCGGTCGCGGTCGTCTTCGAGTTGGCGGAGGTCGGCGCGGCCGTTCTCGAGATCGGTGCGGGCGAGTTCGAGGTCGCCGAGGCGGGAGGTACCGAGTTCGAATCGGCGTGAGACGAGGTTATAGGTGTCTTCGAAACTGGTGATGCGTCGATTGCCGAGGGCGAGTCGTTTTTCGGCGGAGACGAGATCGAACCAGGCCTGCATCGTCTGGGCGGCGAGCGATTGGCGGGCGCTTTCGTAGTCGGCGGCGGCGGCGGCTTGATCGGCACTGCTGGCTTGCACGCCGGCGCGGATGCGGCCCCAGACATCGAGTTCCCAGCGGGCGTCGAGCGAGAGGCGGAAGTCGGAGGATTCGCCGAGGACCGGGACGCTTGAGCGGCCGGCGCGGGCATTGCCATCGAGCGAGGGATAGAGTTCGGAGGCGGTCTTGCGGGTGTTGAAACCGGCTTCTTCCATGCGGGCGAGGCTGCCTTTGAGGTCGGGGTTGTTAGATAGGGCCTGGTTGACGGTGCTGCGAAGGCGGGGGTCGTCGAAGAGCCCGAGCAAGGTATTCGAGATCTGAGGGACGGGGGCGCGGGTGGCATCGAAGCGAGCCGGGATTTCCAAGGATGATGCGGCGCCGGGTGCGAGGGGGCCGGGTGCGGCGCAGGAAGCGAGGAGTGCGGCGCTGAAAATGAGTGCGACTCTCATGAGTTGGCGGGAGCAAAGGTGGCGATGCCGGCGAGCGCGAAGGCGTGCTGTCGATCGATGAAAGCGCTGAGTTTCACGGGTGACATCTCGGTCGGGAAAAGGTGGGAGCGGAGGCGGTGGGCCAGGCTGGGAAAGACGCAGAGGGCGACGATATTGAGTTTGGTTTGGGCGAGGGTGGTTTTGGAGAGTTTACCGACGAGTTGCAGGATGATCGACTCGAGGATGACGCCCTGAAGTTGGCCGACTTCGGACATGACGAGTTCGTCTGGAGCGGATTCGCGGGTGCCTTGATGGATCATGATCCGGTTGAAGTCACCGGCCGGTCCCGGATCGAAATTGCGGCGAATCATGCCTGCCATGAAGGCGTGCAGGCGGAGTTCGCCCGGGGTGTCGGGGCGGAGTCCACCATCGAGCGGGAACTCTTTTTCTGAGCGCATGAAGGCCTCGCGAAGAACGTGACGAAAGAGGTTTTCCTTCGAGCCGAAGTGGTAGTTCACGGAGGCGATGTTGGCCCCGGCGGCCTCGCAGACATCGGCGACGGTGGCATCCCGGTAGCCCTTTTCCGCAAAGATCTCGATCGCGGCAGCGAGCAAGCGGGTCTTGGTGGAGGAGGAGGGCACGGGGAGTTAAACGTCAGCGGCGAGGGAAAGTTTCGAACAATAATTTGAAATGTGCATTTGAATTTTGATGATGGCGTTTCGAGATCGCGGATGGGGCTTGGTCTTTGGGCTTACTTGTGGTCTATCTCCGTTCGATGGGCTTGCAGTTGGATCCTGAGGAGATTTTTGGAGTGGCGGTGGTCGATGTTGGCCGGCGGGTGCTTTGTTTTATCGGGTGTCTCTTGTCGGCCTCGTTTCTCGGTGCTTTATCGCTTGGGATGGGTGAGTCAATTGTGGACCTGAATCCACGCGACCTCTTCGATTGGATGCCTTACTTTTGGCTTCTCTTTTTGCTGCCCTGCATTTCCGGATGGGGTATTTTCTATATTCCGGTTCTTCTTGCCTCCGCGTTCAGGATTTTCACGAGTCAGGGACCATTGCTCCGCCAATTTGTGGGTTTCTTGGGTGCTGAAGCTTTGTTGATCGTTTTGGCCATGAGTCAGCTTGAATGGGAGGGCCTTGCATCGATTGTGATGGTTGTGGGTTGTTGGGGCGGGATCGTGTGGCTTGCTTTGCTACTCGAACAACGCTTCCGAAGAGATGCCGAGGAGCATTTCATGGGCTTGGCGGTCGAGAACCATGCGCGGAGGAAGACTTTACGAAAGGACTTCGGGACGGAGTCCTTCGATGAGGTCAACGATGGTTCTTGAATCGGGGGCGATGGGGACGCCACTGTTCGGGCATGGCGAAGATCGGCGAACGGGTGGCTCTGACGGTGCTGCGGGAGCCTCCTCATGGCGGATTGTCGCTTGGTATTTGGCGGCCGATTCTAGGCAGAAATCTCGGTAGGGGATGCCGACATGAGCCGTCGTCCAGTTCATCAGGATCGGGTGGAACGGCCGCTGGTCAAGGGTCCAAACATTTGTGGTTCAGGGCGATCTGGAAGGCAGACTGCGGCAAGGCGCAACTTGGTCCGATCACGTCCGATCACGCGTAGTCCTCGGCGCGCACGCTGAGGTGGCGGAGTAGGTGGATCGCGAGAAGGACGAGCCCAGCGGTGAGGCCGGCGAGGATGGCGAACCCGGTGGGGTAGGAAACGGTGTCGAACAGCCGCCCGACGAGTAGCGGGCCGGCGGAGTTTGCGGCGATCATGCAAAAGCTGAGTAACGTGAAATGGCCGGCGCGGTGCTCCGGTTTTGGGATGCCGCTGGTGAGCGCATTCATCGCTCCGGAAAATCCGCTCCAGCTCACCGCCGCGATGCCGGTGGCGGCGAAGACGGTGGCGGTGGAGGGAAACAACGCCAGCAGCAGGAAGCCGGTGCCGGCGAGTGCCGCCCACATCGAAAGCGCACGGCGGGCACCCCAGGTGTCGGTGAGCCAGCCGCCGAGAGGGCTGAGGAGAAGCCGCGCGCCGGCGGCGGTCATGCCGAGCCACGCGGCCATTTGCGGCTTGAAGTCGAGATCGCGGAAACCGAACACGCTGGAAAAGACCGCGAGTTGCCCAAGCAGCGGCGAGATCAGGCAGATGACGAGCGCCACCCGCAGAAACTTGCTGTCGTCGAAAAACGCCCGCCACATTTCCCTGCGCCACGGCTTGGGCGACTTCTCGACCGGTGTTGGCGGTTCCTTGGCGAGCAGCACCGCGGAATCGGCGAGTTGGCACAGCACCCAGGCGAGCACCAACAGCGCGCCGTAGGCCTGAGGTTTCGGCAAGACATCCAACAGCCAAGCCGCGAAGCCGGTGGCCGCCAGTCCGAGCACGCCGCCGATCCCAGCTGAAACCCCGGCGAGTCGGCCACGCAGGCGCATCGGGATGCACGAGGTGAAGAATTCCTGGTTCGGCAGCCCGCCGAAACCTGCCGCGATCTGCCCAAGCAGGAACAGCAGCATGATGAACAGCACCATCGTCTGGCTGCCACCGATGCTGCCGGTCCAGACCACCGCTCCGACGATGCCAATGGGCAAAAGATAGAGCGTGTCGGTCACAAAAAGGTAGATCTTCTTGCGACGAAAGCGGCGCGTGATCCACGGCGAGAGGAACATCCCCGGTAGCGTGGCGATCAGCACGCCTTGGACGATGCCGATCTGGGTGTTGCTTGCCTGATAGTGGACCAGCAGCGGCTGCAACACCACCATCACCTCGGACCATCCCATCGCAAACACCGAGCCCATCCACACCAGACAGGCAAAATTCCGCCGCACCTCGCGCTCCTCGAGTTCCTGCGGGGTGGGGTATGCCTGATCCATGTCTGCGACGTGGTGGTCGCATTTCATGCCGCGCCTGCCGAGCCTCAATTCATGTCGTGAATCCGACATGACCCAGGGGCGGAGATCGTGTCCCACATCCGAGATCTGTGGCGAGCGACAGAACCCACAGGGTGAGCGCTGATGCAGCTCAGGCCAATAGACTTACCACCAAACTTCAGAACCACAGCGGATTGTCTCTGCCAAAGAACAAACAAGGGCCGTCGCGGGACGAAAATCAGAATGCGGGATTTCCTCCTTCCAAACTAGAACTCCATCTGATACGCCCCCCGCCCATGCCTCTCAAGCGCTTTCAGAATACCATGAAAGACCACAGAGCAGAAGCAGCGTCAGCCATCCGAGACCAGTTTGGAACCCCCATCGACGCCGGTCGCCGAGACCCCATCCGCCGACCCTCGGAAAAGCAATTTCCAAGCAGTAAAAAGCAATTTCCAAGCAGCAGTCATCCATCGCCGCGTGGCAAAACTCTCGCGAATGAAAGAGGCGAGCTTTTCGACAGTTCTAGGGATGGCGATTCCCGTCCGAAGTTCCCAAGATGCGTCTCGTTATTGACATGCAGGCTGTCAAGTATTTAATACTGTTTAAAATTTTGAAATGTGCTGTGCAATCTATTTTGTGAACAGCGAAGATAATTACCAGATATGATTACAAAAATTGACCACTTGGGGATCGCCGTAAAGTCGTTGGAAAATGTCATTCCTTACTATGAGGAGGTTTTAGGTTTGAAATGCGAAGGGCGGGAGGAGGTAGAATCTCAGAAAGTTCGCACAGCCTTTTTCGCGGCAGGTGATGTCCACATCGAACTTCTGGAGCCAACATCGGAGGAAAGTCCGATCGCTAAGTTCATCGAAAAGAACGGCGAGGGGATTCACCACATCGCCTTTGCCACCGATGATATCACCGGACAACTTGAACAGGCCAAGGAGAAAGGTGCCCGATTGATTCACGAAGTTCCATTTGCAGGGGCGGGAGAAAAACTCGTCGCTTTCCTTCACCCTAAATCCAGCTTTGGAGTCCTGACGGAGTTCTGTCAGGACGCTAAATAATCTCACTGGGTTTCCATTTCATCGCATTATCAATCACCACCATGGCAATTGACCCCGCTCTACTAGAAAAACTCCACGACCTCAGAGCTGAAGCTCTGTTAGGTGGTGGCCAGGAACGCATCGATAAAAGACACGAAAAGGGCCAGCTCACCGCGCGTGAGCGACTCGAAGCGTTCTTTGACGATGGTAACTACATTGAGTTTGGCATGCATGCACATCATTCGTGCACGAATTTTGGTTTGGAAAAGCGCAAGATGCCTGGTGACGGTATCGTTTGTGCAACCGGCACCGTCGACGGGCGCGCGGTAGCCGCATTCGCTCAGGACTTTACCGTCGGCGGTGGTGCCGTCGGTCGCATCCACGCCAAGAAAATCTGCGACCTGCTGGACTTCGCCGTAAAGGCGGGGATGCCCGTGCTCGGCATCAACGATTCCGGCGGCGCTCGGATCCAGGAGGGTATCGACGCCCTTTCCGGATATGGTCAGGTGTTTTTCCGCAACGTGCTACTCTCCGGCGTGGTCCCTCAGATCTCTATCATTGCTGGTCCCTGCGCGGGAGGTGCTGCGTATTCACCGGCGCTGACGGACTTCCTCATCATGACCCGCACGAATGCAAATATGTTCATCTGTGGTCCGGATGTGATTAAAGCGGCCACTGGGCAAACAGCCTCGCTTGACCAGTTTGCCAGCGCGGATGCCCATGCCCAGATTAGTGGGAACATCCACCTGATCGCGGAAGACGATCAGCACGCCCTTGATCTGAGTAAGCGACTGCTGTCCTACCTGCCGTCTAACAATGCTAGCGATCCTCCCCACCAGCTCGTTGATGAGATAGCCCTCAGTGAGGATCCCGGAATGAACGACATTATCCCGGCTGATTCCAAGAGTCCTCTGGATATGCAACAAGTCATCGCCCGCATCGTCGATCCCGGAAGCTGGTTCGAGATCATGCCGGATTTTGCCCCGAACATGTTGGTCGGTTTTGCCCGCATCGAGGGTCTGGTAATCGGTATTGTTGCCAACCAACCGATGGTGAAAGCGGGTTGCATTGACATTGATTCCTCCGACAAAGCCGCACGGTTCATTAGGGTTTGCAATATCTACTCCATCCCCATTCTCTCTCTGGTTGACGTGCCCGGATTCATGCCAGGGCTCGCCCAGGAGCGCGGCGGAATCATTCGTCATGGAGCCAAAATGCTCTTTGCTTGGGCATCGGGAACAGTACCCAAGATCACCCTGATCTGTCGCAAGGCATACGGCGGTGCCTACCTCGCCATGTGCCCGAGTGATTTAGGTGCGGACTTCGTCTTTGCGTGGCCGACCGCTGAAATCGCCGTCATGGGTGCTCAAGGAGCCATGCAGGTGCTCTACCGCCGTGAACTCGCCGAAGCCGAGGACTCTGTCGCGCTCGAAGCCGAGCTTCGCCGGGCCTACACCGAGAAATTCGCCTCGCCTTATCAGGCAGCTAGTAACGGGATGATTACCGATGTCATCAATCCCTCGGTGTCACGCTCCACCCTCGCGGTAGCTTTCCGTGGTATACTCAGTAAACGCGAAAGCCGTCCGCCCAAGAAACACGGAAACATCCCACTCTAACATGAATACCGAAATGCTACCAATTCCTATCTTCACCGGCATCAAGGTGGTAGAGAATCCGACTCTTTGGGATGCCCTTCCCTACATGATGGGTTTTCTCGTGGTATTGATGACATTGGCGACTTTATGGCTCATTTGTGTCGCTATCGGTAAGGTGCTTGAGAGGTCTGCCCCTGAACCAACTGTCGTCAAGTCTCGGGCTGCTTCCCCTTCTGCAAGTGATGAAGTTGACGCAGTATCACTGGAAACGCTCGTTGTGATTGCCGCGGCAGTCGAGGCTGCGGCCGGAAGCGGACGCCGCATTGTCTCCGTTAAACAGCAGAACACTTCTTGGTACGCAGCCGGCCGCGATCAGATTCAAAATTCACATAAAATTCGTTAAAACAACCAATCTAATATAATGAAGCATCTCCGCATTACCGTCGAAGGAAAAACCTATGATGTTCGAGTGGAAACCATCGATGAGGGTCACCCGACGTCACACGCTCCCGTGGTGTCTGCGGCAGCAGCCCTCCCCATCGCAGCACCCGCACCTTCGGCCACGCCTGTCGCTGCCGAGGGTGACGTTATCGCCCCCCTATCCGGCGTGGTGAAGGCGGTGGATGTTGTCGTCGGTGCCAAAGTCAAGGCAGGGGATCTAATCGTCACCCTGGAGGCGATGAAGATGTTCACCTCGATCAACGCATCTGGCAGCGGCACGGTTACCGCCATCCATGTGAAGCCGGGCGATGCCGTGGATGAGGGGCAGCCGCTCTGCACACTTGGGTAAAGCCCACTCCAATCTAATCCAACTATTCATGGAAGATCTCTACTTTCTTTGGACAAAAACAGGGTTCGCCAACCTTCACTGGCAAATGGTCGCCATGTGGGCAGTCGTCGCTGTTCTTCTCTATCTCGCCATTGTCAAAAAATTCGAACCTTTGCTCTTGGTGCCAATCGCCATGGGGGCGCTCATTGGTAACCTGCCCATCAGCTTATATGACACAACGGGACACCTCCGCGAGGGAACGCTCTTTTATTACTTCAACCTTGGAATCAAGCTGGAGATATTTCCCCCGCTTATTTTCATGGGTGTCGGAGCATTGACCGACTTCGGTCCGCTGATTGCTAACCCTCGAACGCTTTTGTTGGGTGCTGCGGCGCAATTCGGTATCTTCTTTACTTTTTTCTGCGCGCCGTTGTTTGGGTTTACCTTCAAGCAAGCGGCCGCGATCGGGATTATTGGTGGTGCGGACGGTCCAACATCCATCTATGTCGCAAACAGCCTCGCGCCCGAACTGCTGGGTGCGATTGCCGTGGCGGCCTACAGCTACATGGCAATGGTCCCAATGATTCAGCCACCCATCATGCGGGCACTCACCACGGAGAAAGAACGCAAGATCAAGATGAGAACGCTGCGCAAGGTCAGCCAGTTGGAAAAAATGATCTTTGCCGTCGTCGTCATGATTTTTTGTCTGCTGGTCGTGCCAGATGCAGCCCCTCTGATTGCCATGTTCTTCCTCGGCAACGTGCTGAGGGAATCCAAGGTCACTGAACGTCTTGTTAAGGCAGCCCAAAATGAGATCATCAACATCATCACCATCTTTCTCGGGCTCTGTGTAGGTTTGAAAATGGGGGGGTTTTCCGGGGATTCCCATAACTTTCTCAATCCCAAAACTCTGAGTATCCTTGCCCTTGGCGTTGCGGCCTTTTCTATCGCCACGGCGTCTGGCGTTCTGATGGCCAAATTCATGAATCTGTTCAGTAAAAACAAGATCAACCCGTTGATTGGTTCGGCCGGTGTCTCTGCTGTGCCGATGGCCGCCCGGGTCTCCCAAGACGAGGGCCAGAAGGCAGATCCTTCGAACTTTCTGCTCATGCACGCCATGGGACCCAACGTTGCCGGTGTCATCGGTAGCGCGCTCGCTGCAGGATATTTCCTCGCCATGTTTGGAAACTAACCACTTGTATCTCTCACCTTACCCATTGAAGCATGAGCTATCCATTCCCGAAAATCACCGCTGAAGAAGCCGCAGAATTCATTCGTCACGATCACCATATCGGATTCAGTGGGTTTACCCCCGCAGGTGCCGCCAAGGCTGTGCCGATGGCCATCGCCCAACGAGCGATGCGGGAACATGAAGCCGGTCGCGACTTTAAAGTGGGCGTGTTGACAGGTGCGTCCACGGGTGCGTCAATCGACGGTGAGTTGGCCAAGGCCAACGCTGTCAAGTTCCGCACGCCCTATCAGTCGAACCCGGACATGCGCAAGAGCATCAACGAGGGCCACACGCGGTTTTTCGATATGCACCTTTCGCAGATCCAGCAATACGTGCGTTATGGCTTTCTAGGAAATATCGACTTCGCCGTGGTGGAGGCCGCCGATGTTGCAGCAGACGGTAAAGTGCTGCTGACATCCAGTGTGGGAGCTTCGCCCACTTACCTGACCAAAGCTGACAAGGTAATTATTGAACTCAACAGTTTCCATCCCAAGCAGTTGTTGGGCTTTCATGATATCTACGAGCCTAGGGATCCGCCTTACCGCCGCCCCATCCCCATCTGCCACGCGGAAGACCGCATAGGCAGCCAAAGGGTGTGGGTCGATCCAAAGAAAATTGTCGGAGTGGTGGAAACCAATCTTCCTGATGAGAACGGGGGATTCACACCTGCTTCGGATATCACCCGAAAAATTGGTGAAAACGTCGCCGAGTTCTTGGCTGCGGAGATGGCATCTGGTCGAGTACCCAAGTCATTCCTGCCGATCCAGTCCGGTGTGGGCAACGTCGCCAATGCCGTGCTGGGTGCCATGGGTGCTCACCCGGATATCCCGGTATTCCAACTTTACACCGAGGTTATTCAGGATTCCGTGATAGAGGGAATGAAAGCAGGGAATATCGGGTTCGCATCGGGTTCCTCCCTTACCTTATCACCCGAGGTTTTGCTTGAGGTTTACGCGAGACTCGGGGAGTACCAAGGGAAGCTGCTTCTCCGCCCCCAGGAAATCTCCAACAGCCCGGAGATCGCCCGCCGACTTGGTATCATTTCGATCAACACGGCGCTCGAGACAGACATTTTCGGTAACGTCAACAGCACTCACGTGCTCGGCCATAAAATGATGAATGGCATCGGTGGATCAGGGGATTTTACTCGCAATGCCTACATCTCGATTTTCACCTGCCCGTCGACGGCCAAGGGTGGGTCTATTTCGGCGATTGTGCCGCTCTGCTCTCACATGGACCACAGCGAGCACTCGGTACAGGTTCTCATCACAGAACATGGCATCGCCGACCTTCGCGGAAAGAGTCCCGAAGAACGTGCCCACTGCATCATCACCAATTGTGCAGATCCCGAGTATCGTGGACTGCTCAATGCGTACTACAACAGCGCCAAATCAGGCCACACCCACCAGTCGCTTGATTCCGCATTCGCCTTCCACAAGGCATTCATGGAAACTGGCAACATGCAGGACGCAACCATCTAACTAGCAATCATCGATTACCGCAATGAGCACCGAATCACAAACCGACGGCTTGCTTGCTGAGTTTCCTCCGCATACCTACGACCAATGGCATGAGGCGGCGGAAGCCCTTCTCAAAGGTGCCCCCTTTGAAAAGCTTCTTGTTAGCCAGACTTACGAGGATATTACCATCCAGCCGATCTATCGCCGCGAGGACATTGCAGAACTTGAACACCGCAAAGACCTCCCCGGATCTGGCTCACTCGTCAGGGGCAGCAAACCTGGTGGATTTCTCAAAGCTGGCTGGGAGGTTTCCCAGGAGCTTTGCCAGTGCTCCCCCGGAAAACTCAACGCCATCGTCCACCAAGGATTAAATGGGGGGCAATCCGAGCTGAATATCGTTCTCAACGACGTGACCAGTAAGGGCTACGACAAGGATCAGGCGGAAAAAACCCTGTGCGGCCTCAGTCTGGAAAATCTCGAAGACCTGGAAATCTCCCTTGATGGGGTGGTTATTGATTCCATCTCCACCTTCTGGAGATCAGGTGCAGGATCCGTGCCGGTAGCTGCTCTCTTTTTTGCAGCGGCGAAGAAACAAGGTATCGCACTCAGTGATCTGCGCGGATGTTTCGATAATGATCCACTCGCAGAGATGGGGCGGCACGCGGACCTGCCTCAAAACCTGGAAACCCGTCTCGACCACATGGCGGCTCTCACCAAGTTCGCCATCAACCATGCTCCGCAAATGCAGACCATCTGCGTGCATGGCGACCTCTACCACGATAGCGGAGCCAGCGCGACGCAGGAGCTTGCCTACATCATTTCCACCGCCGTTTGTTACATCGAAAAGATGAAATCCCGCGGCATCGAACCCGCCGCGCTGCTCCCCCACATGCGGGTTTGTCTGTCTGTCGGCTCGGATTATTTCATGGAGATCGCGAAAATCCGCGCCACCCGCTGGTTGTGGAGTAAAATGGCCGAGGCCTACGGTGTTGACGACGTCAGCGTCTATATCCACGCCCGCACCTCGCTGTGGAATAAAACCTGCTACGATGCCCACACAAATATACTGCGCGCAACCTCGGAGGCCTTCGCCGCCGTCGTCGCCGGTGTGGATGGTATGCACATCGGCCCCTACAATGAAGTCGCTGGGCATACGGATGAGTTCTCCCGCCGCATCGCCCGCAACATTCACATCATTCTGCGTGAGGAATGTGGACTCGACCAGGTCATCGACCCCGCAGGCGGCTCGAATTACATCGAATGGCTCACCGATCAGATTGCTGCCAAGTCCTGGGGGATTTTTCAGGAAATCGACAGTGCCGGCGGCATGATCGCCAGTCTGGAAGACGGATCGATCCAACAACAAATCGACGACAGCTATCAACAAAAACGCCAAAACGTGCGCCGTCGCAAAGACAGCATCGTGGGTGCGAATATGTATCCCGACCTCAAGGGAGGGCGGCTCGATGCCAAGGGCAACTCCAAATGCCAATGCTCAGCCGCAACAGCGAACAAACGCAAGGACCTACCCGCACTCGCTGCCATCACACCCTCCGCTGAAGCGGCAATGGTAGCGCAAGCGATTGACGCAGCCGGGCAGGGTGCCACCGTCGGCCAGTTGGCGGAAGCCACCGGCCTCCACGCAGGCCCCACCATCAACATCCGCCAAGTTCCCCAACGCCGTGCCGCGGAGGAATACGAAGCCCTGCGCGATGCCGCCGCCGCTTTCGAGAAAAAAACCGGCTCGCCGCCGACGATTCTTCAGCTCAACATGGGGCCGTCACGCCGTTACCGCCTGCGCGCCGACTGGACGGCCTCGTTCTTCGAAGCCGGTGGGTTCAAAATCGACGGAGCACGCGACTTTGAAAACAGCGAAGCCGCCGTCGCCGCACTGGAAGGCTCACCGGCGACCATCGCCGTCATCACCTCGGATGATGAGACCTATCTGACCTGTGTCCCACCACTCGCCAAAGCGGTCAAAGCCGTCAGACCTGACCTTACCCTGTTGGTTGCCGGCGCGCCTGGTGACAACGAAGCCGCCTGGCGCGAGGCTGGAGTCGACGATTTCGTCAACGTCCGCGTCAACAATTACGAAATGAACCAACAACTCTTGAAAGGAGCAGGAGTCATCTCATGAGCAGCCCCGCATTCAAAGACATCCCCTATCACTCGACCCGCAAAAATCCGAGCTACGAAGCTTGGTGTGCCAAACTCGAAAAGGAGCAAGGCAAACCCATCGATGAAATCGTCTGGAACACGATGGAGAAAATCCCCGTCAAACCTCTCTACACCGAGGCTGACATGGAAGGGGTGGAACACCTCGACTATCAGGCGGGCATCGCGCCCTTCCTGCGCGGCCCCTACGCGACGATGTATTGCTTCCGTCCGTGGACGATCCGTCAGTATGCCGGATTCTCCACCGCCGAGGAGTCCAACGCTTTTTACCGTCGCAACCTGGCGGCTGGTCAAAAGGGCTTGTCCGTGGCGTTCGACCTCGCCACCCACCGCGGCTACGACTCGGATCACCCACGGGTGGAAGGTGACGTAGGCAAGGCCGGTGTCGCCATCGATTCCATCCTCGATATGGAAGTGCTTTTTGGGAACATCCCTCTCGACAAGGTGTCCGTTTCCATGACCATGAACGGTGCGGTGCTTCCCATCCTCGCCTTCTACATCACGGCGGCATTGGAGCAGGGAGCCACCCTCGATCAACTCGCGGGAACGATCCAGAATGACATTCTCAAGGAATACATGGTGCGCAACACCTACATCTATCCGCCTGAGCCATCGATGAAAATCATTGCGGACATCTTTGAATACACTTCCCAAAAGATGCCCAAGTTCAACTCGATCTCGATCTCCGGCTACCACATGCAGGAAGCCGGTGCCACCGCTGACCTTGAAATGGCTTACACCCTCGCCGATGGCTGGGAGTATCTGAAAACAGGAATCGCCGCCGGTATTGACATCGATGCCTTTGCTCCCCGACTTTCCTTCTTCTGGGCACAAGGCAAAAATCACTTCATGGAAGTCGCCAAAATGCGTGCCGCCCGCGTGCTCTGGGCGAAGATCGTCAAGACCTTCAACCCCAAGAACCCGAAATCGCTCGCACTGCGCACCCACTCGCAGACATCCGGTTGGTCACTCACCGAGCAGGATCCGTTCAACAACATTTCCCGCACCTGTATCGAAGCCATGGCCGCGACGCTTGGTCACACCCAATCGCTGCACACCAACGCACTCGACGAAGCCATCGCCCTCCCTACTGACTTCTCAGCCCGCATCGCCCGCAATACCCAGCTCTTCCTTCAGGATGAAACATCGATCTGCCGCGTCATCGACCCATGGGGCGGCTCGTATTATCTCGAAGCCCTCACCGACTCGTTGATCAAAAAAGCCTGGGCCCACATCATGGAAGCCCAGGAACTTGGCGGCATGTCGAAAGCCGTGGAAGCCGGGATTCCCAAAATGAAAATCGAGGAAGCCGCCGCCCGCCGTCAGGCTCGCATCGACTCCGGTGCCGAAACCATCGTCGGGGTGAACAAATACCGCCTCGAAAAAGAAGATCCGCTCGACATCCTCGACGTCGATAACACGGCGGTGCGTCTTTCCCAAATCGAACGCCTCAAAAAACTCCGCGCCAACCGCAACGAGGAAGATTGTCAGGCCGCTCTCAACGCCCTGCGCGATTGCGCCGGCGGAGCCAAAGGAAACCTCCTCGAACTCGCCATCATTGCAGCCCAAGCGCGCGCGTCTCTCGGTGAGATTTCCGACGCTCTCGAAGACCATTTTGGTCGATACAAGGCAACCATCCGCTCGATCTCCGGAGTCTATGGAAAAGAATTCAGCAACCAAGGCGACATGCAAGACATCCCCGAGTTGATCAAGAAATTCGAGGCCAAGGAAGGACGTCGCCCACGCATCATGATCGCAAAAATGGGACAGGACGGTCACGACCGTGGAGCCAAGGTGGTATCCACCGCCTACGCTGACATGGGATTCGACGTCGATATCGGCCCGCTCTTCCAAACGCCCGAAGAAACCGCCAAACAAGCCGTCGAAAACGACGTCCACATCATCGCCATGAGTTCTCTGGCAGCAGGACACAAAACTCTGCTTCCCCAGCTCATCAGTGAACTCGCCAAGCTCGACCGTGAAGACATCATGGTGGTGTGCGGAGGAGTGATCCCGGCGCAGGACTACGATTTCCTCTACAAAAATGGCGCTGCAGCCATCTTCGGACCAGGCACGGTGATCCCCACCTCCGCCCGTAAGTTGCTCAAACTTCTGCTCGAACAGCTTGATGACTAAACATAGGTCTTATATGACTAAACATAGGTCTTATAAGTCCTCTAAGGCCTGTTTTTTCCATGCCCAAGAAAATCAAACCTGACTGGCAACCCGAGGATGCTCATCATGACCCCCACTACGCCTGCTTCGTCTCTCCTGGGGTGGACGATCCTGGCATCTCTAAAAGCCCATTGAAAAAGCGCCGCAAACTCACGCTCGACGATTATGAGCACGGCATCCTTAGCTCAAATAAAACCATCCTCTCTCGTGCCATCACCTTGGTGGAGAGCAACCATCCCGAACACGAGAAAGTTGCGCAAGCCCTTCTACAACGCATCCTCCCCAACACCGGAAACTCCATCCGCGTCGGTATCACCGGCGTTCCCGGTGTCGGGAAAAGCACGTTGATCGAGTCGCTCGGCTGCGTGCTTTGTAAAAAAGGCCACCACGTCGCGATCCTCGCCGTCGATCCGAGTAGCTCGGTGACCGGAGGCAGCATCCTCGGTGACAAGACCCGCATGGAACACCTCGTGCGTGAACCCAACGCCTACATCCGCCCCTCTCCTTCGAGCGGTTCCCTGGGTGGTGTCGGACGCAAAAGCCGCGAAACGATGTTGCTCTGCGAAGCCGCAGGATACGATGTTATCCTCGTTGAAACCGTAGGCGTCGGCCAAAACGAAATCACCGTGCGTTCGATGGTCGATTTCTTTTTCCTCGTCATGCTCGCCGGGGCTGGGGACGAACTCCAGGGGATGAAAAAAGGCGTGATCGAAATCGCCGATCTGTTAGCGGTCAATAAGGCGGACGGCAACAACCTCCAACCCGCCCGACTCGCCGCTGCGGAATATGATCGAGTGTTGGACTTTCTCCAACCCGCCACCAGCGGATGGAAAACCCGAGCCGTCACCTGTTCGGCCTTCGAATTATCTACTCTTACAAGCCTTTGGACGACCATCGAGGATTTCCGCAAGACCACTCAAGAATCCGGCACCTTCATGGCCCGACGCAAGCGGCAATCGATCGAGTGGATGCACGCCATGATCGAGGAAGAACTTCGTAACCGCTTCCTCCGCAGCGAGCGCATTCAGGCACTCCTCCCTGAAATCGAACAGAAAGTCGCGAACAATACTCTCCCTGCCGCATCCGCCGTGGATCAGATCATGCGGGAGTTATAAATTTTGCTTACGTGATCGCCCTTAGGGCCCGGCGGATGAAGCCTTGCCTCTGACGAGGTCACCGATGGTTCTTGAATCAGGGGTGATGGGGACGCCACTGTCCGGGCATGCCGAAGATTGGTGAACGGGTGGCTCTGACGGTGCTGCGGGAAGCTCCCCCGGGGGTGTTTCTCGATGGGGGCGATGAGCTTGGCGAAGTGCTGCTGCCTCGACGTGAGTTGCCACCGGTTTGGAAAATCGGGGGATTGGTGAGGGTGTTTCTTTACACCGACTCCGAGGACCGACCGATCGCGACCTGCAAGCGACCGAAGGCGATGCCGGGGGAGTTTGCCTATTTGGAATGCGTCGCCGTCTCGGGTGTTGGCGCGTTTGTGAACTGGGGTTTGCAGAAGGATTTGCTGGTGCCTTTCCGTGAGCAGAAGGATCCGATGGAAGTCGGCAGGTCGTATGTGGTGCATGTCCACCTCGATCCGGAGAGCGATCGGGTGGTGGCGAGTCGGCGGTTGAATCGATACCTGAGTCAGGAGCCACCGAGCTATGCTGAAGGTGAAGAGGTGGATCTGATTTTGTTCGGCAAGACCGATCTGGGCTACAAGGCGATCATCAACGGGAAGCACTCCGGGGTGTTGTTTGAAAACGAGGTGCATCGTCGACTGCGTGCCGGAGAAGAGACGAAGGGCTACATCGTGCAGGTCCGCAGCGACGGCAAGATCGATCTTTCACTCTATCCTCCGGGACGCGCGAGGATCGATGATTTGGAAATGCGGATCGAGGATGAATTGATCAAGCGTGGGGGTTCGTGGGAGTTATGTGATTCGAGTTCGCCGGAGCAGATCAACAAGGCGCTCGGAGTGAGTAAGAAGGCTTTCAAGCAAGCGACCGGTGCCTTGTTTCGCCGCAGGCGGATCATGATCGACAAGGATGGGATCACGCTGATCGGGAGCGAACCGGAAGAGTGGCGGCCGGAGTAAGGCGGTGTCCATGACCAGGCCTTCGGTGAAAGATGGACGCGGCATCGAAGGTAGGTGAAGCGGTCGAGACTTCTTCGTTCCACTGGCTGGTGTCGTGCTTCCAGTGGTTTTTGTTTTCCACCGACCAGTGGCTGCGGATGGCTTGCGCGAGTTGGGTGGCACTTCTCTGATTTTGAATGGCATGAGCTGGCGAACTACTCTAAGCTTCTCCTCAGGCCAGCGGGCCACCCACCAACCCAACAAGACCATGCGTTACCTCCTTTTCCTTCCCTTGATCTTCATTTTGTCGGGATGCGTCGCTCCAACCTCTCAGTCGCACGTCCTCGCTCGTGCGAAGGCCGAAGTCGCCAAGCGCGAAAGCTGGGGAGACCATGCCTTCATTCGGGTCGAAAGAAAGCCCGACCCCCAATACATGTACTGGCGGGACTTTACATGGAAAGTCGTTGCCGGTGCTTTCGACTACACCGACTACCCGAGCTACAACGGCATCCGCGTCATCCCCGGCACCGAACGGGAACTGAGATTTTCCCGCGATGGCTGCCTCACGGCTTACGAAGACGCGACCCGCCGCTGTACCCTCGTTCCCCAGGCTCAAGCGGCACCGCCCACGAGCCAGCCCGAAAAGTAGAGGACGCGCCGCCTCATCGATCTCTCACGACTCACCGACTTCCTGCAAGACGCGACCAGACTTTTAAGAAACAGCGAAGTCGCCATGATCTACGGAGCCGTCCGCTTTGAACTCGACACCCCGAGAAAATTCTTAGGAGATCCTGAGTCCGGAAAAGCAAGGAAACTGCGGGTGAAAGCCGCTATTCCGACGATTCTTGGGTCAATCGATTTTTGTTTTCTATTGCATCGCGGGAGCATCGAAACTTATGGCCCCTGCGGCGACTGACATCGCCCACGAATCCAGCAGGGAAAACCTGCGAACATCCAACTAGGAGATTGACCCATGGCTTCCACACCAAGCAAAGACTACAAGCGCCGCGAACGGGAACAAAAGAAGCTCGATAAGCGTCTGGCTCGCGAGGCTGCCAAGGATGAAAAATTGGAAGCTGAACGCGCCGCGCTGGTCGCCGCCGAAGAAGAAGCGGCCAAGCAGGCCGAGCTCGACGAAGAGGCGCGAATCGAAGCCGAATTCGAAGCGGAGCTGGCAGCTGAGGAGAGATCCAAGGCAAGCGTCTGATCGCTCATTCGGCCTTCTTTTTCGCCGCTGCTTCGCGCAGTTTGTCCTTCTTGCTCTTGCGGCGTCCCTTGATGCCGCCCGTGCCCGGCGTTGGCGGCGGCGCAAGCTCCATTGGCTCGAATCCCGCGATCACTTCGCGGGCGAGGCTCAGCTGATTGCGCTTCTCGATCAGATCGAAGTGAGCGACGGTCTCTTCGGTTACAAAACTGATCGCGACCCCACTTTCACCGGCCCGCCCGGTGCGGCCGATGCGATGCGTGTAATCCGTCGGCGAGCGCGGCAGATCGTAGTTCACCACCACGGGCAAGCGCGCGATGTCGAGCCCGCGCGCCGCGAGATCGGTGGCCACCACCACTTGGATCGAGCCACTTTTGAAATCCCTCAGGACCTCGCTACGGGCACCCGGGCTAAGATCGCCGTGAAATGAGAGCGCCTTGACCCCGTTTCGGTTCAGTTTATCCGCGACGTGATCCGCCGAGTATTGCCGAGCCACAAAAACGAGCACTCGCTCCCAGGCTTCCTCAGCGATCAGGTTTCGTAGCAAAGGCGTACGCTTTGCCTTATCGACCCGAATCGCCCGCTGCAGGATATCCGGCGTGGCGGCCTGATCGGTTTCCACTTCGACCCGCATGGGATCATGCAAAAGGGAAGCTGCCATCGCTTCGACGGCCTTCGGAAAGGTCGCGGAGAACAAAAGGTTCTGCCGGGGCACAGGCAGGAGTTGGAGAATCCGTCCAAGCTCATCCGCGAATCCGAGATCGAGCAGCCGGTCGGCTTCATCGAGCACCAGCGAGCTCACGCTGCCGAGCTTCACCGCGTGATGATCGACCAAATCCAGCAACCGCCCGGGTGTCGCCATGATGAAATCCGCACCGCCACGAAGCGCCATCATCTGCGGATTGATCGAAACCCCACCGACCGCGCTGACCACTTTGATCCGCTTCGGCAGATTCTTGGAGAACTGCTGCACCACCTCGCGCACTTGAGCCGCGAGTTCGCGGGTCGGTACGAGAATCAAGGAGTGCAGCGACTTCGGAGTGGCCTGCGGTGCCTCAAGCCAGCGCTGGAGCAAGGGCAGGACAAACGCCGTCGTCTTTCCCGATCCCGTGCTCGCCGTGGCCAAAAGGTCACCGCCAGCAAGCACCACGGGAATCGCAGCCGACTGCACCGGCGTCGGCGTATCATAGTGGCCCGCAGCGCGGATCAGTGGCTCCGACAGACCAAGAACGGAAAATGACATGAGTTCGCTTTGAGAAAATCCGTTCTAACCGTCACCACCTTCGGGCGATCACGGAACGATGAAATATTTCTTCTGATCCAGAGGATAGCGTGGATCTGCCACCAGGGTTCCGCTTGCGACGCCACTCACGTTGATACTGCGATTGTCGTAGGGACTCAGAACATGGCTGCTGAAAAACTTCGAGCGTTCCGCCGTGGGGAATTTGCCATTTTTCTTCACCACTGGGGTCGCTTTCGGACGCGGGGGCTCGGGCTTCTTTTCGACCTTCTTTTCAGCGACCTCCGCCTTTTTTTCCTTCTTGTCGTTGTTCCACCAGTGCTTCTTTTTCGGCTCGGTCGCCGCTTCCGCTGTCTTCTTGGGAGCTGCCGGAGCTGTCTTGGGAACCATTTTCGCCGCTTCGGGCTTCGCGACTTCCTCGTCCTTCTTCTTGTTCCACCAGCTCGACTTCTTTGGCTCCGCAGCCGCTTCTTCGGCGGTGGCCTTGACCTTTGGGGTCTCAGCGAGATCTGGAGCTTTCTTCGGCTTTTTTGGCTTCGCCGGTGCTGATACGGTAATCGGCATCGGTGCCTCAGCCCAACCATCGGGGGACTCCGTCCAGGCAGCCGACCCACCGCAGCTGGTCAACAGACTTGCCAGCGCCAATCCCATCAGAAAACTACGCGAAAACTCGATCCTCATCTCACGTCAATCGAGTCCGCCACACCCCACAAGATCAAGCATAATCCCCGTCCACGGTTCGTCGGCGTGCCAGAGCTTTGCTCAGAATTTCAATTCCACCAGCCCAAGTGCTACCGAGCTCGGATCCGCCCGTTCGTTTAAGGAATCCTGAATCGCCCTCGCCTTCCGCTCAACTTTTCCGTTGAACTTCTCGATCCCGTTCACCGTCACCACGACCGGATCATCGAGATCCAGCAGCGCGTCGCTCAGGCGCAGGGTAAGTTCATTCAATCCTTCCGTGGTCACGGCGATGTTCTGGCCGGTCACTTCTGCTCTCACCGTCTGACCCCGTTTCGCGACGCCGCCTGGAACCGCGAGCCAGTAAAAACGATCATGCGTGCGCCCGCTCTGATGCCACACCACTTTCTTCGGCCAGGCATTCCGCGTGTGCGACGCCAGCCACGGCAGCGCCTCGACATCCTTGCCATTCATCCAATGGCCCAGTCCTGCATAAATGGTCACCTTATGCTCGTAGCCACCGGGATCATCCTTGCTGAGCTGATCGAGTTTCTTGCCCCACTCGGCGGCGATCTCGTTGCGCTTGTAGGCTCCATCATTCGCTCCCATGAAGATCATGAACGGTAGATTGCGTAGCCCGAGGGGGCTCGCATCGTTCGGATGTCCTGCCATCATCGAGGCTGCTGCCAATCGATCCGCCATCCGTGGCGCGAGTTGATAAACGCCATCGCCACCTGCTGAGTATCCCATCAAATAGACTTTATCAGGATTCACGCCGCGCTCGGAAACAAAGTTCCCGATGAGCCGATCAAAGAGCGCATCGATATGCCCTTCGTGCCACAAATTCCAAGTGTCGCTTGGTGCCCGCGGAGCGACAACGATGCCTTCTTTCGGGGCATAGAGCCGGATTTGATTTTGCCATTGCTGGTCGTTCACCCGCGCCGGTGCGCCCCCACCTCCGTGCATTGAGATGAAAAGCGATCGTTCGCCCGGGGCTGCTTCTCCGAAGCTCTTTTCAAGATACTTCATCTCCTTCCCCGCCGCCTTGACCACCTTGGCCGCCAGCTCCTTTTTCCGCTCGGTCGATTGCTCTTGCCTGAAGCTTTCCCAGATTTGAGCCGTTGCCTTGGCCGCGTCATCCTTTGATAGTGGATTCTCCAAATTCAGGGCTGTCTCTTCTGACTTGTCGCCTGCGGCTACCACTTTCTCCTCGATCTCAGCCGCATTTCCCACCAGGGGAAAAACCATCATCAGCGCCGCTAGGAATGTTCTCATGCGTCCAAGCTACTTCTCGATTCAGGGCATGCAAGGTCACGGAGCGCAGTACGCAAACTTGTTGTTGTCTTTCCTGCGGGTGGTGGCCGGTAAGCGGCAAGATTTTGTCCGGCCACCGCTGATCTTCATCGTTCAGGCTCCGGCGTTATTACTCTTCCCGCCGATCTTTTATTCTGATGGGATCGAACAGCTGCCAATTCAACACTCATCAAAGATGCATTCGTCTGCCTTAATCCTTTCCGCCCTGTTGCTGTCGCTGGTGTCCCTGGGTGCGGCCCCGCTGAATATCCTCTTTTTCACTTCCGACGACATGAATTACGATTCCACCGGTGTTTGTGGCGGGCCGATCAAGGATCTGACGCCCAACGTCGACCGCCTCGCGTCGGAGGGGCTTCGTTTTCAGTATGCCTATTCCACCGTTGCGGTCTGCCAGCCGGTTCGTCAAATCATGCAGACCGGACTCTACCCCCATCGCAATGGCTCGATGGGCTTCTTCCCGCTGAAGCCGGAGGTGCGCACCCTCAACCAGCAATTGCATGACGCCGGCTACCTGATCTCGATGTTCGGCAAGGGAAAGCACAACCAGCCGGCGGAGAAATTCTGCTTGGATGTGGCGGATGACACGATCAGCCGACACCCGAGCAAATTGGCCGAAGCCACCCGGAAGTTTCTGAAAATGGCCCGTGAGCAAAGCCGCCCGTTCTTCCACAATGTCAATTGTTACGATCCGCATCGCCCGTTCATTGGGATCCGTGGCCCCAAGGATCTGGCGCAAGGCGAGCCGCCCAGCCGTTGGATCAAGCCCGAGGAAATCACCGAAGTGCCCGGATTTCTCGAGGACCTGCCGGAGATCCGTAGGGAGCTGGCGGGCTATTACACCAACGTCCGTCGCCTCGACGATGCCGTGGGCGCAGTTCTCAAGGTTCTGGAGGAGGAGGGATTCGCTGAAAACACGCTGGTGATGTTCTACGGAGGCGACCACGGGATGTCCTTCCCATTTTCCAAGTCCAACGATTACGAGACCAGTTCCCGCGGTTCCCTGATCATCCGCTGGCCTGGCGTCACGAAGGCCGGCAGCGTGGACCAGGACCACCTTGTCTCGACGCTCGACTTCACTCCCACCCTGCTCGATGCCGCCCGCCTGCCGCCGATCCCCGGCATCGACGGTCGCTCGTTCCTGCCCGTGGTGAAGGGCGAGAAGTTGAGCGGCTGGGACCGGGTCTTTACCTTTTACAACGCCGCTTTCGGCAACAACTGGCTGCCCATGCGCTGCATGCGCACCAAGGACCGTTCCTACATCTGGAATGCATGGAGCGACGGCAAAAAGAAGTATTATACCGAGAACATGGCCGGGCTCACCTGGAAGGCCATGCTCGCCGCCGCAGAGACCGATCCGGAAATCAAGGCCCGGACGGAATTCTATCTCCACCGGGTGCCCGAGGAGTTCTATGACATGAGCAGTGACCGCTTCGAGCGCACCAATCTGATCGCCGACCCCGCGCGGCAGGAGGAGATCGAGGGGATGCGAAAGGAACTCCTCGGCCTCATGCAGCGAACCGGCGACCCCTTCGCTGAAGCCCTTGCCCATCGCGACAACAAGGAATTGATCCCCGCCGTGCTTGAAAAGTTGAAGAAGGAATATGGTGGGAGAAAGGCCGGACGCTAAGAGCGGGTCAAATCACGACCGCAAACATCAGGCCAACACTCAGACGAACCCGTGGAAGGATGGTCGTCTCGGGTAGCCACCGACCTTCCTCCGTCACCTGTGAGCGGAAGCCAGCATTCGCACCATGGCGAAAAAACTCAAACCCCTCCAACCCCCGACGACGAGGCCTCATCAGCTGTCCCCGGGAAAAGTGATTTCCCATCAATTCAAGGCTTCCGCACCACGAAGAAGCGCTTGGCTTCTCATCAAATGATACTAGGCAAATAGTAGTTTGCGAGTTGGCTTTGTGTGAATCTTCTCGGGCGCTTGGGTTGGTAAGCGCGACAGCGTCGCGCGGTCCGGTCCCGGTCCGGACCGTTCTTGCCTTAAAACGACAGGAAATTCTTGAGCATGGTCTTTCCTTCTTCGGTGAGGATCGACTCGGGGTGGAACTGGACGCCGTGGACGGGGTGGACTTTGTGCTTTAATCCCATGATCTCGTTTTCGGCGGTCCAGGCGGTGACTTCGAGGTCGTCGGGGAGGGTATCGCGTTTGACGATGAGAGAGTGGTAGCGGGTGGCGGTGAAGGGACTCGGCAGGCCTTTGAAGACGCTCCGGCCTTCGTGAATGATCGGCGATGTTTTGCCATGCATCAGACGGTCGGCGCGGACGACGTCGCCGCCGTAAACTTGGCCAATCGATTGGTGGCCGAGGCAGACGCCGAGAATCGGCGTGGTGGGGCCGAGCTCTTTGATGACGGCGCAGGAAATGCCGGCTTCGTTCGGTGTGCAGGGGCCGGGGGAAACGCAGATCCGTGAAGGTTTGAGCGACTTCACTTCTTCGACCGTCATCGCGTCGTTCCGGATGATCTTCATCTCGGCACCAAGCTCGCCGAAGTACTGGACGAGGTTGTAGGTGAAGGAGTCGTAGTTATCGATGATGAGGAGCATTCTGAATCAGAAATTTGAAATTTGAAATTTGAAATTTGAAACGAGAAATTCCAATTAGCCTTCGATTGTGCGGGCCAGGGCGATGGCGCGGAGCATGCCTTTCGCTTTGTTGACGGTTTCGTTGTATTCGTAGGTCGGGTTCGAGTCGGCGACGACTCCGGCGCCGGCTTGGACGTAGGCTTTGCCGTCTTTTAAAAGGCAGGTGCGCAGGGTGATGCAGGAATCGTGGCCGCCATCGAAGCCGAAGTAGCCGACGGCGCCGGCGTAGGCGCAGCGTTTGCTTTTTTCGAGCTGGTTGATGATTTGCATTGCGCGGATCTTCGGGGCGCCGCTGACAGTGCCGGCGGGGAAGGTGGCGCGGAGGACGTCGTAGGCGCTGTGCTCGGGATCGAGTTCGCCGGTGACGTTCGAGACGATGTGCATGACGTGGCTGTAGCGCTCGACGATCATGAAATCATCGACTTTGACGCTGCCGTGCTTGGCGATGCGGCCGACGTCGTTGCGGGCGAGATCGATAAGCATGAGGTGCTCGGCGCATTCCTTGGGATCATCGAGGAGATCCTGGGCGAGGGCGTCGTCTTCTTCTTGGGTTTTGCCCCTCCAGCGAGTTCCGGCGATGGGGCGGATGTCGATTTTTCCCTCGATCGCGCGGACATGGACTTCCGGTGAACTGCCGACCAATGCGAAGTCCCCGAGTTCGAGGATGAACATGTAAGGCGAGGGGTTGACGTGGCGCAGGGCGCGGTAGAGGTCGACCGGAGATTGATGAAAAGGTGTCTCGAAACGCTGGCTAGGGACGAACTGGAAAACGTCACCGGCGGCGATGTATTCTTTCCCCTGGACGACCATTTCCTCGTATTCCGCCTGCGTGGTGTTGCTGGTGGCTTCGCAAGGCTCGACACTTGTCAGACCATTGAGCGCCGGCACGTGGAGCGGGCGATTGAGCATCTCGACGAGCGCCGCGACTTTTTCGCGCGCGGCGATGTAGGCTTCTTCGAGGGTCTTGTGTTCAGCGGGGAAAGCGTTCGCGATGATCTGGAGGCGACGCAGTTTCTGGTCGAAGACGACCAGCGTGTCGGCGAGAACAAAGACGGCGTCGGGGATGGCGAGTTCATCTTTTGGCGGAGCCGCGACGGTGGGCTCGAACTGGCGGACGGCATCGTAGGAGAGATAGCCGACCATGCCGCCGCAGAAGGGAGGAAGGTTGCCGTGAAGCACCGAGCGGTAGGGTGCCATGTGGAGCTCAAGGGCGGCGAGCACGTCGTCTGCGACCGTCTCGGTAGTGACTTTCGAGCCTTCGCGGATGGTGATCTCCTTGTCGCGGGCTTCGATGATGCGGCGTGGGCCGCTTCCGAGGATCGACCAACGTCCGCTCTTATCCGTGCTCTCGGCACTTTCCAAAAGAAACGAATGTCGCCCGTCGCGCACCTTCAGGTAGGCGGACAGGGGAGTTTCAAAATCCGCGGCGAGTTGGGTGTAAACGGGGATGACATTTCCCTGTTCGGCCAGCTGCGCGAATTCCTCCAATGAGGGCTCGATCGGGATCGGATTCACGTCACGCAGGAGTGTGCCCGGGTTCGCGTCCGGCGCAAGCCTTGAAGGAGTAGGTCGTAGTCCTTGGCGGTTATGCCTCCCATACGGTTCTCGATTTCCTGAACGCCATGGATGCGTGAGGCGAGTTCTCGTTCGTCGAAGGCGGGAACAGTTCCTTCCAAGTTGATGGATGGGGCTTGGGATGTGACGACGAGGTTTGAGGCGTCGAGGAGGTCGGTTGTGGCGAAAACGGCTTCGACCTTGGCCGTGAGATCGGCGCTTCGGTTGGGGTCTTCGAGATGGATGGCATGGCTCGCAAGCCCCGTTATCAAGCCGCTGGTGCCGTTTACCATGTGATGGCGCGTGGAGAGGGCGGCAAAAATGTCTTTAAGGATGATGTGGACCGCAAGGCATGGCTGGAGCGTCTTGGCACGACCTGTGCGCGGTTCGCAAAGAAACTGCCAAAAGAAACTGCCAGGCACCTAGTATGAACAGTGGGCGTTTATCCTTTCACAATAGGGGATTCAAGGAGATCTGGGGATGGTATAGTGGGGCGGAAGTGGGGCGGGTGGGCATCCGGGCGGCTCATGCAAGCCTTCCGTTGATGGCGAGGGGTGGGATTGTATCGGCTCTTTCGGTGAGTCGCCGGCGAGGCCCAGCGACAGTAAGGTCGCTGCTCCGGAAGGGACGATGCCCGGATAAGATGCCAGGCAAACAGTAGTCGTTGGCAGGTAGAGGCCTCGTGTAATCAGGATTCCTCGGTTTCGGGGCGTGGAGTGATGGGGCGGATTTGATCGGAGGAGGGCCTTCGAGGCGCAGGCGCAAGGCGACGATGACGAAGAGGGGGTTGAGGCTTGATTGGGGTTCTCTCATTTTACAAAAAAGGGATCAAAAAACCACGGCTAGCTGGCCGAACCAAGGGCCGAATACAAAGAAACGCCGCATCGCGGAAGACGCCGGGCTTTGGCTAAAAACCGCGCCATTCGGGTCTGCCTATTTCTGCACGAGCAGATGGCGGCCGTTCCAGACGTAGTTGAATCCGGAGATCGCGGTCAGGGCGACGGCGATCCACAGCGAGACCGGCATGATCCAGCCTTCGGGTTTGGAGATCATCAGGGTGAAATGCACGAAGAAATTCGGGGTGTCGATTTGGTCGAATGTCAGCCAGACGAGGGCATCGATGACGAAGATCAACTGAAAGGTGGTCTTCCATTTTCCGAGGCGGTCGGCTGCCAGCACCTGACCGGCCTCGATGGCGATCTGGCGCAGGCCGGTGACGAGGAACTCACGGCTGATGATCAGGGCGGTGGCCCAGACCGGGGCGAGTTCCAGCACGGACATGAAAACGAAGGCCGCGCAGACGAGAATTTTGTCCGCGAGGGGGTCGAGCAGTTTCCCAAGGGGGGTGACGAGGTTCAATTTCCGGGCTAAGTAGCCGTCGAGCCAGTCGGTGGCGGCGGCGATCGAGAAGGCGGCGAGGGCGATCGAGTAGCCCGTGAGTCCCGGAAACTCCATGGCTGCCACGAAAACAGCGGCCAAAATCAGGCGCGACAGGGTGATGGCGTTCGGAAGGTTCACGGCGGGAATGTGGGGAATGCAGGCCAATCTGGCAACAAGGGGTTGCGCTCTTTGCCGGAGTTCCTTAAAGCCCGTCCGTCCATCAAACCTATCATACAACATGAGCAACAGCGATTTCGGCCTCATCGGCCTGGCCGTCATGGGCCAGAATCTCGTCCTGAACGTGGAATCCCGCGGCTTTCAGGTCTCCGTATTTAACCGTACCACTTCCGTCACAGAGGAATTCATCGCGGCAAATCCCGACAAGAAACTCGTCGGCTGCAAGACGCTCGAAGAGTTCGTTCAGTCCCTTTCCGTCCCGCGCAAGATCCAGATCATGGTCAAGGCTGGGGGGCCGGTCGATGCGGTCATCGAGTCGCTGATCCCGCTGCTTGATCAGGGCGACATCATCATTGATGGAGGTAACTCGCTCTATACGGACACCGAGCGTCGCGACAAGTACTGCGCGGAGGCCGGCATGCGCTTCATCGGTGCCGGTGTTTCCGGTGGTGAAGAAGGCGCGCTCAAGGGCCCATCGATCATGCCGGGCGGTCCTGCTTCCACTTGGGAGGTGATGAAGCCGATCTTCGAAAGCATTTCCGCCAAGGTCGACGGTGAGCCCTGCGTGGTTCACATCGGTGAAGGTGGTGCCGGTCACTTCGTCAAGATGGTGCACAACGGCATCGAATACGGCGACATGCAGCTCATCTGCGAAGCCTACAACATCTTCAAGGCCGCTGGTTTCTCTAACAGTGAGCTCGCCGACATCTTCGCCGATTGGAATACGGGTGATCTCGAAAGCTTCCTCATCGAAATCACCGCCAACATCTTCAAGCAGAAGGATCCTGAAACGGGCGAAGACATCGTCGATCTGATCGTTGACAAGGCCGGCCAGAAAGGCACCGGGCGCTGGACGGTGATGGAGTCCGTCGAGCAGGCGGTTCCATTTTCTACGATCGCGGGTTCCGTGGAAGCTCGTATTCTTTCCTCGATCCGCGATCAGCGGAAAGTGGCTAGCGGCATCCTTGAAGGGCCTGATAACTGGACTTGCGACACCAAAGGCATCAGCAAGGAAGACCTCGTCGCCAAGGTGCGCAACGCGCTCTACGCTTCGAAGATCGTCTCCTATGCTCAGGGGCTCGACCTCATCAGCAAGGTTGGTGCTGCCAAGGGCTGGGACCTCAAGCTCGGTGAAATTGCCAAGATCTGGCGGGGTGGCTGTATCATTCGTGCGCGTTTCCTCAACCGCATCACCGAGGCTTATCAGAGCGATACGCCCCCCACTAACCTGATGCTTTCCCCATTCTTCACCAAGGTGTTGAACGACGGTCAGCAGGACTGGCGCGAAGTGGTGGCGCTCGCGGCGACGAATGGCATTCCGGTTCCATCGTTTGGTGGTTCGCTCGCCTACTACGATGCCTACCGGGCCGAACGTCTCCCGGCCAACCTCCTTCAGGCTCAGCGTGACTTCTTCGGCGCTCATACCTATGAGCGCACCGACAAGCCTGTCGGCGAGTTCTTCCACACCGAGGACTGGCCGGATCTGATCAGCTGATCGGTTCTATAGAATTTAAAAGCCCGCCACTTCGGAAGGAGTGGCGGGCTTTTCCGTAGTCCGTTTCCGGAGCATCGACCGATCGACTGGGGTGCTCCGCAGGCGGTTCACTGGAAGGGGTGACAGCAGCTTTTGGCATCCAAGCCATCAACGCTCGGGGCTTTCAAGGACCCGAGCGTTGAGAGGGAGATCAAGCCCTTGTGGCCTTTGGCAGAGGATTGTCCTTGCGGTGGAGGGCGTAGCGCATTTTTTCGAGGGCTTTGTTCTGAAGCTGGCGGATGCGTTCGCGAGTGACTCCGAATTCGCGGCCGACTTCTTCCAAATTCATTGGCTTCTTGCCGTTGAGGCCGAAGCGCGAGTTGATGATCTTGGTTTCCCGTTCGTCGAGGAGGCCGAGGAGCTCATCGAGTTGATCGTGAAGGTTGCTGCTGGTGAGGGCTTCAAGCGGATCGAGGGCGGACTCGTCGCCGATCACATCTCCGAAGTTTGTCTGCTCGCCTTCGTTAAGAGGGGCATCGAGTGAGGTCGGGCGCTGGGCGGCCTGACGGATCATCGAGAGCTTTTTCATGGGAATGCCGGTTTCCTCGGAGAGTTCTTCGTTGGTGGGCTCGCGGCCCAAGGCTTCGGTCATGAGCGTGGTGATCCGGCGGACGCGGGCGATCTTCTCAACCGCGTGGACGGGAAGGCGAATGGTCTTGCCCTGGTTGGCGAGCGCCCTTTTGACGGACTGCTTGATCCACCAAGAAGCGTAGCTGCTGAGCTTGGCACCCTTATCCGGATCGTAACGATCGACGGCGGTCATCAGACCGATGTTTCCTTCCGAAATGAGATCAGAGAGAGGAAGACCATAGCCGGAATAGTCCTTGGCGATCTTTACCACCAGTCGGAGGTTGGCATTGATCATTTTAGTGCGGGCTTCCATGTCGCCAGCCATCACGCGTTCCGCGAGGGCGACTTCTTCTTCACGGGTAAGGAGTGGAGTTTTGGCGATTTCCCTGATGTAGAGGGAGAGTGTGCGATCGGAGTTGGGATTGGAGGTCATGGCAATGTCTGGGTGAAATACAGTGGTTTTGAAGCGCTGCAGGCCGTTCCCGCCTGCAGCTAAACAGAAACTGAGCGCAAACGGTGAGATTGGAAGTTAAAACGCAACAAAAAGTCCACAGATTGAGAAAAACCGCAGATTGTTGATTTTTTGTTTAGATAAAATGGGTCCCTGTGTAGTTTCGCCTCATGAGCGAGCAGCGCACGGACGAGATTTTATATGGTATGGGAGCGGTAGCAGAGCGGACGGGCCTTAGCGCACCGAGCATCCGGATGTGGGAGAAGCGCTATGGGGCGGTGGTGCCGGAGCGGAGCGAGACGAATCGCCGGCTTTATCGAAGTGAGGATGTTGAGCGGCTGAGCGTGATGAAAAAGCTCACGGACCGTGGGCATGCGATCAGCCGGATTGCGAATCTCGGTCTTGATCGGCTGAAGGCGCTTTTGGACGAGTCATGCGTCGATGAGGAGCACGCTGAGATTTCGGCAGATGATGAGTTAGTGGCGCGACGCCGGGTGGGGATTGTGAGCGCCGGGTTGGCGGAAATGCTTCAGGACATGGAGCTCTTCGAGGCCGATGTGGTTGGTACGGCGGAGAGTCTGGAGTTGGCGGCGAAGGATGGAAATTTTCCGGAGGTGGATCTTCTCGTGATTGAAGCGGAGGCCCTTTTTCTCGAGACCATTTCGAAGCTCAGGAACCTGGTGCAAGCGTGTGGCTCCCGTTTGACCCTGGTGGTCTATCGTTTTGCCTCATCGAAGACCGTGACAGCTCTGGCGAAGGCGATCGAAGGGGTGCATCTGCTCAAAGCGCCGGTCACGGATATCCAATTGAGAAGAGAGTGTCTGGTGCTGTTGAACTCTCTGCGTGGTGGAGCTGAGGGCATGGCGATTAGGCAGCCTGGTCCGGTGCCGCCGAGATTGTACACTGCGGATCAGTTGGCGCGACTCTCGCGAATCTCATCGGCGGTGGAGTGCGAGTGTCCGCAGCACATGGCAGAGTTGCTCAAGGGACTCACTGCTTTTGAGAAATACAGTGAGGAATGTGAGGATCGGAACGCCGATGATGCCTTAATGCATGCTTTTTTGCATCGAACGACCGCGCATGTCCGCCGGACGATGGAGGAAGCGCTGCGGCACCTTGTTCACTCGGAAGGCCTGAAGTTTGATTGAGGCAAGGGGGTGCCAAGATGCATCAGCTGGCCGTTGACTCCGTGGTCAGGTCGGTCATAGCCTATTCGGCATGAAAGCACTTGGAAATGGGAGATTGGCGCTGGTTCGTTTTATGTCGCTTGGCGTATTTTCGGCCGCATTGGTCGTTTCTCCTCTGGCCTCAGCTCATGAAGACATGAGCAAGCCGGTGATTACCAAAGAGATGAAGAAAGATGAGAAGGGTAAGGATGTCCCTTACATGTATATCGATGGGATCAAGGTGCATGAAACTGATGTCAGCAAGCAGCCGCTCCCACCGGTGGTGACTCCGGGCGATGCGGCCAAATGTGGTGCGCCGCCGTCCGATGCCATTGTCCTCTTTGATGGTTCTGAAACGACCTTTACCGAGAACTGGGTGGCCACTGATGGAAGCCCAAGTCAGTGGAAGGTGGTGGATGGCGCGATGGAGTCGGTGAAGAAGGCCGGATACGTGCGCACGAAGGAGAAGTTTGGTTCCTGCCAACTGCACATTGAATGGGCAGCACCGGCGACCGTGAAAGGCGATGGTCAGGGAAGAGGTAACAGTGGTGTCTTCTTGATGGGGACCTACGAGATCCAGGTGCTCGACAGTTATAATAATCAAACCTACGCCGACGGCCAAGCGGCCGCCCTTTACGGGCGGAGCAAGCCGCTCGTCAATGCGAGTCGCAAGCCGGGTGAGTGGCAGACCTACGACATTATTTTCCACCGCCCCCAATTCGACAAGGACGGCAAGGTAACCAAGCGAGCCACCTTCACCGTTCTGCATAACGGTGTGCTTGTGCAAGATCATGTCAGATTGAGTGGTGGCACCGGTTGGGACGGACCACACTCAGCCTCTGAGTATAAGGCACACGCCGATAAGTTGCCGCTCTCTCTGCAGGATCACGGCAATCCCGTGCGCTTCCGCAACGTATGGGTGCGCGAGCTCGAGGATTAACGAAGCTTGGCGTCGCTTGTTTTTTGCGATGGGACTCTTGATCTCATCCGCAGACGCGGCTCGACGCTTCGAGACCGAAGGGTATGTCTCCCTCGCCGTCCCAGCCCAGGACATTTATCGGATTGGCTAGGACTCGCTGTCCGATACGGTGAGCTTTCAGAAAAGCCAGTCGACCGGTGCCACGAGCCCGCAGTTCCTCTTCAAGGATCCCGATAATCTCCTCACCACTGGCCTGGACGGAACTCGAGCGTCTCAGGCAGAAGCCATGCCTCTCGTTCTCGGGCTGGTGGAAATCGGAACCGCCGACGCCATCGAGTGCCTCCTCATCTCCGTCCAACCCCTCGCATCGCTCTCAGGCTCCGTGGGCTGGCAAAGCCGCCCGGATGTTTTCGCAGGTCCTCCCAACACGCTTTATCCCTCTCTTGACTCCCCGGTTTTCCGCGAACTTGAGTTCGGCCTCGACGATTTGGATGGAGACAGTCAGAGCAACTTCGACGAATTTGTCGCTGGCACCTTCGTCAACAATAGCAGTTCTTTCTTCGCCGTTCACATTGATCTGGTCACTCCCACCTCGGACCAGTGGCGGCTTTCGTTTCCAGTCAAGGCCGACCGGACCTATCGACTGAAGGCCGGTGAGTCACTGGATGCTCCCCTTTCTCCAGTCGGAGCACCGGTTGAAATCAATACCGACGGCCAGCAGGAAATTCTCCAATCCGGCACAGCGAGCTGGAAGTTCCAGTCAATCGACGCCAAACTAACTTCTCCCAGTCTCCGGCCTTCCCTTCGCCATCTTCGTGCAGCAACCCCGAAAAGGCGTAGGTTGTGCACTCAAGAGGGCGGCAGCAAGATGGTTAGGGTTTCGCTAGGCGGAAGAACTTTTTACCTCCCTCGGCAGTTTTCATCAACACCACGTTGGTTCCCTCAATGACGGCGCTTGGGCCGGTGTAGGCCTGCCAAGGACCTGCGGGGTCGGTAGCCGTTTCAAGGACCCAACCGGCGGAAGCCAGCGCTGCGGACCAAGTCACCGCGCTGTCCGTCAAAAGCGCAGGCGATACAACTGCGAGATAGTAGTGCTCGTCAGCGTAGAACAATCCGAGGTCATCGACTCCGGCGATCGCAAACTCAAGATCGTAGAAGTCAACCGGGGTCGTGTCGACCAGACCGAGCTGAAAGGAAAATGTCCCAGTCGCACCAGAGGCGAGGATCTTGGTGTAATAGGGAGCCGTCGTGCCATATTTCACCCACCCACTGCCGACCGGATTCGCGTCTGTCCAATTCAGGTAGTTGGTAAGGCTGTTTTTCTGGCCGGATTTCTCCAAGCGCTTCAGTTGCAGGGCATACGTCGGGTTTGCCGCTAGCGGTGCGGTGGATAACACGTCAGCAGACAAGGTGACTGTTGTGCCGGCAACTCCATCAAATGTTTTGAGAGCGCCACGGACTTTGCCATCCAATTGTGTGCCAAGATTCGCCTGGCGTACGAAATCGCTGACGGAAAGCACCCCGCTGACCTTGCGACCTTCAGCATTGGGAGCATCGGCGGTAGCGGGACCGTGACAAACGCTGCAACTATTGCCTCTACTAACAGCGGATCCCGGATACGCCTGTAGCACAGGAACGGAAATCCCAAACAGGATTGCGCTCCCTAGAGTGACCGCACGGATACGCACTCGAGAACGATGATTCGTTAAGCCGCTGCCACTCATAACTGTATTGTTTTTGGTATTCATAACTGTGTTTTTATTTGCTAATCTTACGAAGAAATTGCTTTTCACGATTCAACGTGGTCAATTACACCAGAATGCATCTCCGAACGCCAGTCTTATCAATCCGCATCACTCATTAAAAGCTGTGCGCGGTTTGCAGTCGCTCGCATTTTCCTCGGCATAATCGTTACCGCGAAGATTGCAGCTGCGACTTGTGCATCGGGAGGCGACCAGCCGTCGAAACAGAAGTGGAGATGCGCTCGACGCTGCCGCTTCGGATAGAGCAACCTTGGCAGGGTAGGGGCTATCCATGGTTAGGCCTCGTTTGCCCTACCCAGCAGCGTTCGGGATTCGCTAATTTCGGGAAATCGACGTCTTTGGCGCGCCCAGCTCCACTGGCCCCGACAACACCGCCCCACACATCCGCTCCTTGCCCCCCTCCCGACGACGCCCCGTCGGTCAGCCCTGCCGAGGACCTTTCCGTCACCTTCGATGAAGTCGTGAAGAGGGGTAGCGGAGACATCACCATCGGGAATCTCGGCATCGACTCCGAGACCGTTAGTCCGCTAAGCGATTCGCGGATCTCGGTGCCGGGATCGACTCTCGTCATCGATCCAACCGCAGACCTGACTCCCGCCACCGATTACGCGATCCTGATTGAGTGGCGGCGTCCATTTCAACCTAAAAACCGCAATGAGAACTACGGAATACACGGATTTAGAGGTAGTTCCCATTCCTCTGCCACTCAACTAACGAGGTGTTGATTCGGCTTTCATAAGCGATTCAGAGTTCGCGTCCATTGGCGTCCATTCGAGTTTTATTTTCCTTTCGAGGTTCAATGGTGCCGGCCTCGCGGACCACGCCGCGCAATCGGCCGCCGTGCTGGGGGGGGGGCGCCCGTCCTTGACCCGAAAAACGGAGACTTTGAAGCCAATCCACCGCTCGCCGGCGGTGCCACCGCCGCCATCGATCCGAGCCTCAGTTCATCTCCCTCCGTGTCGTGGACCAGCAGTGCTGCAGTGGAGGACAAGCAAGCGCTCGCGATCCGGATCGTCATTCAGTGCTTGGTTCGCTCATGCCCATGAGGGGAGCCGTGGTGTCCTCATTGGTGAGGCGACACCAGGTCTGCATGGAGCCAGAATCCTCTTGACTTCAGATACGAAAAAGCGAATCCATCCAGACAGTTCGACTCTCCAATATGGAAAACTCCCCATCGATACTCACTTTGTCCATCCGCGCAGCTTTGCTGCTCGCTTCCGTAGCCGGCGCTCACGCAGCAACCGTCCTGATTGATTTCTCGAATCTCACTGCCGAACCGGGTGTTGCGGATAGCAACGGCAACCGCTGGACGTCCATTGGTTCAGGTGCTGGCACCGTAGCCAACTCGACCACGAACAATCTGATCTCCTCCACTGGCGCGGCCACAACAATTAGCATTGGCATCGTCTTCAGTGGCAACTTTGGCCAAGGGTTTGGGGGACCTGGCATCGACGGCAATCCCGGTCCGGCTCCGTTCAATTTTGATGGCCCGACACCCGGCGACCCGCGCAAAAATTTCGCGATCATCGATGGCATGTACTCAGCCTACTCATCCGCTGCAGCAACCGTGACCTTCACCGGCCTGGCAACGAACACGCCTTACGATTTGTCGCTGATCGGCGGGCGTGCAACGAGCGGTTCAGACGGGGTGATTACGAGGACCACTGGCACTGGTGGCACGGGAGGAGCGCTTCTGAATGATGGCACGGTTTTGAACTTTACGGTGACCTCCGATAACTCGGGCGTGATCGCCTTCACCTTTGCCGATGCCGATCCCAACGTCGCCAACCCAAATGGCGCTACCTTAAATGCGATGAGCCTCACCCAAGTTCCGGAGCCCGGCATGTTCGCGCTGCTGAGTCTGAGCGGACTGCTGCTTGTCGTGCGGCGCCGTGCCTGAATGCCTTGCCGCCCGACCTTCCTTTCAAGGTCAGGCAACTCGGTTTGTCTGCTTAGCCTGCGGAGCCCACCTTCACCCCGTCCACAAGTGCTGCTGATGAGGGGGAAGGGGCATTCCCTTCGTGGGCGGTGGGCCATCAATGAAAATTCTCGAAGACCCCATCATCCCCAATTATGAACATTACGACGACAAGTCCCAGATCATGTTTCAGCGCGGTAATCCGGTCGGGCGCGTTGCTCGCCACGTTGGCCGGTGCTCACGCAGCTCCGGTCCTGATTGATTTCTCGATTGCCAGTCCCGAACCAGGTGTTGCGGATAGCAACGGCAATCGTTGGACGTCCATTGGTCCGCCTGTTGCTGGCACTGCGGCCAACTCGACCGCGAACCATCTGATCTCCTCCACTGGTGCGGTCACAACCATCAACATTGGCATCGTCTTCAGTGGCAACTTTGGCCAAGGGTTTGGGGGACCTGGCATCAACGGCAATCCCGGCCCGGCACCGTTCAATTTTGACGGCCCGACACCCGGCAACCCGGTCGGAAATTTCGCGATTATCGATGGCATATACTCAGCCTATACACCCGCTGCAGCAACCGTGACCTTCACCGGCCTGGAAGCGAACACACCTTACGATTTGTCGCTGATCGGCGGGCGTGCATCGAACGGTTCAGACGGGCAGATTACGAGGACCATTGGCACTGGTGATACTGGAGGAGCGCTTCTGAATGATGGCACGGTTTTGAACTTAACGGTGACATCAGATAACTCGGGCGTGATGGCCTTTACCTTTGCCGATGCCAATCCCGACACCACCAATCAAGCTGGCGCTACCTTGAATGCCATGAGCCTCACCCAGCTCCCCCAGCCCGGCTTCCCGCTGACCATCACTGCGGCCACCGCGCCAGCCTCCGGTTTCATCCTCGAATGGGAAAGCCAGGAGGGCAAACTCTACAACATCCGCACCAGTACCGCCCTCGCCGGAGAGATCGGAACTTGGGAATTGGTCGAGGGCGACATCGCGGGCACGGCACCCATGAACCAGTTCAACGTCACGCCGGTAGACAGCAGGCGCTTTTACGCCGTTGAGGAATTCAACCCGCCGCCGCTCCTCTCTGCGGACTTTGAAGGAAATGACGGCAACTTCACCGTGACGACCGTCGAGGGCAGCGCTTGGGAATACGGCGCGCCCGATTCTAACGGGCTCGGGGGCACGGTGGATTCCGGCAACGACGGCTCGGTCAACGCTTGGGGAACCAACCTCGGCACGTTCTCCTCGGCAGGCGATCCGTCCACCGACGTCGAAAAGGGGATTTACGCCAACCCGACCCACACCATCCTTCGTTCGCCGATCATTGACCTGACCGGAGTGGACGGAGCCGTTCTGACCTTCGCCGAGGCGCTTGACCTGCCCGCCAGCGCCCTCGCCACCGACTCAGCGGTCGTGAACCTGATTAACGCCAACACCGACGAGGTGATCGCCCAGATCCATGTTTCGGCGGACGCAGATCTCGCGGCCGCCTCGTGGAACAGTGTCGGCCCGATCAATCTCGCGCCCGGCGTCGGCCAGAATGTCCGCATCGAGTGGCGCTTGGAAGGCACGGGCGGTGCGTCCCACGACTACTTGGGCTGGTATATCGATGACGTGCTCGTGGTTCAGGCTGCGCCCTGAACGATCTAGCAAAAAAGGTCAGGAAAAAGCAAAAAAGGGTCAGGAAAAGAATCTTGCAATCCGTCTCGCTGAAAACGTCGTCTCTAGTAGTTACTGATCCGGCTCTGCGCCGGGAAATCACACTACTGGCGTGCTGTCACTGGTGCTGCTGGCCATCGGGTTCCTTTGACGTGCGCGACGTAATGTGGAGGGCTCACCCCCGTCATGGGGGCTTCCAAAAGGGCCCCTCCATGCCGTCGGCCCCAGCATTATCGAGGTCTAGGGTCCGGTCCTTGCATGGTGCATTTGGACGGTTGGCTAGGTGTTAGTCGGTGGGCAGCTCGTGGAATGCAACTCATTGATATCCGGGTAAATTTTCCTTTCAAGCACCAGGACCCGTGCTGCGCTGGGGTGTGGAAAGTAGAGGAACAATTCAAGTTAGTCGGGAGGGTTCGAGACGCTCGGCGGCTTCGTGGAGGATCTTGTCGGTGGTGTCCCAGTCGATGCACTTGTCGGTGATCGATTGGCCACGGACGAGTTGGTCGAGCGGCTGAGGGAATGATTGGCTGCCGGCGACGAGGTTGCTCTCGAGCATGGTGCCGATGATGGAAGTGTCCCCAGTAGCGCGCTGGCGGACGATCTCGCGAAAGACCTCGGCCATTTTGGTGTGGTCCTTGCCGCAGTTGGCGTGGGAGGCATCGACGACCATGACGGGGTCGAGATTGGCGGCTTTGAGGATTTGGCGGGCGGCGGAAATACTAGATTCGTCGTAGTTCGGTCCGTCTTCGCCGCCACGCAGGATGATGTGGCAGTGCGGGTTGCCGGTGGTCGTGACGGCGGAGGCGACGCCTTGATCGGAGACGCCGAGAAAAGTCTGCGGGCGTGATGCGGCTTTGACGGCGTTGATGGCGGCGGTGAGGTCGCCGGAAGTGGTGTTCTTGAAACCGAGGGGCATGGAAAGGCCGGAGGCCATTTGGCGGTGGGTCTGGCTTTCCGTGGTGCGTGCACCAATTGCGGACCATGAGATGAGATCAGCGATGAACTGTGGAGTGATGGGATCGAGCAGCTCGGTGGCAGTCGGCAGGCCGAGGTCGATGACTTCCCTCAGGAATGTGCGGGCGCGGCGGAGGCCTTCGGGGATGTTGTCGGAGCCGTCGAGATTGGGGTCCATGATGAGGCCTTTCCAGCCGACGGTGGTGCGGGGTTTTTCAAAATAGACCCGCATGACGATGTAGAGCTTGTCCTTCAGACGCTCGGCGAGGGCGGCGAGGCGGCGGGCGTATTCGAGGCCGGCTTCGGTGTCATGAATGGAGCAGGGGCCGACGATGACGAGTAATCGTGGGTCGGAGCCGAAGAGGATGGAGGCGATGGTTTCCCGCGAGCGCGCGACGAATTCCGCCTGGGCCTCGCTACGCGGAATTTCCGCCTGCAGCAGCGCCGGAGCGGGCAGGGGAATGTTTTTGGCAATGTGGAGGTCTGTGACTCGCGAAGTCATGCGCCGAGTGGAAACTCAAAGCTCCAAACTTTAAACTCCAAACTGGCGAAGCTCGTTTTACGAGGTCCAGGGGCCGGTGATGGCGAGTGTTAGACCGTGGCCTTGGAGGTTGACGAAGAGCCATTTGCCGTCAGGCGAGAAGCAGCAACCGGCGAACTCGGATTTGTCTTTGGCGTTACGGGCGAGGGTGTGGATTTTGCCTTCCGGGGTGACGCATTGGACGTGGGAATGTTCGGCGAAGGAGTCGTCGATGAGGTCTTCGCAGATGACGAGGCCGCCCCAGGGTGCAGGGCAGAGGTTGTCGCCATTCGTAAGGAGATCGTCCTTCTCGGACTGCAGGAAGAGCGAAAGGGTGTCGTGCTTCTCGGCGGAGCCGGATGGCTGGAGGCAGAAAAGCTGGCCGCGGCGTGATGGCCCACCGTCGGTGCAGCAGATGAAAATGCCGTCGGGGGTGAAGTGGATGCCTTCGCCGCGGGCGAATCGTGCGGCACCGGCTTGGTGGCCGCGGTCGCGGAGGTCGTCTTTGGGGGCGTGGGTGTCTTCGAGGTCGATCCAGGTGGCTTTGATTTCTGCTCCTTCAACCGGCCACTTGGTGCGGGGATCGTAGTTCCGGAGGTCGGCCTTGGGTTTATCGACGATCGCGAGGGCCTGGAGCTTGCCGCTGGTGAAATCGTTCTTTTTCTCGGGGATGAAGCGGTAGAGCAGGCCGTCGTTGCGGTCTTCGGTGAGGTAAAGGATGCCGGTTGCGGGATCGAGGGCGACGGCTTCGTGGCGGAAGCGGCCGAGGGCTTTGAGGGCGACGGCTTTTTGCAGGCCGGGGGTGGCGGTGGCTTTCACCTCGAAGCACCAGCCGTGGTTGCGTCCGCGTCCGTGGGTCATGGCTTCGGGTTCTTCGCAGGTGATCCAGGTGCCCCACGGCATCGGCCCGCCGGCGCAATTCCGGTCGCTCCCGGTGAGCGAGAGGAATTCGGTGACGGTCTCGCCGGTGGTTGGGTCAAAAACGAGATTGGTGGTGCCGCCGAAATAGGGCTCGCTGCCGCCTTCGCCGGGATCGTGGCTGAGGGCGGGATCGAGCTCGCTGGGGTATGCGAGGTTGTTTTCAAAAGGGCCGAGGGCGGTGGCGGCGAGCGGAAGCTCATGATTGCGGACGAGCACGACTTTTCCATCGGGACCCGGAAAGGCGGCCATGCCGTCGGGTTTGCCCGGGACCTTGAAACCATCGGTCATCGTGTTGCCGGCCTTTGATATCACCTTGTAGATGAATCCTTTAGGGAGGTCGAGGATGCGCTTTGGATCGGGCATAAGCGGGCCGTAAGGCTGGATCACCCGGGTCGATGGGGCGGCGATGGCGTAGCGCTGGAGGGCGAGAAAGGCGAGGCTGGCAGTGCCGAGGAATTGACGACGTGGAATCATGGATGGGGTGAGGAAATTCGATGGGAATACAGGAGAAAATGGCGACTTTCTTCATGAGAACCATGGGCGAATTGAGGATTTCCACAACCCGGAGGAGCGAAATTTTGAAAAATGCCTGCGTCAGCCGCGCGATGGGGGTTTGACACGGGATGGCCGCAGGTGTTTTTTCCTCCTTAGCGAAAAACTTCCACCAAGGACCCGAATGAGCGATAACGACAACAAGCCCTCGAAGCAGACCTCCAGTGTGCCACTGAAGAAAGAAACGGTCCGCGTGACTCTTAAAGCAGCAGATGCTCCAGCGGCTTCGCCGACGGGTGCTCCGCCAGCTCCAGCTGCGCCAAAACCAACGATGTCAGCTCCTAAGCCGCCGACCGTCGCGACCCAGCCGCCAAGTGCACCCAGTGCTCCAGCTCCCGCGCCGACCATTCCTCTCCGCACCGCAGGCGCTCCGTCCGCAGGCGGTGCTCCCGCTCCAGCTCCGACGATCAGGCTCAACACAGCTCCTGCCGCCGGTGCCCCAACGGTCGCACTCAGGACCGCGGCCGCACCTGGTGCTCCTGGCGTTGGTGCTCCATCCGTCGCTTTGCCGAAGGCAACCGTTCAGCTTCAGCCGCCGACTCAGCCCATGGGCACCGGTGGTATTTCAACTCAGGCTGCCACCATGCAGCAAGCGGATGAAGAAGAGAGCACTGGATCCAATCCTGTAGTGATCGCCCTTTCCGTTCTTGGACTGCTGGGTGCTGCCGCCGTGCTGTTCCTTCAGGTCTCCACCGCGAGCATCTGGATCAATGCTGATGACAACTCCGCCAAGGGCGAGTGGTCGCAACTCTTCTAATTCCTTTCCTGACATTCCAAGATCATGGCATTCCCAATCATTACCCTCCTTCTCGCTGCGCTCGTCGCATTCCTCGGTTTCCAAACCGCTGGCATCGACACCGGCATGCCGACTGAAACTTCCGCCTCTGTTTCTGCTCCGGCAGCTGACGAGGACGCTGGCACCGAAGAAGAAGCTCCTGCTGAAGAGGAGTAAGAGTCCAAAGGCCCTCATTTCAAACCGCCCACCCGATGATCCGGGTCGGGCGGTTTTTTTGTGGGCGGGAAGGAGTTCGGTGAATTACCAAGGAGATCAAGCGAGGAGGAAATTGGGTTCCCAGCGGGTTTTTCCGGACCAAGATGGATTGGATGGGTCGGATTTTCGATTCAATGCCCTCAATTTTTGGCGGGAATTGGCCGGCATCATCATGATGAGCCTCAGCGGAATTGGATTTCGAGACCTTCATCCTCTTTATCCTATCCATCCTGGTCCGATTCTATCCCTGGTTTGATCGCCCTACGGGGAATTGCGGGGCGGGTGCCTTGACAATCGGCGGAGGCTCGGCATCGTCTGCTCATGGCTCTAGCACTCAACGACAGTAATTTTCAAAGCGAAGTGATCGATTCCGACGTCCCCGTCCTTGTGGACTTCTGGGCGGAATGGTGCGGTCCTTGCAAAATGATCGGCCCGGTGATCGACCAGCTCGCTAGCGAGGTCGAAGGCACCGCCAAGGTCGGTAAAGTCAACGTCGACGAAGCCCGCGAACTCTCGGTGAAGGCCGGCGCGAAAAGCATAACGCTTCTGCTCTTCTTCAAGGGCGGCGAAGTGAAAGATCAGATCGTCGGCGCCAACGTCTCCAAGGACATGCTCAAGCAGAAGCTTGCGGCGCTTGCCTGATCGAAGGTCTTACTTTCACAAGCCGATCTCCGCGAGGGGATCGGCTTTTTTTGTTTTCTCAAATCCGCTTCCGCAACTCCGCGCGAATACCGAGCAGAATCCACGTGAGCAGCACGAAAAAGGCGTCGCTGAAAATCCAGTAGTCCGGGTGGATGTAGAAGTCGCCGAGGATGCCGATGCGTTGATTCGGCGTAACCTCCGGCATGACCCAGGGCATCAGCCATGGAATGCCACCAGCCAGGGCATCCGCGGCGAGATGGAGGGCGGAGGCAAACCAGCATGAGGCGGCGACGCTTAGACGCGTTCCTTTTGGAAAATAAGTCGCCGCCCAGAAGCAGAAGGGAATCAGCGCGCCGAGGAAGGCGAGGGTGTGCGACCAACTGCTGTAACGCGCCTCGAGCGAAAGGTGCGACGAGCAGATGTCAGGAAGGGCTCCGAAGAAAGCGATCAGCGGAATCGACCATTCAGGAAAGCTTTCCTCACGTCGGGTGGAGAGTCGCAGGTCATCGCTTGTTAGAGCGAGACAGACGGGAAGAAGTGCGTGAGTGCCGATGAACATGGGTTAGGTGTTTGTCCGTGGACTGCGCGCAGCCTGCTGCCGCTGTGGGTGGTGGCAGCCCTGCTGCCGGGGTAGGGGTGGCTTTTTTCTATGATGAACTTCTAACGGTGGCTCGTTCCTCGCAGCAGGCTGCGTCGGAGACAGCGGCAGCAGGCTGCGCGCAGTCCACGGCCCGCGGTGCTATTCGTTCCCACAACCGTGAACGGTGAGCGATCAGGAGAACAGCGAGTTTTTCCCAGGTGGTGGGTGAATCGGAGGGCTACTCTCCCGGGGGTGGCAGCACCGCTTCCACACGCGCGACCGGGCGCGCCGTGAAGAAGTACGCACGTGATCTCCGGATCTCTTCGGCCGTCCAGTCCTCGTCTCCAGATGTTTGAATGTGCACGCCGCCGCCGATCCAAGACGATGCTAGTCCGGTATTTGTATTCCGTCCGCCGCTTTGTGCCAGCATGGCGCGGCCCGTGAGTTGATCGACCAGAACCACCGCCCGGATCGCTATCTTTTCAAATCCTGGAGGAGATCCATAGCCTGCCCAATCAGAAGCCACTCGATTGCCACCCCGAAGCATCAATCGGTGGAGTATCGTTGACGAATAGAAGTTGTCGGATGCTGGCCAAATCCTGAGGGTTCCGATTCCTGCGATCCTGACAGAGCCGCCAGTTGCCACCTCGACACTTCCGATCTCTTCGAAGCGGATCACCGTGCCATCAATTTTCCATTCGCTAGCCATGAATTCTTCGGGCTCGATCCTTGTGCCTGTCGCCGGTCCTTCTCTCCCCTCGTGAGTCAAGGTCTTGGAGAGCTCGATCCAGTTTTCTGTCTCTTGAATTCTTCGCGAATTCCTCAGTTGAATCCCTACGAATTTTGAGTTCTTCGTAACAATTCGTTTGACTGGATTCGACAAGCTTTTGCTGCCCTCTGTCTCATCTGTCAAAGCGCCAAAGCCACGACCGTATCCACCCGAGTTCGGTGTGAAGAGGCCTGTAGGGTCGTCAGTGATAGAGGGAGTTTCTCTGCTGTCGCATCACTCATCGGCTGGAATTGTGGAGCCAATGGCATGATCACTCCAAGCAAACCACGACTCCTAGCGCCCAATTCCAACGCCGTAATCCGGCAGCATCATGATGTGCGGGAGATGGGGCGGGACGGTGCAGGTGACGAGGTCGCCGGGGAGGTAGTCGGCGGCTTTGTTGGTGACGGGTTTCGAGAAGCCGCGACGCTTGAAGTAGGTCATGAGGTTTGGCACGCGGCGGTGGTCGATGTTCCGGTCGGTTTTGCTGAGTCCCCAGTTTTTGGGATACTTGGTGAATTGAGCGCGATTCTGAGATTCGACAAAGGCTTGGGACTGTGGCTTGCTCAAGCACCTCCCCTTCGGAGGGTTAGACGATGGAATATAAGGATTACTACAAGGTGCTCGGTGTCGACAAAAGTGCGACCGAGGCGGAGATCAAGAAGGCTTTCCGCAAGCTGGCGCGGATTCACCATCCGGATGTGTCGAAGGACAAGGCGGGCTCGGAGGCGAAGTTCAAGGAGATCAACGAGGCCTATGAAGTGCTTGGTGATGCGGAAAAGAGGAAGCGCTACGATGCGATGGGGGCCGGATGGAATCGTCAGGGCGGCGCGGGTTATGGTGGTGGCGGCAGCTGGGCTGGCGGCGGTGGGGATTACGAGTTTGGCGGGACGGGCTTCAGCGACTTCTTCGAGCGCTTTTTCGGGGCCCAAGGTCAGCGGCCATCCGGTGGAGGATTTGGAAATGAATTCGGAGGGGGAGCAAGTGCCTATGGCCCACGTCGGGGTCGGGATATCGAAGGCGACATCATGGTCACGCTCACGGAGGCGATGGAAGGATCGCAACGGACGATTTCACTGCGTCATCCGGATCCGCGCACGGGTCAGAGCAAGGTGCGCGAAGTGGAGGTGAGAATCCCTGCCGGCGTCGGCGAAGGTCAGCGTCTTCGCGTTCCCGGGCACGGTGGTTCGGGCTCAGGGGGTGGGCAGGCGGGTGACCTTTTCCTGAGGATTCGTCTGGCGGCGGATCCGGATTTTCGAGTGAAGGGGCACGATCTCTATTGCGACCTCGTTTTGGCTCCCTGGGAGGCGGTGCTAGGGGCAACGATTTCCATTCACCTACCTGGCGGAAAGTCGGCGCAGGTGAAGATCCCGGCTGGCACGGGGTGCGACGATCAACTCCGTCTGCGAGGTTATGGATTGCCGAAAAAGAGCTCGCCGGGAGACCTCTACGTGGAGATCTCGGTGGCGGTCCCGAGTGCGATCACCAGCGAAGAGCGGGAGCTCTGGGAAAAGCTTCAGACGATCTCCGGGTTTGAACCGAGAAAGGTCTGAAGACCATTTTCTGGATCACAGATTCACGTTCACGCCGCCGATGATTGAGTGCGCGTCGAAGCCGTTCTGTTGGAGGATGCGTGCGGCGAAGTAGGAGGTTTTGCCCATTTGGCAGATGGTGAAAACCGGCTGGTCCTGATCAATCTCATTGAGGCGCGACCGGAGTTCGGGAAGCGGGATGTTTTTCGCGCCGGGGACCGGTTGTGATTGGAACTTGGCGGTGGGCCGCACGTCGATGATCTGAGCCGGTGACTCAGGGATGGCGTAACTCGGTCTGAGGAAACCGTCGCGCAGGTTGCAGGCGGCGAAACCGGCGAGGTTTACGGGGTCTTTGGCACCTCCGAATGGCGGGGCGTAGCAGAGCTCAAGGTGGCAAAGGTCATCGATGGTCATGCGACCGCGCAGGGCGGTGGCGAGCACGTCGATGCGTTTGTCGACGCCATCGCGACCGATTGCCTGAGCGCCTAACAGGCGGCTGTCTTCCGGCGACCAGAGCAGCTTCAGTTTGATGGTCTCTGAGCCGGGATAGTAGTCGGCGTGGGACGAGGCATTGATGGTGACGGCCTGATAGGCAACGCCGCGCCTCTTGAGTTCCGCTTCGCCCGCCCCGGTGACAGCGGCGACTTGATCGAAGACTCTAACAATCGCGGTGCCGATGGAGCCGGGGTAGGGAAGGGCCTTGTCTCCGCGGAAGATATGGTCGGCAACGGTGCGGCCCTGACGATTGGCGGGGCCTCCGAGGGGCAGCGGGCGATGTCCGCCGAGGATGGAGTCGAGAGTCTCGACGGCGTCGCCTGCGGCGTAAATATCGGGGTCGCTGGTCTGTTGGAACTCGTTGACGTGGATGTGGCCGCGCTCACCGAGTTGAAGCTCAGCATCGCGGGCGAGTTTACTTTCGGGTCTTACACCGACGGAAAGAATGACGAGGTCTGCATCGAGTTGAGTGCCGCTTTTCAGGTGGGCTTTCATCGATGGGCCGTCGGCTTCGAGCGAGACGAGGCTTTCACCCAGGTGAAGATCGATGTCCTTTTCCCTGAGGGCCGTGGCGAGGTCTTTGGCGAACTCGGCATCGAGTGGCGGTAGGACTTGGGGGAAGAATTCGACGAGGCTGACCTTGATGCCGCGATGGTGGAGTTGCTCCGCCATTTCGAGGCCGATGAATCCGCCACCGACGACGAGTGCGGATTGGCAGTTGTCGAGGTCCTGATCGATGCGATCCATGTCCTGCAGCGTGCGCAGGGTGTGGACGAGCGGAAGATCGAGTCCGGGGAGATTCGGCTGCATGGGGGACGCGCCGGGAGCGAGAACGAGCTTGTCGTAAGCGCGCGTGGTGGTTTCTCCGCTGATCAGATTTTTGGTGAGGAGAGTCTTGTCACTGCGGTTGATCGAGATGGCCTCGGTGTTGGTCAGGACTTCGAGGTTGAGGAGTTTCGAAAGTGAGCTGGGTGTTTGCAGCGCGAGGTCGGCGCGCTCGGTGATGTCGCCGCCGATGAAGTACGGCAGGCCACAGTTGGCAAAGGACACATCGGGTCCGCGTTCGATCACGGTGATCTGGGCGGACTCCGAGAGGCGTCGAGCGCGCGCGGCGGCCGAGGCTCCTCCGGCGACGCCGCCGACGATCAGCAGGCGCATGGGTTCAGGGGATGGGTTCATGAATTCAGGGGTTCGGTGCTACAGCTTGCTCCGAAAAAAGTAGAGCTTTGATTCCAAGGCATTTTCGAAAGGAGCAGGGCGAGGCCACACCAACCGGTCGAGCCCGCGAGCGTAAGACCGGCACCGAGGATGGCAGGAAGGATGGCGAAGAGCGGGCTGACGAAGAGCGCCAACAGGGAGCCTGTTAGAGCAAGCGAGCCGATCGCGAGTTGCACCTGACGAATCAGTGGCAGGACCTTGCGTTCCGGTCGCTCGACGGGAAGGCCGGAGCGTTCCCAGGCATCGATGCCTCCATCGATGATCGAGAGATTTTCGAAACCATTTTCGGCGAGGATTTCAGCGGCTTTCGTCGCCCGCTTGCCACTCAGGCAGAGAAGATAATGGTGCTTCGATGGATCGAGTTGACTCCAGCAGTCCTTCAGCTGATCGAGCGGGAGGTGCTTTGAGTTGACGAGATGCTTTTCGGAGAATTCAACGCCCGTGCGGACGTCGAGGATCACTTTTTCGCCATCGCGGCTTTGTTCGAAGGCGAATTTAGGTGGGACGGATGGATGTTTGGTTGAGGTCATGAATGAATATATTCCGAATAAAGAATAAAAGCTCTGAGTGTCCAAGAAAAAGTCCGAAAATTATTCATCTTCAGAATAGTTCCGGCTGGGTTTTCTCGCAGAGGGAGCGATGGAGGTCGGGTAGGGACTTCTTCAATTTGAAGAACCCCGCAGTCGCTTTTGGCCAAAGGGTGCGATCCCAGGAGCTGACGAAGTATTGAATGGGGTGCCCGAGGTTCTCAGCGAGATCGCGCCAAGGGCCGATGGTGGGGCGGGCGCAAACGATGTGGTCGATCTTTTCACGAGCGATCCAGTTGGCGAGGGCGGCGGAGTGATTTCCTTCAAGGAGTTCGGCACCGAGCCGCTGCTGGGTGTCGAGGATCGCGCCTTTGAGGAATGGTGTTGGATCGTCGGGTTTGAGGATGGCGGTGGAGGCGATCAGTCCGAGTTCGGCAGGGGCGGGCGAAAGATCGTCGGGGGAGATCAGAAGGCCAACTCGTCCGGATAATCGGGGGTTTTCGGCGATGGTTAGAGTCTCTCGTTCGTAGCTGCGGTCGAGCGGGAGAGCGGCAGCGGATTCGTTGAGTTGCCCGGTGGGATTGAAGCGGCCCAGGGTGAATTTTTCGATGTTCCAAGCGCGGGCGAGGTAGTGCTTTCCTGGAGTGTGAAGTCCGGCGACCCAGCGCCACGAGAGGGTGTTAGAGGCAGGGTCGGCATCCATGAGATGCTGCATGAAAAAGTCCGCGCCGAGTTGCCATGGGAGCCGAAGGGTGAAGATCCAGATGGAGGCAAACCACATGCGGGTGTGGTTGTGGAGGTAGCCTTCCGTGATGAGTTCGCGGGTCCAGGCGTCGAAGCAATCGATGCCGCTGCGGCCTTCGATGGCCTGCTGGTAGGCGCGGTCTCGTGGAAGTGAGAGGAGGTCGCTTTGGTAATCGGCCCAGACGGCGGGCCTCATTTCGAGCCAGCCTTTCCAGTAGGTCCGCCAGGCGACTTCTTGGAGGAACTTTTCCGCATTACGGGCGCTGTGTTCTTCGAGGACGGCTTTGGTGACTTCCTCCTCGGTGATCAGTCGATGCCTCAGATAAGGTGAAAGCATCGAGATGTTTGATCGGTCGGAGGGGCCATGGTCGAAATTACGATGACTGGCGTACTTCGCTCCGGCTCGAGGAAGAAAGTGGTGGAGTCGCTCGATGGCGGCGTCGCGCGTCGGGATCATGTGGCGGGCTGGGCTTGGGAGCTGAGGCCTTCGATCCATGTTTGATCGATCCCATTTTCGGCGGCGAGCAGCGAGCCGACGACGGCTCCGCGGTGGCAGTTGTCGCCGCCGACCATGGCGTTGGCGCTGATGCCGGCTTCGAAGTCATCGTGATATTTCCAAGCGAGGTAGAGCGAGGCGGGCATCGACTCGGCGATGTAGCAGGCGGGGCTGTAGCGTTGGCCGATGATGGTGGTGTCTGGCTGGACGCTCCATTTTTCCGCCTTGGTGCCGGAGATCCAGTCGCCGGCTTCGCGCTGGATGGCTTCGCGCAGCGGGATGCCTTTGGCGATGTGGTAGAGCAGGCGGGCGAGGGTGTCGGCGGCGCGGAGGACATTGGCGTGGGAGTGGGTGAGGCCGACGTGTTCTTTGACGCGCTGGCGGAGTTCGGGGAGATCGAGGTCTTTGAGGAGGAAGCACAGCGCGGGCACCTGAGCGAGGCCGCCGATGTGTTCGTCGCGGATTGAGCATTTGCGGAGTGCTTTACCCTTCGAGTAGTTGGTAAAGAAGCCGCGATGGTATTCTTCTAAGTAAGTATCGCGATGCCAGCCGGGGGTGAGCATGAGCTCGGCATAATGGGTGAGCCATTGATCGGGATTGTAGCCACCGATGGCTTGGGAAAAGCGGACGAGTTCGGTGGCGAGCTGGAAATTTAAGGTGTTTTCACCCGCGCGGAGGAACTGATGGTAGTGCACATCGCGTTGACCCCAGAACTGGGCCTGCTCGTGCAGGATCTCGCCTTTTTCATTCAGGGCTTGGTAGTGCGAGCGCCAGAGGATCGACCCGGGGTGGGGGTTCTTTGGGGCGAGGTAGTGGGTGACTTGTCCATAGTCGCGCGCTAGGGCGGAACGATCGTAATACCAGTGAACCGGCATGGCGAGAGCATCGGCGACGAGTGAGCCAAGGTAGGCGGCCTGCGATGGGGAATCGAGCATGGACAAAACTGGGCGGGAACCGCAGCCGCGCAAGAGATAGTCGGTAGCGGAATAGAAGCATTTGACCTCTGAGCCTTGTCGTGGTTGGCTATATTCCGGCTTAGGAATAAATGAGTTCAAAGGCAAAGAATCCTACGCAAAAGGCGACGCTCTCAGGCGAGGCTCTCGTGCTGGTCGCCGAGACCTTCCGTGCTCTGAGCGATGCGGGTCGGCTGGCCTTGCTCCAGCAATTGAAGGATGGTGAACTCATGGTGGGTGAGTTGGTGAATTTGACCGGGATGAGTCAGGCGAGTGTGTCGAAGCATTTGAAGACGATGTTTGACGCGGGTTTGCTGTCGCGGCGCAAGGAAGGGGTCAAGGTCTACTACTCGGTAAAGGACGAGCTGGTGTTTTCACTTTGCCGCTTGGTTTGTGGCAAGCTTGATGAAGATCAGCGTGGCCGTGCTGTGGTGGATTTCCCCACCTGAGGGCTCAGGCCTTATCTCGTGACTCCGCGTTGGGAGGACTCGATGAAGGCGATGAGGTGTTTGACGTGAGGGTTGTTAGAAGGCGTGTCGGCCTTGAGAGAGGAGAGTGAAACCGAGAGATTGGCGTCCTTTTTGAGGAATAGCTTTTTGTAGGCGGCCTTGAGGGCGCGGATGTCTTCTTCGGTGAAGCCACGGCGCTGGAGTCCAATCTGGTTCAGCCCGCGGGTCTTGGGATCGTGGCCTTCGGCGATGGTGTAGGGGGCAACGTCCTGAGAGATGCGGGCCATGCCACCGACCATCGAGTGGCAGCCAATGCGGGCAAACTGGTGGACGGCGGAGAGGCCGGAGATGATAGCGTAGTCCTCGACGGTGACGTGGCCGGCGAGGGTGGCATTGTTAGAAAGAATGACGTGACTGCCGACCTGGCAGTCGTGGGCGACGTGGGTGTAGCAGAGGAAAAGATTGTCGCTGCCGATGCGGGTGGGGGTGTGGTCGTGGGTGCCCCGGTGGATGGTGCAGTTCTCGCGGAACTTGTTTCGATCGCCAACTTCGAGGTAGGTGGGCTCACCGATGTATTTGAGGTCCTGGGTTCTTCCTCCGACGGCGGCAAAGGGGAAGAACTCGTTTTCGCGGCCGAATGTCGATGGCCCCTCGATGACGACGTGAGAGTGGAGGATGCATCCTTCGCCAAGATCCACGCCGTCGCCGACGACGGAGTAGGGGCCGATCTGGACGTTCGGGCCGAGCTTGGCTTTCGGGGAAACGATGGCGGTGGGGTGGATCACGGGCGGAAGGCTAGAGTGAGTCGCCGGTGTTTCCAATGCTGAAACGTCGATGGCTGTGGCGGTGTTCGGAGGCACCGACATTGAGGACGAACTGGAGCCAAATGGCGTCGTCCTCCGCCCCGAGATCGAGGTGGGGATGGTGCGCGCTACCGCTGGTTTCGGCAGGGTGGGCGTGTTGATGGCTGGCTTCCGAGTGATCGCATTCCTCAGTGGGCAAGTGAGCCTCTCCCCATGCCAAGTTCGGGAGAAGGAGGGTAAAAAGTCGGAAGCGTATAACGTTAAGATGGCTAAAGTGCTGGGGAGGCTCATCCAGCTAGGCAACAAACAAACAAATGCAAAAATATTGCAAAAGCTATAAATAAGCGTTATTTGGCCCGCGTTCACCCGATGAAAACAAGTAGATCAAGGCATTTGAGGGGCTTCACGCTGGTGGAGCTGATGGTTGTGGTGGTGATGATCACCGTCCTAGGCTCGCTGGTATTTGCGGCCACCAAGACGGTGAAATCGCGGGCAAACCAGACGGTTTGTGCCAACAACATGCGACAGATCGGCATCGCCCTGCAGGCCTATGCGGATGACAACGGCGAATATCCCTCGACGGGACACACGGAGCGGCTCGATCGGTCTTGGATTTATGAGCTTGAGGGATATCTCGGGGACTTCAACAAGCTCCGCGTTTGTCCGGCAGACCCGAAGGCAGAGGAGCGGTTGAAGGAGCATGGAACGAGCTATGTCCTCAACAGCTTCGTGTTCGTTCCCAAGACGGATCCTTTCGGAAACCCGATGGGAACCCGAATGAATCGGCCGAGTGCCCTCAGAGATCCTTCGGGGACCCTCCTCGCCTTCTGCTGTGCTGATCATACGCCAGCCGGTCCGGGAAATGACCACACGCACTCGGAGCGTTGGACCTCCTGGGCGGCGGTGACGAGGGACATCGCGCCTGATCGCCACGGTGGAAAAAGGTCGAACTATCTCTACGCGGATGGCCGGGTCGTCGCGTGGAATCAGGAGGAGCTGAAACGGGAAGTGGAGTCCGGCACGAACTTCGCGAAACCTCCGGGCTACAAGGAATGAGAACCGCTCTACTAAGCTTCGGCCTGCTCTCCTGCAACGCTCTAACAGCTTCCGCTTTGGAGCGGCTCGCCGAGCACATCGATATCAAGCCGTCCTTCCTCGATGACTCGTGGTCGTGGAAGATTGGAACCGACGGAGGTGATCTCGAGCCTCGCGAGGTTTTCCTGCCTGTCAGGGATTTGGCTTCTCCGGAGGGCGAGAAGTTCGTGCGGCCCGCTGGAGCACAGTGGGATTTCCTTGGAATGGATGCGGGGGAGGCGGTCTGGATTCTCCCTCAGTCGGACAACTCTTCCACGTGGCCGGGCTTTGAGAGCAATCAGAGCGATGTTTTTGCGAGTTATGTGGAACAGGACCCAAGGGTTGTGGGCGTAGCCCAGCGCTGGGTTCGCCTCGGTCTGGTCTCCGTGGAAGGGCCCGGGGATTTCTCGATGTTCCAGTTCCAAGGCGGTGCCCCCCTTGTGTGGACGGCAACTTCGGATGGCATCACGGCAGACGATGCGTTTTACCTCGCCGCTCCCGGTCATAGCCACTTGAACTGGACTTTTTCAGCCAAGGGCGTCTATCGGATCGAGCTGAATGCCCGTGCGAATCTAGGCCCGGGAGCGACGAATCCCACTCCTGATGGCGATGCGGTGTCTGTCTATTTCGCGGTAGGTTCGATCGCGGAATGGCGGGCGGCTCAATTTGCAGCCGAAAGCGTGATGGATGAAAGTCTGGCGGGGCCCGATGCGGATCCTGAGAAAGACGGTCGATCAAACTTGTTGGAATATGCCTTTGGAATGAATCCGCTGAGTCCCGACGCGCTACGCCAGGATAAAGACGGTCCGGGTGATCCTGAAATGATGATGGTCGACTCAGGAGGTGAGACGTATCCCGCACTACGATTCTACCGGCGCGTCCATCAGGATGCGGACGTCGAGTATTCCGTGGAATGGAATGATGACCTCGGGGAGCCATGGTCGCCGGGAGGTATCGAGCACGTCGTGGAGGTGATCGATGATCAATGGGAGCGAGTCATTGTTAGAGACACGCGGAAGGTGGAAGGAAAGCGCTTCTTCCGGGTTCGTGTGGAGCTTGCGGAGTAGCCGCCTCGAGAGGGACAGCCAGTGCCGTCAGTCTCCGTCACGGAGCAAACCAGTGCCAGTAGAGCCGGATGCGGGAGATCCGCATGTCCGGTTCGGAGGGGGAAGTGGCGCAAATCCACGCGCCGTTCCGACTTCTATCCTAGCGGCGTTCGCGGCGGAAGCGGCTGCGGGGGTCGTTCTCGGGCTGTTCTTTGTCGCGGTAGCGGAGGATGCCTTGCTGCTTCAGATTCTTGATGAAGGTCTTGGCGTCGTCGGAGACTTCCTTGTCGTAGGCGAGGGTGCCGATGAGGCCGTCGCCGCTTTCGACTTTGGAAAGGGTGGAGGCGGCTTGGTCGGCGGCGCGTGAGATGGAGGCGACGGCTTTGGGGACGCCCTTGAGGGCGGGCTCGAGTTCTTCAATGCGCTCGGTGGCTTGGGCAAAGGTTTGCTCGGCGCTTTCGGTGGCACGTTTGAAGGAGGCGATGGCGTCTTTGGCCCCGTCGACGGTTTCGGGGAGGGTGCCGCTGGCTTGTTCGAGCTTGGCAAGGGTGGCGTCGATCTTGCTGAGGTTGTCTTCGGAGAGGACGGAGCGATTGACTTTTTGAAGCGTGACGGTGAGTTCTTGGGTGGCGGTGCGGAAGTCGCCGATGGCATTGTCGATTTTGCCGATGGTGGCTTCGGCCTGGGTGAGCAGGCGGCGGGCGTCGCGTGAGACGGCGACGGCGTTGTCCTGGATGGCATCGAGTCCGGAGGGGCCGCCGCCGACAATGAGGGTGTCGGGTTCGATGTAGGCGCTGTAGGGCTCGTCGGGTGGGGTGACGATGACGAGTTTGTCGCCGAGGATGGTGGCGGAGGCGATTTGGAAGGTCGAGCCAGCGGGGATTTTGATCTTATCGATGATCTCGAGTTCGACTTCGACCTGGGTTTGTTCGTTGAGGGTCGGGGTGGTGGAAACTTTGCCGATTTTGGCACCGCCCATGCGGACTTCGGAGCCTTTGATGAGGCCGGCGGCATCGGCGAAGACGACGGTGAGTTCGTATTTGTTGACGAAGCGGTCGCCGAAGCGTCCGAACTGGACGATCAGGACGCCGAGCAGGGCGAGGCCGATGAAAATGAAGACCCCGACGAGGGCTTCGGTGTTCTTTTTTGGTTCGGACATGACTTCGGCAAAAGGCTGCTGTGGCGGAACGATAGCCTATGGATGGGCGGGGGTCACTGGGTTTTCCGGCCAAGCTTCGCCGGAGTCGCCTTCGACAAAGGCGCGGAGCTCGGGGTCGGGGGTCGATTTGAGCTCGGCGGGGCTACCTTGCCAGGCGATGAGGCCGTCCCTTAGAAATAGAACGCGGTCGGCGATGTGGAAGACGGAGCGCATTTCGTGGGTGACGACGACGTTGGTCATGCTGTGCTGATACTGCAGGTCGCGGATCATGTGGTCGATGGTATCGGCGGTGATCGGGTCGAGGCCGGCGTGGGGTTCGTCGTAGAGGACGCAGGCGGGGCGATCGACGACGGCGCGGGCGAGGGCGACGCGTTTGCGCATGCCGCCGGAGAGGTCGGCGGGCATTTTGCTTTGCTGGTCGATGAGGCGGACGATGCTGAGGGCGTGATCGACGCGGCTGGCGATTTCCTTTTCGTCGCGGATGCCGCTTTCGCGAAGGGGGAAGGCGACGTTTTCTCCGACGGACATGGAGTCGAAAAGGGCACCGCCTTGGAACATCATGCCGACTTTTTTGCGGATGGGGCCGAGTTGGCGTTCGTTGAGGCAGGAGATTTCGGTGTCGTCGATGTGGATGGTGCCGCTGGTGGGGCGGAGCAGGCCGGGGAGAAGTTTGAGGAGGACGGATTTGCCTGCGCCGGAGCCGCCGAGGAGGACGAGGGTTTCGCCGCGATGGATGTCGAGGTTGATGCCGCGCAGCACTTCGTGGTCCCCGAAGCGGTGTTTGAGGTTCCTGACTCGGATGAAGGGTTCGTCCGGCATGGGTGGGAGTGTGGGGTGGGGAGCGGTGCTTTCCAAGCGTTAGGAGTGGGTGAGGGTTCTGGAGTGGCGCTTTTCCCAAGCGCCATGGGTGGGCAAGGCGCCTTTCAGGCGCGCTAGAAGCTTGACAAGCTAGTTCTAATGAACACCATTTCCAGATGAATTCACCGAAGTTCTACGATCCAACTGACGCGACTTCTATTGGTCGGAATCGCCTTCCACACTGGTCTCAGAGCGAGCGGACCTATTTTGCAACCTTCCGACTCGCGGACTCAGTTCCGGCTGAAAAGATGCATCGCCATAAAGAGGAGCGGGCGGCTTGGGTTGCGGTGCAGGGTCCGAGGCCGTGGCCGGACTCCTTGGAAAGGGAGTATTACCGACGATTTTTCGGGACCGTGGAGAGGTGGATGGATTTAGGTACGGGGGAGTGTGTCCTGCGTGACGCTGAGAATGCTAAAGTGGTGGAGGAGTGCTTGGCGTTTTTTGAAGGTCAGCGTTCGGTGCTTCATGCCTGGGTGGTGATGCCGAATCATGTGCATGTCCTTTTTGAAACGATCGGGGTGGTGACTCCGGGCGAGTTGATCGGTTCTTGGAAAGGCTACTCGGCGAGGAGGATCAATGAGCGGATGGGGCGAAGTGGTGCGCTTTGGCAGAAGAGTTATTTTGACCGGATGATAAGGGACTGGGAGCACTTCGGGCGGTGTGTGCGCTACATTCGGAGGAATCCGGAGAAGGCGAAACTTGGGGCGGGGGAGTTTTTGGTGGGAGGAAGTGAGTTGGCGGGGAGGTTTGTTTGAAGGCGCGTCTGGAAAGCCGCCTTGCCCACCCATGGCGCTCGGGAGATCGCCACTCCGAATACTACGATTTTGAAGCGTCCGTGGTCAGCGCCGAGAAGCCGCAGAAGAGGCGGGAGCTTTCGTTGGGGCGGGCGGGGAAGGGGGTGTCGTGGTCGAGGAAAGTGCGACAAATATCGTAGAAGGCTTCGGGGGTCTTGGCGCGGCGGAGCTGCTGTTCGAAGTCGGGGTCGAAGCCCTGAGTGACGAAGAGCGTGGTTTTTTTCATCCGCTGGACGTGCAGGAGGGGATTGAAGCTGGCGCAGTCGTTGGCGATTTCCTCGTAGAGGGTGAAGACGTATTCTAACAGGTCGCGACAACTTGGGGTGATGGTCTTTTCTCCGAGGAAGGCGGCGCGGAGTTGGGGGAATAGCCAAGGGTTGCGGATGGCGCCGCGGCCGATCATCAGGCCGGCGGCTTGCGATTGGGCGTGCAGGGCGAGGCCGGTGGGGATGTCGACGATGTTGCCGTTGGCGATGACGGGGCAGGGGAGGGTTTCGACGGCGCGGCGGATGCAGTCGGGGTGGACGGGCGTGCTGTAGCGCTCGGTGACGGTGCGGCCGTGGATGGCGAGCATGTCGATGGCGTGCTTTGAGAAGAGTTCCAACAGGGCCTCGAATTCATCGGGTGAGTGGTAGCCGATGCGGGTTTTGACGGTCAAGCGGGTGGGGATGCTTTGGCGGAGTTCGCCGAGGATGCGGTCGACTTTCGGGAGGTTCCGCAGCAGGCCACCACCGGCTTCCTTGTTGCAAACGACGGGGGCGGGGCAGCCGAGGTTGAGGTCGATGCCGGAGACGGGGTGTTTGAGGAGTTCTTTGGCAGCGCGGACGAGATGGGCGATGTCCTGGCCGATCATTTGGGCGAAGATCGGTCGGTCGGTCGGGTTTTCGTCGATGGACCGGAGGATCCACGGGTTGAGGCGGGAGTCGGGGTGGATGCGGAAATACTCGGTGACGTAGATGTCGGCACCGCCGTAGCGCGAGAGCACGCGTAGGAACGTGAGGTCGGTCACGTCCTGCATCGGAGCGAGGTAGAGCGCGGGGCGGTCAGTTGGAAATAGATCGGTCAAGTGGAGGGAGTCTGAAGTAGTGCGAGGGATCGGGCAACGTCATCGGTCACTTAAGTTTGGAAGAGTGGGCGTCTCCGTTCCAAACCTACAATAATTGAGCCTAGAGGGGGGGGGGAAAGAGCTTGAATCGGGCAGCTTCCTAGCAGAGTTTTCCAACATCCTATGAATTTGGCCACCGAAAGAATTGTCAGCTCCGATGGGGGTGGTCATCCCGCATCCTCAATCTCCGTGCTTCGGGTTCGGGTTCAACGAGGGCTTAATTGCTTCCTTCCCTCTTGCTGACATCTTCTGAATTCAAAGTATTTTTTGAATGCAAAGGAACTACAATTGTGCGAATCTTTAGCGATGAATAAGAAATTACGACATTCTGCGATTTTCAAGCGCTGCTTGCCAGGTTCCCGAGGGTCCCGTGGTTTCGCTTTGATTGTCACGCTGTCGATGATGATTTTGCTGACGATGCTCGCGGTCGGTCTGCTGACCTTGGCGAGCATTTCGTTGCGATCTTCCGGTCAGGGCGATGCGATGGTCACCGCACGATCAAACGCGCGATTGGCCTTGGTGCTGGCGATTGGCGATCTGCAAAAGAGCCTCGGCCCGGATCGGGCGGTTACCGCCAGCTCTGAAATCCTCGCGAATTCGGCGGGTGCTGTTGCCAAGCCCCGTACCACCGGCGTCTGGGAATCGTGGTGGGATTTCAACCCAGCGGTATCATCGCCAGACTATGTCACGGAGAAGACAAGCCGTTTTCGTCGCTGGCTGGTTTCCAATGCGGATATCACCGCCGTTGAGGAGAAGGCCTTTGTCAACCAAGCATGGACGGGGAAAACCATCGAACTTGTCGGCAAGGGTTCACTCGGAAACGACGCTCCAGACGACGCAAAAGTGGAGGCCGGACTGGTGCCGGTCTCCAACAACGGCGTTGTCCAAGGTTCCTATGCGTGGCATGTTTCGGATGAATCGGTGAAAGCGCGGGTCAATCTTTACCGCGATCCCAGCCAGAATGCGACGCTGGCACAAAAGCGGGCTTTGCTTGCGGGCCATCGCCCGGATCCCTCGGTCTTGAGAGGTTCCGACGGCAACCTGCTGACTAGTTTTCCCACCGATTTCAGTGCTACCGACTTCGCCGAAGCCGAGGCCAGTGTTGGCAAAGTCATCGATCTTGACCAGGCCGAGCTACTCGATCAGGCGCAAGGAAAAATCAAGCCGTTCCGCAATGATATCACGCCCTATTCTCTGGGGGTGATAACCGACGTGCGCGGCGGTGGTCTCAAACAGGATCTATCCTCCGCGTTCGAGATGGGTGGTGCTAACTCCGACACGCTGCCGTCTGAGTTCGCTAACAACAAATTGTATCAATCGACGCTTGGAATCACCGGCATTTCTGATCCGAATTGGAGTGCCTTGGCCGGTTACTACAACTCCTTCCGGAACCTTACGAATCCTAATACCAACCCATCCATCGCCATGAAACAAGGCACCGCCTCGATTGAGCCGGTGCCAGAGGGCTACAATCCGGCACCGGTCATCGCCAAGGTCGACATCCTCTTTAGTCTGGTGTCGCGACCGTTGAGTGAAATTCATTGGACCGGCGAAACAAGAAATGTCTGGGATTACTTTGTGGATCTCATCTACGCGCCGGTCGTCACGCTGCATAACCCCTATAACGTCAACGTTTCCTTCTATAAGATGAAGGTGGGTTTTGAGAATGTGCCGGTCGGCTTCAACTTCATGTTTCAAGCGGCTGAGGGCGGAGGATTCAAGTCCGAAAGTGTGCGGCCGGACACCTTTGAAGCGCTGAATACCATGGCCTACGGTCATTCGGGTCATCGCGGCAACAAAAAGTTCGAAATCACGATCGCCAACTGGAGTGACCCGGAACCGATTAAATCAAGTTCCTCTATTAACGGGCCGATCGTTCTCAAGCCGGGACAGACTCTGGTTTGTGGGCCGATCATGCCCCCCGATGCGTCCTTGAAAATTGATTCCACAAGAGGCAGCAACACGATTGGTTTTGATTGGGATAATCGGAGCACGAATGACAACACCAATGAAATCAAAGCGATGCCGAAGTACACTCCGGGCCTTGGATTTGAGCTTTATCACGTCGTCATCGGTAACATTCGTCCCGATGCATCGGCGAGGGCGATCACCCCGCCCGGCAAAAGCCAATACACTCCCGGGCGTTGGGGAGGGCACCCGTTCTTGATGTTGCGCGATAAAAGGGGTGCCACCGACGAGTTCTATCTGGAGTTTAAAGTGCAGAGGCCTGAGTGGTATGTCGGTGACACGACGTCAAGGCCGATTAAGGCGGCTCCCTCGTTTGAGGTGAAAGCTCAGCTGCAGGCCACCGAGCGCGGCAGTCTTGTCGAATTCGCCAATCTTCGCTACGACTACAAAAGTGACAGTACGCTCGCGGATTTCTTCGATGACCGGGTTTACCGTTACCCTCCTTCCGGCTCCCTGACCGGAAGCGATACCGCCGCTCCGGGTGGGGTTCCATACAGCGCACAGGGTGCCTACGTGCATCCCTTCGCGATTTTCTCCGCGTATTCCCGAACTACCAACGGCGGCGTGTATGAAACCGGCAAGCGCACCAAGAGTGGAACCGACAGTCCGCAGGTCAACTTGCTCAAAGACGGGCGTCTGGCTGGCAAGCCCTTCCTTTTCCATAACCCGTCCCGGTCGAATTTCACGATGGATCTGGCAAACGAAAAGCCAGGGGTTCAGGCCTATGAACTCAATTTCCAGCCGTTTTTGAGTAAGGGCGACTTCGAGGACTACATGGATGTGGATGCCAGCAACCGGGCCCCGTCCCTCAGCGGAAACAGGACCACCACCGGCATCAAATCCGGCAGCTATCTCGAACTGCCATCCGGTCCGTTGCAGACCATTGCCGACTTCCGTCGTTCCAACGCCCTGACCACCTCCTATCTGCCTCAGTTCGTACAGCCGGTAAGCAACTCCCTGCTGCATCCGCTGATGTCCGCCGACAAGGTGATTGAAACCAATTCGAGCATCACCAGTAACCCGATGCTGGATCATTCCGTGTTGGCGAACCACGCGCTCTACGACCGCTTCTATTTCTCGACTTTTGCGACCCGCGATAATGAGACGCCGGACACGGTCTTTGAGCAATTCATGAACTACACGGCACCGCTGCCGTCGCAGGCATTCCTGCCTTACCTGAGCAGCGGTAAAACTGTGAACAAAGCGAAGGCGGAGCTCTTCTCTACCAGTAAGCCCAGCAACGACGCCTACAAAATCGCCGCCGAATACCAGATGATTCGAGGGCCCTTCAATATCAACTCAACGAGCGTGCAGGCTTGGAAGGCGGTGCTCGCTTCGATGAACCAAAGCGACGTCGCTACACTCTGGGCGCGCAGCGCCGCGCTCGAAATCAATAAGGCTGACGGCGTGCCGATTCTTCCCATGAGCCTGATGAATGGCGGCGCGAACCAAAGGGCTGCGGTGGACCCTAGCAAGATCGACAACTCGAGGTCCAATGACTGGAACGGTTATCGCAATCTCACCGAGAGCGAACTCGAAAAGCTGGCGGTGGAAATTGTGGAGGAAGTGCGCGACCGGGGACCGTTTCTCTCGATGTCGGAGTTCGTGAATCGCCAGGTCGGTCCGCTCAGTGAGCGCTCCCTGAAGGGCGCGCTTGAAGCCGCCATTGCCAATGCGGAGATCAACGAAAAACAAGGTTCCTCTTTCCTCAATCAGGTTCCGATCACCACTGAGGACGTCAAAGATCCGAAGTTCTACAACTACACGACGCCGGAGGCCACCACTGGCAATCCGGCAGCTGGCGCTCCCGGTTGGGTCAATCAAGGCGATCTGCTGCGCATTCTCGAACCCGGTGCCACCGTGCGCGGCGACACCTTTGTGATTCGCGTTTATGGAGATGCGAAGGACGCCAAGGGAAATATCACCGCTCGCGCCTACGCCGAAGCCGTGGTCCAACGCGTGCCCGAATATGTCAACCCAGTGGATCGTCCGTCAGTTAACGCCTACACCGATTCCTCGGTGGCTACCGCCAACAAGACATTCGGACGTCGTATCAACCTCGTGTCCTTCCGCTGGCTTTCTGGCGAAGAAATCTGATTCTTATGATGTCAAAATTACCTTTCTCCATTCTAGTTATTGTCGGCTTGTCCCTTGCGGTCCATGCTCAGGAGGACGAAAAAGTGCCTCCTGTGGAGTTCCGTGCGGTGTTGCACGATCCGCTTCAACCCACTGCCAATCTTTTCTACACCGACAAGACAGGGTCCGTGGTCCAATTGAATTTCAGGCCCAAGGATCTCTCTGAACCGATGGTGACGCTCCCGGTCAATGGCTCGCTGGTGCTATACGACAAGGAGGCCATCGATCCCGAGAATCCCTCGGAGAGTCTGGCGGCAAGCGTCAAATTGCCATCGGGCATCAAGCGGGCGATTGTTGTGGTGATGCCGGGTCCAGCCGGGAAGAAGCCCGCCTACCGGATGATGGTCCTCGAGGATTCGGAGAAAGCCTTCCCCAAGGGTGAGTCGCGGGTGCTTTCCTTGATCAACGTGGAAGCGGCCATTCAAGCCGGCGAGCACAAGGTGCCCGTCCATCCGGGGAAGATCACCAGAGTGAAGCCGGTCAGGCAGGCCAATGAATTCAACATGGCTCAGACGAATTTCTATTATCAGCAGGGTGGAGCATGGATCGGCTTCGCTGAGCGGCAATTGCAATATATCGAAGCCTGCCGGCGGCTTTTCATCGTCCATGCCACGCCGGGTGCCCTGCAACCGACGGTCACCACCATTGTCGATATCAGTAAGGGAGTGAGACCGTGATGAGACGATCTGATGATGCGGAGGCATTGCCGTATTGGACGAAGGTCAACCCGCCACATTCCCCTGCGGCATTTCTCGAAGTGCCTGAAATTGAAGATCAAAACCATCCATTTGTGTAACGAGTCCGTGTTGGGCGGGCTGTCTCGGCGTCCTTCCGTGCCCTCGGTCACCTTGAGAACCTCACGATTTGTCCGAGCCCCAACCCGCTCGCAAGTCTTCATCTCCAAGTCCAATGAACCCCTTCAAAGAAGCTTCCAAACCCAGTTCGGCGAACAAGCGTTCCAAGTCCCGAGGAAAGCAGGCAAAGCGAAGTGCCTCGATCCTGTTTCATGCCGAAGCGACCGATCCGGATCTGCTGTATTTCAGCCGCTTCAACGCCTTTGATCCATATATCGCCTTCTCGGTGGATGGCAGGCGCGTCGGAGTGACCACTGCGGGGGAATACGGCCGGATGGCGAAGGAGTCAGCGTTCGATGAGGTCCTGCTGCACAACGAGGTGGCCGAGGGGGCGGCCAAACACTTCAAGCTGCCCAAGCACAAGAAGCCGGACACCGCACAAATGGTCCTTCATCTGGCGGAACTTTATGATATCCCGAGCTTTCGAGTGGGGGATCGGTTTCCAGTCGGTCTTGCCCGCAAGCTGCGTGAGGCCGGGATGACGCTCGAGATTGCCAACGGAAACGGGCTGTTTCCCGACCGGCAGATCAAGACCGCGTCCGAGGTCGAGGCGCTGCGCAAGGGTAACCGCGCCAGCGAGGCGGGCTTCCGCGTGGTGGCCAAGACATTGGCTGAGTCGAAAATCCGCAATGGCAAACTGGTCCACGCTGGAAGTGTGCTCACGGCGGAACGGCTGCGCGACCTCATCGGCCACGCGGCCCTCGATGCCGGTGCCGTGGCGTTGCACACGATCGCCGCTCCGGGAGATCAGGCCGTGGACAATCACTGTGTCGGCCATGGGCCGATCCACGCGGGCGAGCTGATCGTTGTGGATATTTTCCCCAGGCGCATCGGGGACGGCTATTGGGGCGACATGACTCGGACTTATCTGAAAGGTAAGGCCAGCGACGCCCAGCGGCGTTTGGTGCGCACCGTCAAGAAAGCCCACAAGCTGTCAATCGACATGATCAAGCCGGGCGTGACCGGCGGCAAGGTGCATGATGCTGTGCAGAGGTTCTTCGACAGTGAGGGCTACGAAACGGTGCGGGAAAGCAAAAATCCCAAAGGTTTCTTCCACGCACTCGGCCATGGCGTGGGCCTCGAAATCCACGAGGAACCGATCATGCGTTCGAAAGCCCCATCTAAGCTGCGAAAGGGGATGGTTGTCACCGTCGAGCCCGGACTCTATTACCATGGACTCGGCGGATGTCGCATCGAGGATATGGTGCATGTGGTTACGGGAGGTTGCGAACTGATCTCACGCGCCCCCTACAAGTGGGAGATTGCCTGATAGACTGTTGTTGAAAAGGTTCATATGGGAACGATGGGGTATGCTGAAAATTATGCTATCACCTTTCGCACCGCTTCATGAATGCCGACCGCCCTATCACCAACGCCTTGAAACATGCTGGCAATGGCCTGCTACGATTCGGTATCACCGCTGCCATTGCCGGAAAAGGCCATGTCAACGACCATCTCCCTGGCAATCATCGCCGTCCCCGGTAAGTCCGCCGTCATCGATCCAGATCAGGCGGTCCGTCTCGATGGTCATGTCGATGCGGATGGCAAGCTGACGTGGGCGGCTCCTGATGGCGAATGGACGGTTCTACACTTTGTAAGCATCGCCACAGGGCAGCAGGTGATGTGCCCAAGCCGGATATCCAAGGGATTGATGGCCGATCCCCTCAGCGCCCGGGCGACTCGGACGCACCTCAATCACGTCATTGATGCGATCACGAAAGGCCGCAAGGATCTGGGCTCACTCCGGACGCTTTTTCTCAACAGCTATGAGGTGATGACTCCTATCGACTGGACACCGGGGTTCGCCACAGCTTTCCAGCAAACCTATGGCTAGGTCTCTCTATCTTGGTTGCCGGTGCTTGCAGGTATGACGGTCGCCAGCAAGGACCTCAGCAAGCGCTTCCAACACGATTTGAGTCGTCAGCATCACAGCGAGATCACTTGCTTTGGTCGGTCGACTTGATCGGTCCCATTCCGATCAATCGCTCGATTTGTGGAACAATCGCATCGGCCATGACCTCATAGCCCTCGGGCGTGAGGTGCGTGCCATCCGTGAACAATTCGGGTTTGATCGTGCCTTGCGCGTCCAGGAATTGGTCTTCCAGATCAATGAACACGACTTCATCCTTGGGATAATTGTAGCTAGCGAGAATCCGGTTGGTCTCGCGGCACTTCGCCCACTTGGTCTGGTCCTTCACCGGCAGGATGCCAAGCACGATCACACGTGTCGTCGTCAGCTTGCGGCGAAACGCCTGTGCGACCGCACGGATTCCGTCCGCCACTTCGGCGGGCGGCGTCTCCATGCCGAGATCCCACTTCACTTTGCCGCCATCGCTCTGCACGACCACGTAGTTGTTCGTACCGCATAGCAACACGGCGACAGCTGGTGCCTGGCCTTCGGCAAAATCGAGATTACCCTTGGTGGCCCGGTAAAGCATCACCGGCGTAATGTCGCCGGAATTGCCCATATTGATCGGCTGGTATTTCGCAAGCCGCTCTTCCCAGACGGCTTTGCCCTTGGCGTTCGCCAGCGACCACGAGAGCGTGATCGAGTCGCCGAAGAACACGACCTGCGTAGCGTCGGCCTCGGCGACCTCCTTATTCACCCGCTCAAATTCGCTGCGCCAATAATCATCGTGGATCTGCTCGGGGGCTTTTGTGCTGGAGGAAGGCGGAACTGGATCCCAGAAACTCGGAATCGTTTCCCGAGATTGAGCCTCGGCCGATGACCATGTGACAGCCAGCGCAAGCGCCGTGAGGAGCGTCGAGAAAGCTTGGGACACCATCGCTCGGGCTGCTCCTCCAGACGAGGGGTTCGTTTCACTGTGGAGGGTGATTTTCATAGGTTGCTTAAGAGGTTTTTCATGGATCTTCAGGCTGCCCTAAGCATCCGACCAGCCAACGTCGCAGCTGATTCCTAAAAGGGCGAGCTGGCGGCTTGATAGGAGCTTATGGATACTGAGACAAGGGTGAAGCGGTGGAGCTCAAATACTTCAGTGAGATTTATAAGTTGCAATTGCTGGACATCGGGAACTCAAAGTAATAAACATTATTTTCGCAAGAGGGCTTAATGTCCCGGGAAGCTCACCGCAGGAGCATGTCCATGCTGGGTCCTCACCACCTCATTTGTTGTGAAAAGAATCCAATGCCAGTCCGTTCTCGTTCGATTTAAGGCTCCGATATTCCGAACCCGTAGCTGGTTTCGCTGGCCGGTTTGGATGGCTGCGGTTTTCCTTGCGCTTGGGCTTCCAGTGATGGCCCAAGTGCCGGATCTGACAAATGGTGGGCTGCCCACCAGTTCCAACAGCATCAATCTAGGGCCCACAGGACTGACGGGCTGGATGTATCATGAGAGGGACCCGAATGCCCTGTTAGGCGATTTAAACTACACCGGCCAGAGCCGCCAAATCCTGATAAAGGCGGTGGATCCGGGATCCCCCGGCGGATCGGTCGGCCTCCAGATCGATGACGTCATTTTAGGGGCGAGTGGGGATGGCTCAACACCCGTCGACTTCACTTCGGACGCGCGCAAGTCCTTGGCGCTTGCGATTGCAGCGGCGGAAGCCCGGACGACGCCCGAGTTGAAGTTGAAGCTGTGGCGTGCCGGATCCATCACAATCCACACGCTCACGCTGCAACACCTTGGGGCCTATGGTCCCGATGCCCCGCTCTCAGGTGCGAAGTGCGAGCTGATTTTAGAAAATTGCCGCCAGGCCCTGATGACCACGAGCTACCCGGGAAGGTTTGGATTTGGCACTCTGGCGCTGATGGCGCTCGATGATCCGAATCATCCGGATCATGCCGCGATGAAGGCGCAGATTGACGCGGAAATTTCCGCCATCCTTCCAAGTGCAGCGGCCTTGGAATCGATGAATTCAGGTGAGCCCGAGACAGGTGGCAGCGATGCTTGGTTCCGTGGGCACATGCTGATTGTTTTTAGCGAGTATTTTCTCAACTACGGGGAGCATCCCAACGGTGGTGTCTTTGAGGCGATCGAAGCGCATGTCAACAGCATCACCACGGGGCAGAGCATCTTCGGAACCTTCGGGCACAAGTTTGCGCAATTCAGGTGGCCGGATGGTGACCCCACGCCGATGATGGGCGGCTATGGTCCGATCAACTCGTCGGCCGTCCCCGGCTTGTATGGGCTGCTGCTGGCGAAGCAATGCAGCGTGATCAACCCAGTGCTGGACGAGGCGATTGATCGTGGTCTCTCCTTTTATGGTTCCTATGCGGGACGGGGTGCCATTCCTTACGGCGAGCACGAGCCTGCGGTCAACGAGTTCAGCACCAACGGCAAGAGTGGCTCCGCTGCCTTGGTCTTTGACTTGGCCGCTGGAAGGCAGGAGGAATCCAAGTATTATGCCAAGATGTCGGCGGCATCCTTTAAGGAATATGAAACGGGTCACACCGGCTACTATTTCCAGAATTTGTGGTCTCCATTGGGTGCCGCACTCGGTGGTGATGAGGCCATCAAGGCCTACTTCGCGGAACTTAGCTGGTTGTATGACTTGGCGCGTAAATGGGATGGTAGTTTTAACTTTAATATCATTGCGCGCAGCGACGCATATGGTGGATTTAATAACTCCGTTCCCTACATCCTGACCTACGCGCTGCCGCTGAAGCGGTTGCACATGACCGGGCGTGGCAGGTCTGCCGCCGGGGTGCTGGATACCGCAGAGCGTGCGGCGGCGGTGGCTGCGGGAATGTATGATGAAACCACCCGCAGCAAGAGCGAGTTGATCGCCGACCTAGGCGACTGGTCCGCGGTGGTCAAATTCAGAGCTTCCACTGCCTTGGGGGAAATGACCCTCGATGCTGCCGACATGGACGCCTTGCATGCCATGGCCAGCGATCCGGTGGACACGTCGCGCGAGGGTGCATTGATGGCGCTTGAGGAGATTGCCGATGCCTCATCGGCTTCGGTGCTTTCGGCGATCTTGGACGACCCGAACCCACGCATCCGTCGCCTCGCCGCCAAGGCACTGCGGACCAATCCGGCCAAGGATGGTGAATTGAACGCCGTGCTGGCCGCCGCCGCAGCGGCACAGCGGGCGACCTTCCCGCTGGATCCGCTCGACCCCCTACACATGGACCTCCAAGCCATGGCGCAGGTGCTTTTCAGTAGCACGGGGATTCTCTACAGTGTTAGCAGCGGAGTCGATCTGACTGGGGTGGATCGTGGATTGCTGTATCCGGCGCTCCGGGCACTGCTGTCCTGCCCTGCGGGTGCCGGGCGCAGTGCCTCGCAATACGTCTTTGATGCCCTCAACGAGGCCGACGTCCAGGCGCTGGGTGACACCCTAATTGATGCGGTTTACTACAGGGCCCCCGCCGACCCGATGTTTGCTGACCCGGCGGTTAAGTTCGCCATGGATGCCTTGGTCAAGCATGACTACGCGGAGGGGATCCCGACTGCTGGGCGTGTGATTCGCAGCGCCTTCGGTTACAACGCTGACAGGGCGCTTTATGGTGATTTGTTCATCGATCTGCGGGAGTATGGTGCCACCTCTTTGTTGGTCACTCCGGATCCGGAGACGCTCAAGTTGTGCCAAGACTACATCGCCGATTTGGGTGCTGCTAATCCCGCCAATGCCGCCGAGGCCCAGCTGACTTGGAATTCAATCTTGGTAGATACCCACCCATCGATGCCCAAGTATTTCAAAAGCTTCGACTGGGTGGTCACGGATGCTGCCGAGCTGACCTTGCCGGCGAACCAGACCCAATTGCATGCCAGCGTGACCGATCATGCGAAGGGCGATCTCACTTATACTTGGAGAAAGGTGTACGGGCCCGGCAATGTGGCCTTCTCGATGAATGGCAGCGCGGAGAGTAAGGATACCACGATCACCTTCGACGGCGCACCCGGCCAGTATCTGTTCGAGGTGACGGTCATTGATGCACGCGGGTTGTCTGAGATCACGGAGATCGTGGCCATGACGCTCTATGACACCGATGGCACATTGCCGCCGAACACACCACCCACTGCGAATCCGCAGAATCTTACGATTGCGCCCGGCGTGGCCACTTCCATCACCTTGACTGGGAGCGATCCCGAAAGTGCTTCGCTTGTCTACACCGTGACGCGCCAACCGACACACGGCACGCTGTCTGGCACGGCACCTGATCTTATTTACACTTCCGATCTGAGTTATCATGCGGGTCAGGACAGCTTCATCTTTCAAGTGACGGACGAGAACGGGCTCTCTGTTGCCGCCACGGTGAATATGACCATCGATCCATCACTCCTTGTGCGTCATGTGTATGAGCCCTTCGATTATCCTGCTGGATTCCTTGCTGGGGCGAGTGGCGGCACGGGTATGCTGGGGACATGGCAGGACGGGCCTGATGCTCCGCGGGCCTATGTCTATGATGAGACGGGCAATCCGGGAGGTGATCCGAATTGGGATGGTGTGATGGATGGCTTTCCCATGAGACCCTCGACTGGCAGCCGCTATGTAGGCATGGAGGATGTGGCCGTTGGCGATTCATTTGAGGCTTACAGGCCACTGGCTCAATCCGCTGCGGATATGGCAGGCCCTGACGGCGTGCTCTGGATCAGTGCGATTTGGCATTTCCCCTATCAGAACTACGGGGCTCATGTGGGGTTGGCTCTGAGCACCGATAGTTTCAAGCTCCGTGCCAGCGGAATCAATACTTCGGGTGCGTATGGCAGTGGTGCGGGTGACGGTATCGGAGTTGGGCGTAACGCGGCGGGTGCAAGTTATCTTTCCCCGACGGTTTTTGACGGTGGCTCCATCGTCGCACAGGCGCAGGGTCAGCAGATGGCCGTGGGGGACAGCGTGGTCATCCTCAAGATCGAGTTTGGCGCGACCGACAAGGTCAGTGCCTACAGCTTCCCGGAAGGAATGGCCTTCGACGAGGCATTCTTCGAGAGCAAGGCGACTTCGGTATCCTACGCGATTGATGAAAGTAAGCTCAATATCCTCACCTTCAGCCAGAACCGTAAGCAGAATGCGATTGATGAAATCCGCATTGGGACAAGCTTCGCGTCGGTCGCGGGATTGCAGGAGTCATCAGAGGATGTCACTCCGCCGTTGCCGGATCCGATGACCTTTGCGGTTGCTCCTATTTCGTCCGGTTTGACCACGGTCACGATGACCGCGACGACGGCAACGGATGCGAGTGACGTGGAATACTATTTCACCTGCACGTCCGGCAGTGGTCATGACAGTGGTTGGCAGGACAGTCCGACCTACACCGACAGCGGATTGGAACCAAATACCGAATACAGCTATTCGGTGGTGGCTCGGGACAAGAGTGCGAACCAAAACGTGACGGGCGCGTCGGAGGTATTCGCGGTGACGACTGATACGGCACTTGAGCCGTGGCTGGTAGCCTATGAGCCGTTTGATTACGCGCCGGTCGACGACCAGGTGAACGGGAGCTTGGCCGGCAAGAATGGCGGTGTCGGCTTTGGCGGGCCATGGCTGGACTCCACTTCTGGCAGTAATGGTGGTGAGGCTTTTGTCTATGATAGCAGTGGCAGTGCCGGATTCAGCGGGCTCTATCAAGTGGGAAACCTCACATGGGACGGCGTGGTGGACAATCTGCCCAACGTGGGCGGTTACGTCGGTTTGTCGACATGGTCCAATACGGCTCTCGGTCAGGATCGCTTTAACTCTCACCGGCCACTGGCGGCAAGCGCCGCAGAGATGGCTGGCGAGGACGGCATTCTATGGCTCAGCATGGTATTTCACTACCCAGACAATGGCTATGCCGGCCATCCTGGCATCGCCCTCACGTCGGGTGGTAATTTCGAGGAACGGGCGAAATTCATCTCAAATTCGAGTGGTGGCGGCAACGCGATTGGCATCGGCAACGGCAGCCTCAATCTGTGGCCTGCGACTGATGTCAACACCTTGTTCTGGAGTGCTGGCACCGAGGTCAGCGGGACCAAGCAGAACCAAGCCAACCTGAGCGGGACCTTGGACAATGTCATCGTGCTCAAGTTCGAATTTGGAGCGACTGATTCAGTCTCTGCTTACACGTTCTCGGAGTCGCATCCCCTGACCGAACAGACCTTCATTGACAACGCCGTCACCTCTACCTCGACGATTGATGAATCTACCCTGAACATGTTCGCGTTTTCGTTGATTCGCAGTCAAAACGCGATCGACGAAATCCGCATGGGAAACACCTTCCTGGATGTCGTCGGGCAGGGAAGTGGCGGGGGGGCAGACACCACACCACCGACCTTGGCTTCCACGGATATCGTCGATGACCAGGGTGGGGCATCCGTTGCTGCCGGAACCGTGGTGGTGTATGATGTCACATTCAGCGAGGGAATGAATGGCTCGACGGTTGATCCGACTGACTTCAGTAATGCGGGATCCGCTTCGGTGACCATCGGTACGGTTGTGGAGGTGTCTCCGAGCATCTACCGGGTGCGCGCGAATGCGTTGACGACTGGCACCCTTCAGCTGCAAGTGAAGGCAGGGGTAATGTTGACCGACCTCGCCGGCAATCTGTTGGACACGGAGGCAGCCATATTGGACGACACGCTCATCACGGTGGGTCCGCCAATGATTGCGGTACCCAACTTGGTCGGTCAGGCCCAAGCGACGGCCGAAGCCAACATCGTGGCGGCCAGTCTCGTGGTGGGCTCGGTGACTAGCCAGAACGACGCGGTGATCGCAGCGGGTGACGTGATCAGTCAAAGCCCGACCGGGGGGTCGAATGTGCCGCAAGGTTCGAGCGTGGACATGGTCGTTTCGCTCGGACCGCTTACCGTCGACAACGTTGCCACCGGGAATATCGCGGTTTCTGGCACGCTCAGCGGCAGCTTCGCCAACACTCAGACGAGCGATAATAGCTATCAGGCAATCATGGAGATCGAGTCGGACGGACTGCCCGATGAGCGCCACAGCCTGCTCGAGCATAAGTGGGTATTCCATGTCACCGGCGGCGTGACCGTCACCTTCAACATCGAGGCGCACCACACCGCCAACAGTGAGAGCGACGATTTCCTCCTTGCCTACTCCACCACCGGGGAAGACGGCCCATATGTGAACATGGTCATGGTGACCAAGACGAGCGACAACGACAGCACTCAGTCCTTCACGATGCCCTCCGGCACCAACGGAACGGTGCACGTGCGGATCGTTGATACCAACCGCGCCACCGGCAGGAAGGTTCTGGATACGCTTTATGTCGATAGGATTTACTTCCTCACCAGCAACGCCTCACCGGCCACTCATGGGGTCTCTGATTACGTGATGTGGGCCGCGTCGTACGGGGAGGCCGACCTTGGCAACCCGGACGCCGATCTCGACGGTGACGGGTTGAAGAATGACGCCGAGCGCATCTGGGGGCTTGACCCCGTCGACGCCGTTGCGCCAAGCCCAGTGATGAGATCGCTCGATGTCGGGACGGATTTCCGCTACATTCGGCGGGATCGTGCGTTGACCCTTCTGACCTACACGGTGTGGACCAGTACCGACCTTGTCACGTGGACCGAGGACGAAGGGGTGGAACAAAGGCCCGATGTCCCCGGCCCTGACGGAACCCAGATGGTGCATGTGACTTTGAGCCCCGGACTTCTCCTCAAGCCGGTCCTGTTTGTGCAAGTGCGCGCCGCAGAATAATGGTTGGAGTAACAAAGGGATATAACTTGTGAAAACGTGGGCCATCAGGCCTCAGACTCCTGAACTCATCCAAGCGTGTTTGCTTGGCAAAGCCTCATGCGAATCTGCAGATTCGGCTCAGGGTGATCGACGACAAGGGTGTAAAGCAGCCAGTCTGGAATGGGAACGACAGGTGCAGCCTGGGATTCTGACGAAGTCCGGGGATCGGACTCAACTCCCTGTTCCGGACGCCCTTTTTTGCTCTTGGGGACGTGCCTTCCCAATACAGATCACGGGGGCATGTGCGACGGTGGCGGATTATCCATTTCCGAAGTTTTTCCGAGTGGGTTTCCGGGTGTTTCTCAATACGGATGATCGTCTGATGAGCGCCACCCAGATGTCGAAGGCGCTCGAGATCGCGGTGGAGGCCTTTGATCTGAGTCTGCATGATTTGCAGAAAATGACGGTGAATACGGCGAAGAGCAGCTTTACGCCCTCTACGGGGCGGGTGAATTTGATTCACCGGCGGATTTTGCCGAGCTTTGACGTGTTGCTTGTAGAGCAGGCGCTGATGTCGTTTTCAAAGCAGCGGCGGGGTTAGTGAAGTGAGCACTTTTTGATGGCGAAATGTTGGGGAGTCATGCGAAATCCCGGTCATGTGGGTTTGGGAAAAATTATCGTCTTCAAAATGGCTGGACGCGTGGGAAGAACGCTTTCATGGAAACTCGAATTTGGTGATCCATGTGCTGAACGGTGGCAAGACCTTGAGGGTCGAGGTTTTTTGCGAGAGCAAGGAGGATGCGGAGGCGATTGCGGTCCGTTTTGGTGGGCGGGTGAAGCAGCTGAAGAACGCGGATTGGCAGAAGCCGGTCGCGGTGCCGCCGCCGCTGAAGATCCGGGATCGCTTTGTGATCACTCAGGAGGCCGGGGAAAAAGAGCTGCAGGCGCTGGCCAAGGCCCATCCTGGGCGCGAGTTACTCAGCATTCCGCCGGAGATGGCCTTTGGCACGGGTGACCACGCGACGACCTCGTCGTGTCTGCGGTTGCTGGTGGATGTGGCGAAAAAGCGGGGGGCTGGTTGGTCCTGTGCCGATTTGGGGACGGGGACGGGTTTGCTGGCGATTGCAGCGGGCAAGTTGGCGGCGGAGCCGATTTTTGCCTGCGACTATGACCCTTTCGCCGTGAAGGTGGCGGAACGGAACTGCGAGCGGAGCGGGGTGTTCGGGGTGGAGCTCAAAGAGGTGGACGTGCTCAAATGGAAGCCGCGGAAGAAATACGATGTGGTGCTGGCGAATATCTTCTCGACCGTTCTGATTCAGGCGTTTCCAGTGATTTCGAAGCTGGTGAAGCCGGGCGGCGACCTGATTTTATCCGGAATTCTGGCCAGTCAGGCCTGGGATGTTTTTGAGGCCGGCGCGCGCCATGGCTTCGGTTTTCCGACGGTGGTTAGGAAGGGAAAGTGGGTCACGGCGAGGGGTGGCTGGATGAAGGATTTGGTCGATTGAGGGCAGAACTCGGAGATGGAGGTCTCGCGGCTTCTATTTCACTTGCGCGGATGGCGGGCGAGGTGCAGAAAAGCGCCCCGTCTTGCCGAAGGGGGTGACATCAATGAGCTGTCGCCGTTTCCGGCGGGCAGAAACATCACTCGCGCTCTCTCATGGACTCCATTTCATCCCGCATCGCCGAAGTAAATCCTTCGCTCACGCTCGCTGTCACTAACCAGGCCAAGGCCATGATCGCCCGTGGCGAGGAAGTCTACGGACTCGCTGGTGGTGAGCCAGATATCGATACTCCGGATCACATCAAGGCCGCTGGCATCGTCGCCATCCAGGAAGGCAAGACGAAGTACACCGCCTCCCCTGGCATCATCGAGCTCCGTCAGGCGCTTTCGGAAAAACTGAAAGCCGACAACAAACTCGACTACGCCGCCAGCCAGATCTGCGTGACGGCTGGGGCCAAGATGGCGTGCTATAATGCCATCCTCGCGGTGGTGGAAGAAGGTGATGAGGTGATCATTCCTTCCCCCTACTGGGTCAGCTATCCTGAAATGGTGCGTCTCGCCGGGGGTAAGCCGGTGATCGTTGAAACTCAGGAATCGAACGGCTGGAAGATGACTCCCGAGCAGTTCGAAGAAGCGATGACCCCCGCGACGAAGATGGTGATCATCAACTCTCCATCGAACCCGACGGGTGCGATCTACACGGAAGAGGAGCTTCGCGCGCTCGGTGAAGTGGCGCTTTATGAAGACATCGTGATCCTTTCCGACGAGATTTACGAAAAGCTCATTTACGGGGAATCGAAGCACGTTTCGATCGCATCGCTCAGCCAGGATCTCTACGACCTGACGATCACGGTGAACGGTTTCTCGAAGGCTTACTCGATGACCGGATGGCGTCTTGGTTACACGGCGGCTCCTCCCGCGCTTGCTGAGGCGATCGACAAGATCCAGAACCACACGGTGTCGAATGCGACGAGCTTCGCGCAGTGGGCGGCGATTGCTGCGTTGAAAGGGGATCAGACTTTCCTGAGCGACATGCGTGATGAGTATGATACTCGTCGTCAGTTCATGTTCGCTCGTCTGAAGGCGATTCACAATATCCGCGTGATCGAGCCGCAGGGTGCGTTTTACTTTTTCGTTTACACCGGCCAGCTCGGCATCAAGTCACAGAACCTCTGCGACAAGTTGCTTTCGCGCTACAATGTGGCGGCGGTCCCGGGGATCGCGTTTGGTTATGACGACGGGATTCGTCTGAGCTATTGCACGACACTGGATGTGCTCAATGAAGGGTTGACGCGCTTTGAGCAGTTCTGCCGCGAGCACTGAGCGGATTGGATTTTGGAAAGCCCGGCTCCTTATGGGGGTCGGGCTTTTTTGTGGGGTCGGGTGGCTCTTGGGGTGAGTCGACAGGGCGGGAACGCCCTTGCTCCCTTAGGGCTCGAAGGGGTATTTGGGGGCGATGGTGGCTTGGCAGTTGTAGCAGGAGAGGCTGCCGGCGGTGACGGTGGTGCCGCACTTGGGGCAGGTGAGAGGCTTTGCTTTGAGACTCCCGTCTTCCATGCCGTCGCGCTTGTCGATTTCGCGGATCTTGATGCGTAGTTCTTCGTCGGTGATGCCGGTTTTGGTTTGAAGGATTTCGTAGAGGGCTTGGTTGGCGAGGGCCATTTTTGAGACGAGACGACGGAGCTGTTTGATCTCGTAAGCGAGGCTGGTGCTTTCGCTTTTAACGTCGGAGTGGCGCTGACTGATGTCGTTGAGCCGCGATTGGAAGTAGATGTCGTCGAACATGATCAGGGTTTTTCTTCGCGTTCAATGCGGACTTGGTCGCTGCCGATGAGGTCCTTCATGCGGGTCCGGAGGGCGGCGTCGACGACATCGAGGACGCCGCTTTTTTCTGCCTCGATGCGCATTTGCTGGCGGAGTTCGCGGAGTAAGGTGGCGCGGTCTTCGGCGGTGATGCTGTTGGCCCAGCCGTCTTTTTCACTGAGGATACTGAACTCGATGAGTTCGACGCCGAGGATTTCGGCGTCGGGGAAGCGGGCGACGGGGATGCCGTTTTCCACGGCGAGGGAGATGCCGGGTTTGAGTTTGTAGCCGGCGGTGATGCGGTAGTCGCCGCGGACGATGAGCTTTTTCGTACCTGCGGGGAGGTATTTGAGGATGTAGTTTTCGTTTTCGTAGCTCCGGGTGGCGGACATGCGGAGTTCGAGGAGGGAAAGTTCGTTGATCTCGTTTTGTTCGGCGATGACCGCGCGGCCTTCGACGATGCGGGTATTGGAGTTGGTGAGGGCGCTGAGGACCTTGTCGAGGCTTTGGCTGATACCCGAGGTGGTGCCGTGAAGTCCTCGTTCGACTATTTTCACTCCCAGGAGACCGAGGATGATGATCGCTGCGAGGAGTGAGATCCAGCGGATGGTTTTCCAAAGCTCGGGTTGGTGAGACATGGTGGCTATGCTAACACGGATGATTTTTGAAGCGATTGGATTCCCGGTAGGATCTTGGAATGGTGGGTCGGTGGGAATCGGAACGGCTTTTATACCTGCAATCGAGCTCTGGGCGGGTTAATCCAAGGGGCATGTGGGACGCGATCAGCGGATGGGGAGGATGGGACGAAGTCGGTGCCGGGGGCGTTTGGCTGATGACGGGCTGTTTGTTCGTGATTGGTTTGTTGGGCTGTGTGGTGCCGGTGATTCCGGGGCATTTGATTATTTTGATCGGGGCGGTGGCTCATCGCTGGATCCTTGGGCCGGAGTCGGGGCTTTCGTGGTGGACGATCGGGGTGATCGGGCTGCTGCTGGTGGCTTCCCAGGTTTTTGAGTTTGTGAGTGGGGCGGCTGGCGCGAAATGGTTTGGCGGGACGAAGTGGGGGGCGGGCGGTGCTTTGGTCGGGGGAGTGGTCGGGATATTTTTCATGCCCTTTGGGCTGATCCTCGGGCCTTTACTGGGGGCTTATGCTTTCGAGGCGATGTTTGCCAAGCAGGAGCACAAGCCAGCGATGGTGTCGGGAGTGGGCTCGGCGGTTGGGACGTTGGCGGGCTTGGTGGTGAAGGTGATCACTGGGGTGGTGATGTTGGTGTGGTTTTTCTCGGATGTGTTTTTGGTGAACTAGGGGCTTGGGTCTTGCTTTGGGCTTGGGGCCGATTAGCCTTCCGCCGCCGCTCCCCGGGCGATCGCTGCTTTTTCCTTCGGGAAGGAGTCGAGGAAAGTCCGGACACCATAGGGCAGCGTGCCTCGTGAAAGCGGGGGACCGGGGTTTCAAAGTCCCGGGACGGAAAGTGCAGCAGAGAGCATACCGCCGATGGCCCGCAAGGGATCAGGTAAGGGTGAAAGGGTGGGGTAAGAGCCCACCGCGCCGAAGGTAACGACGGTGGCACGGTAAACCCCGCGCGGTGCAAGACAGAACAGAGGACGAGCTGCCCGCTCATTAACCCTCGGGTATTAGTCGCCGCTCGCTTCGGCGAGCTCCTGCTTCGGCAGGGAGAGAAATGATCGTCGAATCCCGCAAAGGCGGGAGGAACAGAATCCGGCTTACAGGGGAGCGGTCGCTTTTTCCCCAAGCAAGGAGCGCGGCTTTGTAAGCCCTAAGGGTGGATGGCTGGGGTTGCCCGGTGGCTGTCGTGTCAAAGGCTTTACCCCACGCGATGCCCGCTTCTTGAGCTTGAGGGACGGTTCCTTGGAAAGTGCTTGTCGGGCGGGTGCTGGTGGTGATGGTGGCCGCGCGAAACCCATGATAACCAGGTGGGAACCCTTGCCATGAGTATTGAAGAATCACCCCAAGAGTCCCCGTGGCTGATCCGTATTTCGAAGCACTTCGCGGAGTTTACCGATGATGTGATCGCGGGTCTGGATGCGAAGAAGGTGAAGTCGCTCGGTGAAGAGTATTCGCTGATCCAGTGTCGCAATCCCTCCCGCTTGCAGGGATCGGATGCGGCTCACTTTGTCCGCTGGAATGTGCCGATGGATCACGTCTGGCCCTGCAATCCGCAGAAGATGGAAGGCTTCATCGAGAAGGGGGCGCAGACCCTGCATCGCAAGTTTTCCGGGCAGGGACTACAAGGGGTGTTTGTCGGGATTCTCGATCCGAACACACGGGATGGTTATTACAAGGCCTTAGCGACGAATCTGAGGGGGAGGACGCTGCAGTTGTTCGCTGAGGAGGCGAAGAGTTTCAAGGCGGTGGAAGAGCAGGATGCCACGAGGGCGTCGCTTTTTTGCATGGTCGGAAAAGAGGGCTTGTTCTGTGGCGTGCAGAGCCCGAAGGCGTCGAATGGGTTCTATCCGGGCGGGACGAAGTTCATCAGCCAGTCGGCCTCGCATACGATCAGTCGTGCGGGTGCGAAGATTGCCGAGGCGCTTCATTACTTGCCGTTGCATCGGCCGGTGCCACCTGAAGGAGGGCATTGGTTGGAGCTTGGGGCTTGTCCCGGCGGGATGAGTTCGGAGCTGTTAGAGCGTGGCTATGAGGTGACGGCGATTGACCGGGCTCCGCTCGACGAGCGGCTCGACAAGCATCGCGGTCTTCATTTCATCAAGGCGGATGTGGCGGAGTTCGAGCCATCGGCTAGAGCGAGTTATGATGCCCTGCTGTGCGACATGAATGGCGAGACTCCGATGGCGCTCTCGCAGGTGGTGCGTCTATCGAAGACCCTGAAGCCCGGGGGACTGGTTGTTTTCACGCTGAAGACGGCGGGTGTGGATAGCTACGCGGGGATCAATGCGCACTTTGAGGCGACTCTGCATCAGGCGGTGAAGGGTTGGCTGAAGCTGATCGCGGCGACTCATCTCACTTACAACCGGAATGAGTTCACCTTGTTTTTCGAGCGTCGGGAAGGCGTGCAGCCAGAAAAGGGGCAGGGGCAGGGGCCGGGTGGATTCTGGTAAATCCCCGTAGGATTGCGGAGAATGAAAATTCGACGCGGAGGATTTTCCATCGTATCGCTCGGGGCATGAGGCGTCTTCTGGTGCTCCTTCTTTGCCTGAGCGCCTCGTTGGAGGCGGTCGGATTGCGCGTGGTTTCGTATAACGTCGGGGCTCATTTTGCGGATGGAGGTTATCCCGATTACTCCCTCGGTGATGTTGGCACGCTCGATTTCACCAGTGTGCGTGATGTGCTGGCACGAATCGATGCGGATGTGGTGGCGCTACAGGAAATTCATTCGGCGGACGTTGCCGGGAATCCGGATGATCTGGATGCCCTCGCGGCGGCGCTTGGATTACCGCATCTCTATATCGCTTCGACTTTGGGGTCTTTAGACACCTCGCTGCGTGTGGTTTTTCTTTCGCGCTATCCCTTTATTTCGACGGAGGATATCCGTTCGCCGAGTGGCGCGAAGGAGATCACGCGTCATTTCCCTGTGGTGAAAGTGGATGTGCCCGGGACGACAAATGATCCTCTGGTGATCTCTGGCCACCTAAAATCCGGGACGGGATTGGATGATCGATTTCGGCGGGCGGTTGAGATGAAGCGCTTGGTGAAATACCTGGATGATGAGGGTTTTCAGGCTTCTGATAACTTCATTATCCTCGGTGATTTTAATCCTTCGGGTGTGAATGTGACATTCAATGCCTTGCCGGTAGGCTTACCTTCAACCTTTTCGCTGGGGAGTGATATCAGTTTTCCGGTGAGCTATTCGACGAATATGCTTTCGTATTTTTCGGGTCTGGTTCCGACGCGTTTGGACCCTCGTCAGTTGAATGGTGACGATGGGACTTTCCAAAATGGTGGGCCGGATGGATTGGCCTTGGTCGTGGATGGAGTGGTTACGAGCTTTCTCTCGTATGAAGGAAGCTTCGTTGGGTCTGAAGGCCCGGCATTTGACTTGAGCTCGACGAATATAGGCGTGACTCAGAGTGACAATGAGCCCGTCGGAAAGAATGCTCTCGGGCTTTCAGGAAGCGGTGGCGTTTTGGCTGATTTCGTGTGGACGAAGTTCACGGGAATCGATCATAGCCCGGGTGCTCCGAACTCTGGTCAGACTTTCAGTATTCCCGGGCTACCGCCGCAGGGGCTCGCGATTGATGATTTGATGGTGACCTTTGTACCGGACAGTGATGGCGATGGTGTGGGAGATGGTGATGATGAGGATGGTGATGATGATAATGATGATAATGATGGTCAGTCGGATGACTTCGAGTTGACCTTTGGTTCTGATCCGCTGAACGCCGCTTCGGTTTTCAAGATGAGCTTGGGTTCTGCTTCGGGCTCTTATGAACTCTCGTTTCCGGGGGGCGAGGGGATCCTTTACACCGTCGAGTGGTGCGATGATCTCATTGGCTGGGAAACGCTTTCGACTCATCTTGGTGAAGGCGCGGAGATCAATGTGCCCTTGCCCTCGGGCGAGGCGCGAGCGTTTTTTAGGGTAAAGGCGGGGGAGTAGCGGATGTCTGGCGATCGAGCCGGTCTTGAGAAAAGCGTAACGGATCACGTTCCCCGAGCCCGGCTGCAGACAGTGGGCTTCAACTTTCTGAACGGTCATCGGCCAATGCACTGATGCTTCAATTTCGACACCAAAGCTCGCTGGGTTCGCAGGGAAAGGCGTGACAGAGCCGGGGGGTGATCCGAATTCCGCTCGTCCTCTCTGTGTCGTCCCTCCGCTCCATCGTGGCCATCCTTGCATGGGTGCTGATCCCTGCTTTGTCAGCAGAGGAGGAAAAAGTGCCTCATCGGTTTCGTGTGCTCCCGCTGGGCGATCAGCCACCATTCCGTCAGGAGCTTCGTGACGGCGTGCGCTACGAAGTTGATCCGCCCGAGGGCTCGGTTCCGCCGGGCATGCTCGAGGTGCTCACCGGTGGCGAGTCAGGTGTTGAATCCGACGGCAAGCTGCTGCCCTTCCGGCTCCGTCTGGGTTCGCCCTCTCCGCTTCGGACCATCAAGGTGGCCGGGGCTTCGCCGGTCGCACTCGCGAACCCGGGAGGCGAGGAGTGGGCAAAGGTCCCCCTGTCAAGCGGTAGACAAACACTTGCCGTGGCATGGCGCGACGCGAAGGAAGACTGGCGAAGGCCACGCTTCATGGCGCTTGAGGATGGACCCGCCGCAGTGCCGCCCAGTACGCTGCGGCTGGTCAATGCAAGCGGTATCCCCATCGGCATCCGCTGGGGTGAGGCCAAGCTCGCCATCAGGCCCGGAAAGGTGCTGAGCCAGCCCTTTCCAGAGGGTGCGCAGCGGGTGGTCCTGATGGTGCTCTATCCCGCACCGGACGGCGGATTTCGTCAGATTTTTTCTAATATCATTGATAGGGATGCCTCGAAGATTCATCAATTCTTTATCTATCAGACGGATGGTGCCGAAGCCCGTACACCGGTACGCGTGGTGCCTTTAGTAGAGGACCGGAGCGCACCCGAGCCCGTCATGGATTCCAAAGATAAGTGAACTTGGCAGCCGCTCACGGTGGCTGCGGGTGACGAAGACGTCACTGTGTGACAACTTGAAGAGGGGGGCGATTGGCCGAGCTGACGACAGCGTCACCATTCACCCGTTGAGCTTCGCGGGAGCCGGAGTTAATCGCATGACGGCTGCCCGGTCCGGGTTCGTCCGCCATCATGAACCACTCCATTGTTTCCAGAATTCGCCCTCGTGCTGATCAAGGCTTTGCCCTCGTTGTGACTATCAGCCTGATGCTGCTGCTCTCGCTGCTCGCCGTCGGCATGCTCGAGCTGGCGACGGTATCCCTCCGCTCCTCGCAGGTCGGCTCCAATCGCCAGCAGGCACGGGCGAACGCGCGGATGGCGCTGATGATAGCGATCGGTGAAATCCAGCAACACCTCGGCCCCGACCAGCGGGTCAGCGCCGAAAGCTCGATCTTGGGAGGTCCGGGGCTGGAGAATGGCTCCGTGGCCCACCCGCGCTGGGTCAGCGTCTGGCGCACGACTGAGGAAGATGGAAGTCCGTTCATCCGCCGGACTGCCGAGGATGGAGGTCTGCGCGACACACGGGTCGAGAAGAATTGGGATCCTGAGGAGGAGAGGGAGGCGGTGCTGGTCAGCGGCAACGAGGCTCTGATCCAGCATGACGCCCTTGGCGATGCCGGCGGAGGCGAGATGATCACGATGGTTAACCTGGACCGGAGCTCGGCGGATTTTGAATCGGTGCAGGCACCGCTGGTCGGGATTGAGTTGGGATCGGGCGGCAGTTCCCTGCCGGGGCAGTATGGCTGGTGGGTCGGCGACTTGGGCGTGCGGGCCAACGTGGCCACGGTCGATCCGTTTGAAGACCGGGAAGACCGGCCATCTCAGTTGCGGCGGACTCAGATTGCCCAGGACACTTCAATGCTCGCCTCTGAAGTGAGGCGGGACCTCCGTAATGCCGAGCGGGCGCGATTGCTCACTCCTGGACAGCTGGATCTCATTGAAAATTCCGGAGACTCCCTCCACCGGCGGCATTTCTTTGACTTCACCACTGACTCTCAAAGTCTTTTCGTCAACGTCCGCGACGGCGGCCTAAAAAAGGACCTCACTCCCTTTCTCGCCGGCAACGGAGTGATTCCGCCGCTTGACCCGGCCGACACCCGTCTCCATGGGCTTCGCGAAAGTGACAACCTGATCGGTCCCCGGGATGCCGCCGCCGACCGTCTTTCGGCTGACGTCGGTCAAGCTCAGCGGCTCGCCAAGATGTCGCCTACTTTTGCGCTGCTGCGTGATTGGGCGCAGCGGGACCAGCGGCATTCCCTGGGTGATATCTCAGTGAATTCGGAGGTCGGGCCGACCCGTTCGCCGCGCCCTGAGATGTTCAGTTATGGAGATCATAACCAGCGACCGGTCAGGTATTTTCAGCGCGGGCAGGACGATGTGTCACCGGTGCTGGTCGAGGGATCGATCTACTACAACCTCAGTTATTATGCTACCGGCGAGCCGGCACCCCGGAACTTCGGCCTGCGGCTCCATCTCTACCCCAGGGTAAGCCTGTGGAATCCATTCAATTTCAATCTCAAGGTGCCAGCATCAATGATCGCGCTGCAGGTTAATGGCGGTAAGCAGGTGGAGGTTTCCTTTGAAGAGCCGGTCAAGTTCCAGATCCGCGACCGCTTCGGCCGCCCGACATCGATCGAGATCGACCGGCTGCGCTATGACATGAGCTGGGGGAATCTCACCAGCCCCAGTGGAAGCTTCCAGCGCTGGCGGCGGGGAAGTCATTATTTCAGCATGGATCCCGTGACAATTCCGCCGGGTGAAACGGTGGTCTTTAGCCCGGCGGCAAATGCCAGCTACGACGAGGTTTATTTCAGCAATAACCGCCTCTCGCCCGGGGTGCCTCCCGATCCGTCGCGGGGTTTTTATCTGGACCGTCGCCGGGACGGAGATCCCCTTTTCAATCTCTACATCCCCGTTTCGCCCGAGCCTCCGGGGGTGTTCTTCGATAACTACATTATCGCTCCGCCGCAGGAATGGCGGGAGTTCGTCGACACTCGACCGATTGGCAATGTTCAAGCCTCGGGTTACACTCAGGCGGATGATTACTTCATGTATTGGAAGCCCATTGATGGAGCCTCGGGGTCGATCACCCTCGACCGTTTCAACAACCTTCCGCACGGTCAGTACGTCTCCTGCGCCTACCAATATGGTGACGAGGACGAGTTGCCTGTCGAATGGAGCACGAACCATCCGGTGCCGATGCCCCGATCATTGGCGAATGGCACGGTCAGCGAGGTGCCCGACCGGCGGACCCGTGATGGATTCCGGCTCCGCTGGTTCAATGAGCATCCTTCCAACCGCCTCGGAGGAGGAAGCTTGGCGGGGACCCCTCACCTCGAGTCCGCCGTTATCGCCAACTGGAACATCCGGAATTCCTACGCGTTCCGCTCCCCGTTTGAGAATGTCTCGGATATCGCACCGCATTTCTTCAGCGCTTACACGCGCGATCTGTTCGACCAGGAGGTGGACTGGCTCTCGATGAATCCCATTCGTGGCGAGTCGGGCCGCTTCATCAGTGATCCTTTTAGTCCACCCTACGTTGGAGCGCCGGCTAGGGTGCTGTTCGACGTGCCCCGTTCGGAAACCGGGATCATCTCACTCGGGGCCTTCCAGCACGTGAAGTTCTCGGAGTTCATCTGGCATCCGACTTATGCCTTTGGAAATTCGATGGCGGATCCCCGGATGCCGCTTGACCGCACCGAACCGCGCCGCAGCGACAGCCTGCTCAATTCCCGGCAGGGTGGCTGGAACAAGGACACCATCGGATGGTCGAGGGACGGGCGATCCAACAGCAACGGTAGCGGTGTATCCAATCAAGAGAACTGGGCGCGCCACGCCCGCGGACTTCTGGAGGAGCAGGTCCAGGATCAGACCGTGATGTTCGACCTCAGTTATGAGCTAAACGACTCGTTGTGGGACGGGTATTTCCTCTCAAGTGGTTCCGCCTCGGCGAAGGCCCGCTTCCTTTCCGCGCCGCGTGACAACCCGCTGCCGAACGGGCGCATTCGGCTGCTTCCCGGCGAGCTGCGTGACCGCGAGTCCGGCATCCGCGATTTCCACCGTGCCGCGCGGTATCTCTCGCTGGACGGCGGCTTCAATGTCAATTCGACGAACCCGCGTGCTTGGGAGGCTCTGCTGCTGTCATCGGCTGGGGCGGAGTTCGGTGACGACAAGGTCACGTTCCCCCGGCTCTTCGATGCACCGGGTGGTTCGTTTGACGGCACCACGGCCTCCGACCCGGCGGCGTGGTCGGGTACCCGGGTTCTGAACAAAGGTGAGGTGCGACGGCTTGCGGAAGAGATCGTCGAGGAAGTCAAGCGGCGTGGTCCTTTTCTCTCGATGGCGGATTTCGTGAATCGGCGGCTTGAAGATGGCGAGCTGGGGAAAAGAGGGGCTCTCCAGGCGGCGATCGACCGCGCGGGGATCAACCGTGTGTTCGAGGAGGAATATCCGCTCGACAACAGCGCGCCGCTTCCCGGCTTCAACCACCCCGATCAAATCAAGGAGCCCACCCGGATCAATCAGACCCTCAAGCCCCCGACCACGGCGTGGGGCGCGCTCGGTCACCTGACACAGGCCGACGTCCTGCAGTCCCTTGGTCCCGTGCTCACGCCGAGGTCAGACACCTTCACAGTGCGCGCTTATGGCAATGTTCGGGATGCCAACGGGAAAGTTCTGGCCGAAGCGTGGTGCGAGGCGGTGGTGCAACGCGTCCCCGAGCCCATCGTTCCGGATGCCACCGGGCTCAATCCGGAATGGGACAAGGAAGGTGATAATTTTGGGCGTCGCTTCGAGGTCCGCGCCTTTCGCTGGCTCAAGCGGGAAGAGGTTTGATGATTGCGGGTGAAGTGACGCCTTTGGAACACTCCGGAGAAATCCATGTGACAGGGGTGTGACTGAGTCACTAAACTGTGACTTATGATAAATCGCATCCTTGGCAGGTAAGGGTATTCTCCCACCCGTCATGTGTTATACCAACATCGCGAAGGCGGTGTGCTTCGGACTATCGACGATGTGCCTGCAGGCACTTGAATTCGGAAATATCGAGGTCACACAGCTTAATAAAAGTAATAATAATCAGGATTCGGCGGCACCCGCAGTTTCCGTTGGGGTCGGCCCCGGCAGTACCAGCGGTCCAACCTCCCTCCAGGTGGTCGGATTTAACCGGGGGGATACGGACGTAGATCTCGGGGGAGGTCCTGCGGATCCGGATCAAGGCATACTCATCACCTCGGTGAATGAAAATGCCCGGAATAATTATTCCGGTGGTGATCTGGCCAATGGACTCAACTTCGCCAATACCAGTATCTCATTTCCGAGTGGAATTAGCGGAAGTTATTTCATTCCGACCCATAACATGGGCGGCAGCGCCGAAAACCTCGGAGGCCGGTCGGAATATAATATCAACTTCGCCTACGGCTATTTTCCTTACAGTGCCTATCTCGGTGGACACGCCAACGTCAGTACGAACGGAGGCCCGCTGACTGAAGTCCGCGGCACTGCTGGGATCGATCTGGGTGAGGAAATCGTCGAAGTTGGCACAGGGGTCTTTACCCTCGATCTTTCGGCGTTGACCACCGAGGGCGTGTTAGCGACTCCCGACAACGGCATTCTCCTCACGGTTCATGGCAAAAACGAAGGCAACTTCTCAATGGCTAGGGACAACGGCGACGGGACCTTTACCGTCTCGGTGATGGACAACGGGACCTTCGGCGGTGGGACCAACTACGAGCAGGATCCCTTCGGATTCGTCTATCTGCCGACCACCCTGGCCGGGCCGAATCTCATCACCGCGCTGGGTCGGGTGAAGAGCGATGGTTCCGCCCCGGTTGCGGGTGGTGCCTTCACCATCACCCCCCGGCGCAGCGAGACCAGCCTCGGCAGCGTCCTCGCAACAGGTGTCTTCGAATCCGCACTGAACGATGCGGAGGGCAGCTTCACCACCCAGCTCCCGGATCCGGGCACGACTCCTTATCTGCTAGAGATCATGTCCGGCCCCGACGCGGGGACTTTCGCGGTCATCACGGGAGTGAACTCCGACAACGAACTAACGATCTCGGGGACCCTCACTGCAGATGCGGCGGACTATGCCGGTGGCACCATCGAATACCGGATCGGTGAGCGTGGCTACGAGTATCTTCTCGAAGTGCCCGGCAAGAATGCCGGCAACAGCACGGTGATTGTGACGCCCGAGGGCGGCTTTGCGCAGGCAGTCGAAACGGACATCATCAGCGGTGCTCAGTTTGAATCCGAGCTGAGCGATGCCGAGGGCAGCTATCTGACGAGTTTGCCGGATCTTGGAACGGCAAGCTACCTGCTCGAAATCCTCAGCGGTCCCGACTTGGGAACGGTGACCGCCATCACCGGCGCACCGGGCGATACCACACTCACCGTGGCCGATGCGCTGACGGCGCTTGCGACGGACTACCCGGTGGACTACCGGATCTTTACTTCGGTGTTGCCGAACAACACCGACAACTTTGTCACTTGTCAATGGAGTGCGGCCGACGGTGGCTGGGTCATCCAGAGCCGCGACGTTCCGGATGGCTTTATCACCGAACAGGGAGCGAGCCCAAGTCAGGACATGTTCAGCTTCGTGCTGCTGACCACCGATCCTACCAACCCGCAGCCAAGCGTGAGCATCACCAGTCCTGCGGACGGGGGTCAGGTAATTCTCGGCAACTCGCTGACGCTCACCGCCGACGCCGCCGACACTCCCCCTGGAGTGGTGACGGGGGTCGAGTTTTTCGTCAACGGAAGCTCGGTGGGCACGGACGATACCGCCCCGTATGAAGTCACGGTCGGGCCTTTCGACAGCCTTGCGAATTTCAAGGTCGATGCTGCGGTGTTTGATGATGGCGGCGTGCGGGTCTTCGCCGCACCGGTGAGGTTCTCGGTGGTGCCGCCCTTCAATTCGGGTGGTGGACTCTACTTCAACGGATATGATCAATATGTCAGCTTCGGAGACGATGCGAACCTGAAGCTTTCGACCTTCACGCTTGAGACATGGTTCAAGCCCGAGGGGAATATGGGAACGGCGGTCAGCACCGGTTCGGATGGTGTCACTGCCTACCCCTTGGTGACCAAGGGACGGGGAGAGCAGGATCAATCGAACCGCGATATGAACTATTTCCTCGGCATTCGTGAGTCCGACGGCGTGTTGGTCGCGGATTTCGAAGACTCGCTGCTCGGGCGGAATGTCCCGGTGGCAGGCATCACCCCGGTCACTGTCGGTCAGTGGCACCATGCTGCGGCAAGCTTCGACGGCACCGCATGGTATCTCTACCTCGACGGCAATCTTGAAGCGGTGCTTGATGCCGACGGACTGCTTCCCCGCGCCGACAGCATCCAGCACGCGGCCCTCGCTAGCGCGCTCGACTCGGTTGGCGAGCCTGCCGGTTATTTCCAGGGATTCCTTGATGAGCCGCGAATCTGGAGTGTCGCACGGTCCCAGTCGGAAATCCGGCAAACCGTGAACTCGGAGCTTCCCTCCGCCGCCGGTCTGAGCGGTCGCTGGGCACTGGCTGAAAATTCCGGAAGCACCCTCACATCGACCGAAGGGAACATTATCGGGGGCAGCCTACAAAACAACCCGGTCTGGTCCGGCGGCGCGGTCTTCAACGGCAATGTGCTGCCTGAGGTGAGCCTTGATCAACCGCTCGACGGAATTCGTGCGACCCTGGGCGACGTGATCGGACTGGCCGCCAGCGCCTCGGACGCCGGTTCGGTCATCCAGGTCGAGTTCTTTGAAAACGGAGTTTCGGTGGGCATCGATTCGGCCGCTCCCTACGAAGCATCCGTCAACGCTGCGACACCGGGAAGCAAGGTCTTCACCGCGGTGGCGACCGACGATCAGGGCGGCACCTCCCGCTCGAATCTCGCGGTGGTGAGTGTGATCGCCACACCGCCCTCCATTCCGGGATACAGCGTCGGCGTGATCGACGGCGGATACCTGGACATGGATACCCCCAGCTACACCCCGCCGCCCTCGGGCGACAACACCTGGGTGGTCGAGGCGAGCACCGCAGCACCACGCGCCTTTGAAAACATCAGCGGCAACCGCGGTGATTTCGACGTTTATGTCAATGGCTCGCGTTCCTTGCTGACCGACGGTATCCTGCTGTTCAACAATCATCCGACGAATGACAACCTGGCTTCCCTGGACAACAATCTATCGATCGGATTCAACGGTTCCGGCGAGTATTGGATCAGCGTGGAGGACAACGAAGGTCCCGGCGCAAGCAATCCCGGCACGCCGGAGGAATCAGGCCGCTTCTCGCTCGGATACTTCCCCTTCGCAGACGGCTGGTATGGAGCGAATGTTGATCCCAGCGGGAATGTGCACCTTGGTAGTGCGAACTATCCGCCTGGGGCGACGGTTTCGGTGGCGAATACCGGCACCGGCACTTACGAGATCAGCGGCTTGCCAACCTTTGGCAACCTGATTGCCTTCTCGGTCGGCAACGGCGTGGATAACGTGACCTCGGTGGGTCAGAACGGTGAAAACTGGGTGGTTCAGAGCCGGGACAACAACCAGAATCTACAGAACGAGGACTTCGGGTTTCTCTATGTCCCCGTTGAGACGCCGCAGATTTTCAGCGGTTTGATCGAGAACGACGGTACTCTAGTTCCCCTAAATGACAACATGGAACGGATCGGCGGCATCGCCAATCTCGGGACACAGGGCTATGAAATCACCATCGGTGACGGCTCGGTGATCAACCCGTCGAACTCGGTGATGTTCATGGTGGCGGATGTCGATCACGGCTTCGGCGGTGACAACATCTACAGCTACCTCGCTGTGGGAAACACCTTTGTGGTCTTCTCCCAGGATCTTCCCGGGCTGAACAGCCAGTTCCAGCAGGGCGGCTTCCGTTTTGTGATCATGCCAACCGATCCGGTGGTCCTGAACGGCAACGAAGTCGAGGTCTTCGCCTCGGACAATCGCGCCAGCGAGGAGGGTGATACCGGCCGCTTCAGCTTTGTCCGGCAGGGCGACACCTCTGCCGAGCTTACGGTGCCGATCAGCATCAGCGGCAACGCGATTGCGGGTCAGGACTATGTGGCCCTGCCCGGCTCGGTGACCTTCGACGCTGGCTCGGCAACTGCCACGCTTGATGTCGAAGCACTCGCAGACGGGTTCCTCGAGCAATTGGAAACGGTGATCGTGACCCTCGGAAGCGGAGTGGATTACAGCGTCGGCATTTTCGCCAGCGCGGTGGTCAGTATCGAAAGTGCGGTGCCGACAGTGAACACGGTGACGGTGAGTTTCCAAGAGGGCGTGGACGGTTATACCGGACAGTTCGGCATGAGGGTTGGCGAGGAATTCGTCGATCAGCAGGGCACCCGCCTGAAGGAACTGGGAAGCGCGGTCGAGGACTACTTTCTCGACGGTCGTCCAAACAACGGCAGTCCTGATACCAATGGCATCATCCGCTTCGACAACCTGTTCGGAAACGGCCCGGGGCAGATCCCGCCCGGAGCGGGGATTCAGGATGCGCAACTCGTCATCACCACCTCGACCCGTAGCAATGCGCAGTCGGGTGGTCCATACATTGTGGACCAGCTCGTGGTTCCGGTGGATGAAAACACCACCTACGACGGCTTGCAGTTCGGCAGCCTCGGCGGTGGCTTCGAAGGGGTTCGCGGGTCGGTGACCGGTTACCCGGTGGCGGGATTCGCGGGAATCGGCAACGGAGAGGTGGTTCAGGCCAACGTGACCCAGCTCGTGCAGAACTGGTCGACCACTGAACTCGATCCAAGTTGGGGGCTTCCAAACCACGGTTTTGCTATCTTTACCGGTGGCACGACCGATGGCTGGGCCTACAACACAGTTGGAAATACCAACCCACTGCTGAGGCCGAAACTGGTGGTGACCTACACGCTGGAGGGAACCTTGCGGGACTATTTCTATACCGCAGACTTGAACTCGATTCTGAACAACATTGGTCCCTCGGCGCTCGACGGATCATTGATTCAGACGCAGTTCCTCGACCTCAACGATGCGAATACCGGCACGACCGAGACCCTGATGCGTTTCAACATCTCCTTCGGCAAGCCCGACGACCTGAACTCGATTCCCGACGGGGAAACGATCATCAAAGCCGAGCTGCTGGTCACCACCAACGCCCCTCGTTTCCGTGGAAGTAGCAACGCCCAGACCGGTGGCGAGTATGCGATCCATCAGATGTTGGTCGATTGGACGACCTCAAGCACCTTCGGGCTGACCGGTCCGGTGGTTCCGACCGACATCGCCGCACCCGCCGCACGGGTCTCCGGCATGGGCTGGGAGTCGGCGACCTTCGGAGATATCACTTCGATCGTGCAGAACTGGCGGGCCGGTGCACCGAACTATGGCATCAACCTGAAGCCCGAGACCACCGACGGCTGGCAGCCATTCTTCCTCGGAGTGGAGAACAATCCTGGTCTTCAGAACCTGCAGCCCTTCCTGCGGGTGACGACGGCGATCCTCGAGCCGACCGAGTTTGACAACTATGTCAGCTCGCTTGGCGCACCGGGAATGAACCTGGCCGATGACCGGGACCGGGACGGCATCCAGGCGGTGGTCGAGTATGCGCTCGGGCTCAATCCGACGGTTTACAACGTTCTGCCCGGGCTTGTGCCGAGTGGAAACGACTTCACGCTCGGTTTTGACAAGGGCGCGGAGGCAGCGGGCGATCCGCGGGTGAGTTATGCCATCGAGATGAGTGATGACCTGGTGAACTGGACCGAGGCCACGGTGGTCGAGGATTCCAACCGCATTGAGGGGACTATCCCTGGCCCCGGCCCGGGGCAGCCCAAGATGTTTGGTCGCCTGCGGGTCGATTATCAGCAGTGACCCGAGAGGTTTTTCCGTGTCGTAATCGCAGGCGGTGTCCCCGGGTTTCCGGGGGCACCGCCTTTTTTTTTGGGGGGGGGACGGATCAGCGGTCCGTCAGTTGGGCGCGCAGCCAGCCGGGGCGGTTGGTGGTGATGGAAAGTGTGCCGAGTTCGCGGAAGCGCTTGGCCACGTTGGGATCATCGACCGTCCAGCAATGATACTCGAATCCGGCCTGGCGGATCGTCTTGAGATAAGCATCATCGATGCGACCGTCGGCCTTCGAGCTGAAGCCATCGGCGCGGATCGAGCGAAGGGTTTCGATCACCTCCCGGGCGGATGGATCGAGCGGGGAATGCTGGTCGAAGGATGAGAGCCAGAAGGCCTTGAAGCGGGGTGCGCGGCGCTTGAACTCCCGGATGACGGGTGCTTTGAAGGAAATGATCATGACCTGCCCGTCCTTGAGGCCGGACTTCTCGATTTCGGTGATCAGGGCCGGGACGATTTCGGGTCCGCATTTGACCTCGATGTAGAATTTTCCGTTCTCCGGTACGGTGGCCGCGACCTCCGAAAATTCGGGCAAGCGGGTGCCGGCGAAGCGTGGCGAGAACCATGCTCCGGCATCGAGCTTGCGGAGCTCGTCGAAGGAGGTGTCTTTCACCACGAGGCCGGTTCCGGCGACGCGTTTGGTGTCGAAGTCATGGATGCAGATGATGCGTCCGTCGGAGGTGAGGTGGAAGTCGCCCTCGATCGCATCGGCCCCCCGTTGCCAAGCCAGCTCGAAGGCGGGCAGGGTGTTTTCCGGGGCATCGTGCGAGGCGCCGCGATGGGCGACGATGCGGGGCTCGGCGGCCGAAAGTGAAATGGCGGAGAGAAAAAGAAGTGCGGTGTATTTCATCGGGGTGCATGAAAACGAGGTCGACCCGGTCGGCAAGCTTCTGATCGTGACGGTTCCGGCTGGCAGCAGGACCCTGGGTCTGCAACCATATTGGAACATCCGCATGCGTGCCGACTGGCGGGTAGTGGAGATACAAGATTTGAGATGAAACAACTTACCTTTCTTTTTGCCCTCGCCTTTCCGCTGTTTGCCGAGGAGACCACGGTGAACCCCAATATCGGCCACCGACATCATCATCATCATCATGGTGATAAACTTCCGACCGAGCCCGCTGGGCCGAGCCGATTCATGACGTCGCGAGAAGCGGCGGCGGCGTTGAATCTGCCAAAGGAAGAGGATGCGTTCAGCTTTGTCGTCTTTGGCGACCGGACGGGAGGGCCGGACGATGGCGTTGGGATTCTCGCGGATGCGGTGCGTGATGTGAATTTGTTGGAGCCGGACTTGGTGATGACGGTGGGTGATTTGGTTCAAGGATACAATGTGGAGGACAAATGGAAGGCGCAGGTGGACGAGTTCAAGGGCATCATGAATGAACTGAGCTGCCCGTGGTTTCCTGTGGCGGGGAATCACGACGTTTACTGGCGTGGGCCGAAGGGTGTGATGGCTCCTGCGGGAGGACACGAGAAGGGATATGAAGTCGAGTTTGGGCCGTTGTGGTATGCCTTCGAACACAAGAACTGCTGGTTCATCGTGCTCTACTCGGATGAGGCAAACCCTGAAAATGGCGAGCAGAATTTCAATAAGCCCGATTGCCAGAAGATGAGCCCGGAGCAGTTCGATTGGCTTGGACAGACCTTGGAGCGAGCAAAGGATGCCGAGCATGTTTTCCTTTTCCTCCACCATCCTCGCTGGATCGGTAACAACTATGGTGACGACTGGGATCGCGTGCATGCACGGCTCAAGGAGGCTGGCAATGTGAGTGCGGTCTTCGCCGGGCATATTCATCAGATGCGCTATGATGGCCCTCGCGATGGGATCGAGTATGTGACCCTGGCGACGACGGGTGGTCATCAGCCCGGCCTCGTTCCGGACGCGGGTTATCTCCATCACTTCGACATCGTCACGGTTCGAAAAGATCGACTCGCTCTTGCTGCGGTGCCCGTTGGTGAGGTGCTCGACGTTCGCGAGGTGACGGCTGAATTGGTGGCGGAAACGAAGCAACTTTCAGCCCAGCCGATCCGCCCACAGCCGGCGATCGATCTCGGGAGTGACTACGCGGTTCCGACCGAGATCACGGTGCCGGTTTCAAACCCGACCACCCGCCGTGTCGATTACACGGCAGCGGGATTCTCGAAAGACAACCGCTGGCGCTTTCAGCCCGATCACCTTCACGGATCCCTCGCCCCGGGTGAAACAAAGGAACTGAAGTTCGTGGTAAGTCGTCCTGCGGATTCGTTGGACGATTGGTTTGCTGAAGCATCGGTGGCGGTAGAGATGGAGTATCTCGGCGAAGGTTTCCGCTACGCGATTCCCGAGCGAGTGATTTCCCTGCCGGTGACTTTACCAGTTCGTAGCGGAAGCAAGTCTGAGGAAATGGCCGTTGATTTGAATGGAAAGGATGAGTGGTTGAGCATCGACTCCGATAGGATCAAGCTCGACAAGCATCTAACTCTGGAGTGTCGCTTCAAGGCCCGACGATTTGATGATCGCACGGGACTTGTGACGAAGACAGAGGGCTCTGACTACGGGATTTTCATCAATCGTGGACGTCCTAGCTTTTCGGTCTACGTGGGAGATTCTTACTTAACAGTTTCGGCATCTTCGCCCATGCTTAAGCCGGATGTCTGGCATCATGTCGCTGGGGTTTATGATGGCGAAGAGGCGCGGCTTTATCTCGATGGCAAGCTCGTTGATCGGAAGGCTCGCAAAGGTCACCGGAAGACGAACGACTTGCCCTTGGTGATTGGGGGTGACACCTCGAAGGGCGGGGGGGCGGTCTCCCATTTCAATGGGATGATCGACGTAGTGAGGCTCTCTCGCGTTGCTCGCTATGTCGGTGATCTTGCGGGTCCAAATGTGGGTGGATCAAGCGATGACGACACCGTTTTGCTGATGGATTTTAGCGAAAAGATCGGGCCTTGGGTTCCGGATGCTTCAGCAAATCGTGCTCACGCGACGCTTCACGGGGATGCGTTGCTCATCCACGCTGAAAACTGATTTTTGAAAGGGAGAAGACTCTTTGTGGAACGTTGCTGGTCCTGATGGGACACGAAAAAGCCGGACGGTTTCCCGTCCGGCTTTTTTAGTTGTTTGATGACGACCGGAAGCCGTCACGCGGATGATTACATCATGCCGCCCATGCCGCCCATACCGTGGTCATGGCCGTGTCCGCCGCCGGCTTCTTCCTTTTCAGGGAGGTCGGTGATGACGCACTCGGTGGTGAGCAGGAGACCGGAGATCGAGGCGGCGTTCTGCAGCGCGGAACGGGTCACCTTGGTCGGGTCAACCACACCGGAGGCGATGAGGTCCTCGTAGGTGTCGGTAGCGACGTTGTAGCCGTGACCTTCTGGGTTGCTCTTCACCTTCTCGACGATCAGCGCGCCCTCGCGGCCGGCGTTTGCAGCGAGCTGGCGAAGCGGTGCTTCCACCGCCTTGGCAACGATGCCCATGCCGGTCTTCTCGTCGGCACTCGAAGCGGCTGAGCAGTAGTCGCTGTCCTGACAGAGTTTCAGAGCACGGATCAGGGCGGTGCCACCGCCAGGAACGATGCCTTCTTCCACCGCAGCGCGGGTGGCGTGAAGGGCGTCTTCCACGCGGGCCTTCTTTTCCTTCATCTCGGTTTCGGTGGCAGCACCGACGTTGATGACGGCCACACCACCGGCGAGCTTGGCAAGACGCTCCTGGAGCTTCTCGCGGTCGTAATCGCTGGTGGTTTCTTCGATCTGACGGCGGATCTGATTGACGCGGCCGGTGATCGATTCGGAGGTGCCAGCGCCTTCAACAAGGGTGGTGTTTTCCTTGGTGATGGTGACGCGCTTGGCTTCGCCGAGGTCATCGAGTTCGACGGAGTCGAGCTTGATGCCGAGGTCTTCGGTGATGACTTTGCCGCCGGTGAGGATGGCGAGGTCTTCGAGCATTGCCTTGCGACGATCGCCGAAACCAGGAGCCTTGACGGCAGCGATGTTGAGGATGCCGCGGAGCTTGTTCACCACGAGGGTGGCAAGGGCTTCACCTTCGACGTCTTCAGCGATCACCACGAGTGGGCGGCCGGTCTTGGCAACCTTCTCGAGAAGCGGAAGCATGTCCTTGAGATTCGAGATCTTCTTCTCGTGGATGAGGAGGTAAGCGTTGTCGAGGTTCACTTCCATGGTCTCCGCGTCAGTCACGAAGTAGGGAGAGAGATAACCTTTGTCGAACTGCATACCCTCAACGACGTCGAGAGTAGTTTCGATGCCCTTGGCTTCTTCCACGGTGATGGTGCCGTCCTTGCCGACCTTGTCCATGGCTTCAGCAATGATGGTGCCGATGGTGGCATCCCAGTTGGCGGAAACGGTGGCGACCTGGGCGATTTCCTTGGTGTCGTTCACTTGCTTCGAGATCTCGGCAAGCTTGGCGACGATCGCTTCGGTGGCCTTCATGATGCCGCGCTGGAGCGAGATCGGGTTGGCACCTGCGGTCACGTTGCGGAGGCCTTCCTTATAGATGGCTTCGGCAAGCACGGTCGCGGTAGTCGTTCCGTCACCAGCGATGTCGGAAGTCTTCGAGGAGACTTCACGGATCAACTGGGCACCCATGTTTTCATAAGGGCACTCAAGTTCGATTTCTTTGGCAACCGAAACACCGTCTTTGGTGATGGTTGGGGAACCGAACTTCTTGTCCAGGATTACGTTGCGACCAGCTGGTCCGAGGGTTGCTTTGACGGCACGTGCTAGCTTTTCCACGCCACGAAGAAGGGCGTGACGAGCTGCTTCGTCGAATTGGAGTTGTTTGGCCATAATTTGTTAGATAGTAGAGGTTAGATGTTGGATTTTTAATCAGGAAACAATGCCGAGGATGTCAGACTCCGACATGATCAGGTATTCCTGACCGTCGATTTTCACTTCGGTGCCGCCGTACTTGGAGATGAGCACCTTGTCGCCGACTTTGACGGTGAACTCGATGGTCTTGCCATCGTCGTCCTTGCCGCCGGTGCCGAGGCTGACGACTTCAGCTTCCTGGGGTTTTTCTTGCGCCGTGTCCGGAAGAGCGATGCCGCCTGCGGAAAGGGCTTCAGCGGCGAGACGCTTCACGAGGACGCGTTGACCGAGTGGTTTGATATTAGCCATGTGTTTGTTGTTTGCTTTGTTTTGTTGTTGGTTGAGATGCTGCCCGGTTTTCGGCGGGCAGCGGGAATTGTCAGTTCTCAGAAAGGGCCTCGAGCCAGCGGTCGAGTTCTTCGTCGAGTTGTTTGGCGATGAAGGCGAGCCATGTCGCGAATTGGCCGGAGTCGGCTGCTTCAAGCGCGGCGTAGTAGTCGCTTCGGAGATTGGGGGAAATCGAGACGGGCGGGTAGCCGGCGGCGAGCAGCACGAAGTTCATCGCGAGGCGGGCGCTGCGGCCATTGCCATCTGTGAAGGGGTGGATCGAGGCGATGCCATGATGGAGTTTCGCTGCGCGTTCGACGGGATCAGTGATCGTCGGGAGGGTGGCAAAGAGTTCCGTCATCAGGTCGGGGACCTTGATCGGATTCGGCGGGATGTGGCTAGCACCGGCGATGCGGACGGCGGAGCCTCGGTAGCTTCCGGCGGAGGCGTCATCGACCTTGCTGAGGGCGATGCCGTGAAGCTTGAGGAGGTCGCGTTCGGTGAATGCGGCGTCGGGTTGGACGAGGTCCTTGAGGGTGGTCCAGGCCTTGGCGAGATTGACAGCTTCGAGGTGGTCCTTGAGCGGCTTGCCGGAAACGGTGACGCCCTGTGAGAGGACGATCTCCGTTTCTCGGAGCGTGAGGGTGTTTCCTTCGATCGAGTTCGACTCATAAACCATCCGAACATCCCACGCCTCCGCGAGACTCCGCACAGCCGCTGATGACAGCGGCCGGAGTTCGGCGAGGCGTTGATGTTTGGAGAAGAGAGTCAAGGTGAGTGGAGTTGTGTCGCCCCTTCGGGGCTTCGGAGTTTTTTGATCGGGGGGACGCCTAGGGCGCTGCCCTAGGCTGGTTTGGGTCGCCCCGTTGGGACTTTGAAATCGCCCTGACAGAGTGTCACTTACTCTGCCCGGACGTTAGATCGAATCAGTCGACAACCTCAGCGTCGACGACCTTGCCTTTGGCCTTCTTGGGCTCGTCGGACTCGGTGGTTTGGGCTTCGGGCATGTCGACATCAGGAGCTGCGCCAGCGGCGGCGCCGGCGGCGGCTTGGGCCATCTGAGCGAGCTCCTGAAGGGCAGACTCGAGGGTCGAGGTGGCGGATTTGATTTGATCGAGATCGTCGCCTTTCAGCGCGTCTTTCAGCGCGTCGACCTTGGCCTGGATGCCGGACTTGATCTCCTCGGGAGCTTCGGCGGGAAGTTCGCTGAGCTGCTTCTCGACCTGGAACACGAGCTGTTCGCCTTTGTTCTTGGTATCGACAGCTTCGACGCGCCTCTTGTCTTCTTCGGCGTGGATTTCAGCTTCTTGCTTGGCTTTCTCGATCTCTTCCTTGGAAAGACCGGAGGATCCCTGGATGGAGATCTTCTGTTCCTTGCCGGACTGCTTGTCCTTGGCGGAGACGTGGAGGATGCCGTTGGCATCGATGTCGAAGGTCACTTCAATTTGCGGTTCACCGCGACGTGCGGGTGCAATGCCATCGAGCTTGAAGTTTCCGAGCAGCTTGTTGTCGCTGAACATCGGGCGCTCGCCTTGGCAAATGCGGATGTCGACCGCAGGCTGGTTGTCCGAAGCAGTCGAGAAGATCTGTGACTTCTTGGCCGGGATCGTGGTGTTGCGCTCGATCATCGGAGTGGCGCGTGAGCCTTCGGTTTCGATCGAAAGGCTGAGTGGAGTGACGTCGAGAAGAAGCACGTCCTTCACGTCGCCTTGGAGCACGCCGCCTTGGATGGAGGCACCGATGGCCACCACTTCGTCAGGGTTCACCCCGCGGTGTGGTTCCTTGCCGGCGAGGGTCTTGGCGGTTTCGATCACCTTGGGCATGCGGGTCATGCCGCCGACGAGCACGAGCTCGTTGATTTCCGAAGAGCTGACGCCGGCTTCCTTGAGGCAGTCGGTGACGGGCTTCTTGGTGCGCTCGAAGAGGCGGTCGGTGAGCTGCTCGAGTTTCGAACGGCTCAGGGTGAGCTGGATGTGCTTCGGACCGTTTTGGTCGGCGGTGATGAAGGGGAGGCTGATGTCGTAAGATTGGGTCGAGGAAAGTGCGATCTTGGCCTTCTCGGCTTCTTCCTTGATGCGCTGAAGCGCGTCGGGCTGACCGGAAAGATCGACGCCCTGGTCTTTCTTGAATTCGTCGACGATCCACTTGATGAGGGTGTTGTCCCAGTCGTCACCGCCAAGTTGGGTGTCACCATCAGTTGCCAGCACTTCGAAAACGCCATCGCCGATTTCCAGCACGGAGATATCGAAGGTGCCACCGCCCAAGTCATAGACAGCGATTTTTTCATCGGACTTCTTGTCGAGACCGTAGGCGAGCGCGGCTGCGGTCGGTTCGTTGATGATGCGGCGGACGTTGAGGCCGGCAATTTCGCCTGCCGCCTTGGTCGCATTCCGCTGGGAGTCGTTGAAGTAAGCGGGCACAGTGATCACCGCGTCGGTGATCGTTTCGCCAAGCTTGGCTTCGGCATCGGCCTTGAGCTTGCCGAGCACCATGGCGGCGATTTCCTGCGGCGAGTAAGTTTTGGTTTCGCCACCGGCATCCACCTGGATGTGCGCGTCGCCGTTCGAGGCTTCGACGATCTTGTAGGGCATCTTCTTGTCAGCCTCGGAGAGCTCCGTGAACTTGCGACCAATCAGGCGCTTGGCGGAAAAGATCGTGTTTTTCGGGTTGGTGACGGCCTGGCGCTTGGCGGCCTGACCGACGAGGCGTTCGCCGGACTTGGTGAAAGCCACGACGGATGGAGTGGTGCGAGCACCTTCTGAGTTTTCGAGGACCACTGGCTCGCCGCTGTCCATGACAGCCATGCAGGAGTTGGTGGTTCCGAGGTCGATACCGAGAATCTTGGACATGCGTCGTAGTGTGTTTGGGGTTGGTTTGAGCTGCGTTGCCTATATTTGAGCAGCGGTTTGCTGGGTGAGCTCTCGCAGGGTCTGTGCCAGTGGCTGTGTGATGTTTTGTAAGCTATTGAAAACCAAGGAAAAAAGAATATTAAGGTGGGATTTTCGGAGAGCGAGAAGCGGGCAGTTTGAGCCAAGCTGTCACAGTGGATGTGGTCAGGTTGTCTTAGTAGCGACAGGATGCCCGGGCGGGAGAATGTCAGGCTGATTTGGGTTTGAAGACCTCGATGAAAATATCGATGAGATTCGCATTGCCAACGAGGTGGCTGCTTCTTAGGGTCCGCGCCTCTGCTCAAGGACAGGTGTCAGAGTGGTCGAATGAGCACGCTTGGAAAGCGTGTGTAGCAGCAATGTTACCGTGGGTTCGAATCCCACCCTGTCCGCCATCGGTCGATGGCACTTTCTCAAGTGCCTCACCATCAAGGGAATCCGATGCTTTCCGGGAACCTGCCACGGATTCTCCAGCACGCATTCCAGCACACTTGACACGAAAGCCGGGTCGTATGGCCCGGAAAAGCAAACGCCGCAGTGGTGTCGTGGAGATCGGAACAGGTCCCGCGAGAGTCAAGATCTACACCGTCACCCGGAAGGACGGCTACCCGATGTTCTCGCTCTACTGGCGCGAGGACGGGCGGCGAAGGACCCGGCACCTGGCCTGCATGGACGAGGCCAGGCTGATCGCCCAGCAGGTCAGCGTCCGGCTGGAGAACGGATTCGCCACCGGCACCGAGGCGACCAAGCGAAACCTCGAACTGCTCCGCCATTGCGAGAAGGTCGCTGCGAGTTTCGGGGTCAGCCTGACCGCCGCCATGGACGAATGGGCCAGCGCCCGCAAGACCGCCGGGGACGACATCCCGCTCTCCGATGCCGTCCGCTTCTACCCCGCAAATCGGTCGATCCTGAGCGCCGTGAAGACGGTCGAGGAAGTGGCCGACGAGTTTGTCGAGTCGCGCCGGGTCAGCGGCGTGAGTGCCATCTACGTCCGGAACTGCACGCTCAACCTTAAGCGGTTCACCGACTGCGTGAGCGGGAACATCGACGAGATCACCGCAGCCGACATCAACCGGTTCCTGACCGGCCTTGACGGGCTCGGGCCGGTCAGTCGCAACGGCATCCGCCGGAACATCGTGACCATGTTCTCCTTCGCCAAGAAGCAGGGATACCTCCACCCCGACCGGAAGACGGCCGCCGAGCAGAGTGAGTCGTTCAAGGTGCCCGACAAGGAGATCGAGATCTTCACGCCTGAGGAGATGCAGAAGATCCTCCTGGCGGCGCACGCCCGCATCCTCCCGCTGATTGCCATCGGTGGATTCACCGGCATCCGGACCGCCGAGATCTGCAAGCTCGACTGGGAGGACATCAAGTGGGAGCGCGGTCACATCGAGATCGCCGGCCGCAAGGCGAAGACGGCAGCCAGGCGGCTGGTCCCGATCAGCGAGAACCTCAAGGCATGGCTGGCACCATGGCGCGGAGAGTCCGGCCCGATCGTCACAATGGCTGATCCCTCGGGCGCCATGGGCGACACCGCCGTGAAGGCTCAGATCCCCGGCGGATGGCGTCAGAACGCCCTCAGACACTCGTTCATCAGCTACCGGGTGGCAGAGACCGGGGACGTCGCCAGAACCTCTCTGGAGGCCGGCAACTCGCCGAAGCAGGTATTCCGCCACTACCGGGAGGTCGTGGATGAGGCTGCCGCCAGGGCATGGTTCTCGATCACCCCTCCCGAGGGCTGGGAACCGAGCGGACTCAAGTGGAGCATCCGGGAGCGGCTCCGGAGGAATCTACTTACGTAAGTAAATTTGATGCGTTGACAGTCGCAACGGTGCGTCATGAGCACGATAGAGCGGACCCTGATCAAAAAGAAGGAACTCGCCAAGCGGCTGTCCGTCAGCACCCGGACCATCGACAACTGGGTGGCGAAACGGACCATCCCGTTCATCCGCGTCGGGCCCCGCTTCTACCTCTACGACTTCGAGGCAGTCCTGGCCGCGATCCGAAAGCACTACGAGGTCGAGCCGGTCGCCCGGTCCTGACCGGCCAAACGCAGAAATCCCCGGACGGCGGCAACCATCCGGGGATTTTCGTGTGGGCCCGCAGTCCCCCCGACTACGAGCGGAAGCTCTGGTTCACCTTCCCATCGTCCGCGAGGTCGCCAATGCGGTTCACGGTGTCCTTGAGAATCGACGCTGCGGCGAAGATGACCGTAAGCGTCCCAAATCCGTCCCTTGCCACGCCTCGTCGTGAAGGTGGGCGGGCTCGTCAGGCGGCTTGATCGTCGCCAGCCTCGGCGGCGGCGCGGCGCTCGGCGGCGATCGCCCTCGGGGTCAGCGCGGCGGCCTGCTCCCGGGTGGCGTTGGCCGGCAGGCGCCGCAACACCTCGACGAGGTAGTCCTCGGGGTCGAGTCCCTGGATGCGGCAGTTGGCCAGCAGCGTGTAGGCCAGGGCGTTGTTCGCGCCGGCTTCCAGGCTGCCGAAGAACAACCAGTTCTTCATGCCGACCTTGGACGGACGGATCTGGTTCTCGACAAGGTTGGTGTCGAGTTCGAGCCGGCCATCCACCAGGCACACGGCGAACTTGTCCCACCGGTTGCTGGCGTAGGTCAACGCGCCGGCGACATCCCCGCCGGGCAGGTGCCGGGGGATTTCCTCGCGAATGAACTTGATGAGGTCCTCGGCGATGGGCCGGGTGCGGGCTCGGCGGATGAGTTCGCGGCACGGCGGCGGGGCACCGCTGAACTGCATCTGTTTCTCAATCCGGTAGATCCACTGGATCCGCAACAGGACGGGAAGGGTGGCCTCGGGCGACTTGTGTCCGAGGTCGGTGAACTTGCGGCGGATGTGCGCGAGGCACCCGGCATGGCGAAGCCCGTGGTGGCGCGAGACGGTGTCATAGACGGTGTAGCCGTCGGTGTGCATGGTGCCGTTCCATGCGAGGGTGTTGGTCTCGGCGTCGTGGCCGAGGAACTCCAGCAGGCATTCGGCTTCGCGTCCGGCGTGCCAGTCGAAACAGCAGGCCTTGCCGGCGACGTCGCGGTAGGCCCACAGCCGGCCTTCGCGGGTGGAGCCGTGGCCGGGATCAAGGTAATCGATGGGCGTTTCATCGATCTGAAGCGCTTCGGCTTCGAGCACTTCGTCGCGGATGGCGAGGCCGATCGGCGCGAGGTGGCCCAGCGTGGCGTGGTTCCAGCCGTTGATGGTCTGGCGGCCGAGTTCGATGCCATGGCGACGCTTGAAACGCCGGGACTGGCGGTAGTGCGGCAGGTGGTCCTCGTATTTGTCGACGATGATCTGCGCGGCCAGCGCGGGGGCGATGAGCGTGCCGGGGATGGACGGAGCGGGGGCCGCGGCGACCACGGGCGGCAGGGAACGGTCGGTCTTGTGGCGGTATTTCGGGCGCACGGTGCGCCGCCAGAAGATCTCGGGCTTGATGACGTCGAGTTCGTCGTGGTGTTCCTCGCCGATCTTTTCCCAGGACTCGGGGTCGGCGAGCACTTCCCCGGGTTCGATGACGCTCTCGATGAGGATCTTGAGGTTGCGCGGGAAGCGTTCAGCCCTGGTACGGCGGTTTGCCTTTCCCTTTGGCTCTGCGTCCTCCTCCGGTGCGGGGCGATCGTCGCCGGGCTCCGGAGGAGGGGCGGGCTTTCCCAGGATGATCTCATCGAAGAGCAGCTGGAGTTGGGCGGGATCGAGCTTCTCGCTGCTCGACCCGAAGAGACGCTGCTGGAGGCCGGAGATGATCCGGTCCTTGCGGGCGAGCTCGGCGCGCAGGCGGTCGAGTTCGCGCTCCATCGACTCGATCCGGTCGGGCAGCACGCGCATCTCGGGTGGGGAACTCTTTTCCACTAGACGCGTAGTAGCACGGGGCGTGCCGGACACACCGCGCCGGCGAAGATTTTCCGCCGTCGCGGGCGTCGTTTTTTGAGCGTCCTTCAATCGGGGCGCTCATACCACGGCTTGAAGCGCGCGCCGCGCAGATCGACTCCGTCGAGGAGCAGTTGCAGCGCCTCGGCATGGAGACGGATGCGGCGCTGGTCGGGCTCGCTGGGCGAGGGCCAACTGAACCGACCGCGCTCAAGCCTCTTTGCCGCGACCCACGTGCCCGTTCCGTCGAAGTAGAGCAGCTTGATGCGATTGCGCCGCTTGTTGGTGAAGGCAAAGAGCGCGTCGGGCGCGGGTGTGAGCCGGAGATGATCGACGGCCATGGCGTGCAGGCCGTTGAAGGACTTGCGCATGTCGCAAGGCTCCAGGGCGATGAAGACCTTCAGCGCGGCGTTGGCGAGGTTCATCATGACCGGCCTCCCTTCGCTTCGAGTTCTTTCCGGCAGGCGGCGATGAACCGAGCGGCCATCGGGATGGCGGCCTCGTCGGCAAGGAGCAGCGAGAAGCCCTCGCGAAACTCGATGACGATCCGGGGCCGGGTGACGGATGGAAGCTCGACCTCCGCGAAGCGGAAGTCCGAGCACTGCATGGGCCGCGTGGCGCGGCGATGGTTTCTGGACATCCCGACCAGCCTGCCACGTCACCGCGCCGCGCGGTAGGGGGTCGGATTTGGGACGCTTACAGATGACCGCTCCGACCGCCGGCTCGACGAACGGAATGGCGTTGAGGGCGGCGACGAAGCCGGCGAGCTTGCCGACGTAGCTGAGGACCTTGAGTGCTTTCACGCCTCCGTGCGGCGTGTCAACGGCGGCGGCATGCAAAGCAAAATTCACCCTCTATTCCTGCCGAAGCGGAACAGCGCCAGAGCCAAGGCACCGATCAAAACGCATCCGCCGATGATCCAAATCCATAAGGGATGCCCGCTTGATCCTTCCGGCGGTGGGTCTTGCGACACCCCATTCATCTGCGAACCCAAGTTCTTGCGAACTCCTACGGGAGCTTGCGAGCCATTGGGCGCTTCATGTCCAACCTCCATTTCGGAGGGCCTCGTAGTATCTCCGAACAGCTCCATCGGGAACTCCAAAGGCGAAGGAGTATCGACGGGAATTGGTTTGTTGATGAAATCGGCTCCTCGATGATGATCCGGCCACGGAGTACTTCTCGATATGCCAAGGGCACCGCTGAAATAGGTTGTGGCGTCGGGGTGGGACTCAAATACAGCAGCAGCCTGCCATTTGTTTGGATCACCTACGATGTTCGGTGTCTCTCCTCCAGGCAGAGGGCATACTCTGCTAAAAATACTCTTATTCCAAACCGGTCTTCGAAATAGCCACTTGCCCGTTGGAGTAGTTCCAATGAGAAACTCGTTGAGTCCCGTTTCACCAGGTGTGAGCTGCTCAGTTGCTATGACTGGCCAATCCGAAATATCTTGAGCCGGTATTGTCTTTAGATCCACCCAGTTCGAGTAGACCAATTCATCGGGGCCAATCTGAAAAACGAGCCTAGACTCGCCGTTCGGAGGAAGGTTGACGCCCATCGCCGATCCTCCGATCATTTCAATAGCCTGGCCGGACGGTATGGACAAATCCGCATGTTGCTTTACCCCATCCCACGGAGAATAGCTCGGAGGAGTTCCATTGGCCACATCCTCCCGAGTTTGGCTCCGGAACTGAGCGAACTCTGCGATTCCTTCGTCTCTATCGGTGAGAAGGATGAGAGGCGTTTCGCCGTGGTTCTCAATTCGCACGATCATCCGGTGAAATTGCTCATTTTCTAAGCGTTCAGTATAGGGAACATGAACCCTTATTTCGACTTCGTTCTGCCTGTTGGGCTCCTCCGCATTGATGGATAGGGCCAAGCCAACGGACAGTATGCTTGCGCGTGTAGATGCAATCATGCGACGACTCATGGATGGGGTTGGATTGATAAGCGATTTCGCAGTTCAATCAATTGGACCTCACCATTGGCGATCGTTATGGGAGTCAAGCTCTTCGGGCTCGGCGGAACGTCGGACATCAGAGTCTGCCCTGTTCCGTAGTGTCCTCCATGCTGGCTCCAAATCAGCATGTGGCCGAGTTCATGGGCAAATGCGTAATCCAAGAGATCATTGAACGCGGTCGGAGAATAGGCGGGCGAAGCCTCCTCCGAGATTGCGTTCACTGAAATCTGAACGCCTCTCCGCTCATGTGTTGGGTCTGGAGCCGTCGAAGCATGATTGGTCGTGGCGTTCCCCCAACTGTTTTCGACAGCTTGAAGGACGCCGATGCTCTCCTCGATTGCGCCCAGGCGGGTAAACATCACGCAGACGCCGAAATTGGGCAAGTCGTAGTCCCGCAGGCGGGGGAAAATATTAAGGCGTCCTGGGAGTCCAATGACGTAGGACTCATAGAGATTCTCATGCACCAACGGGAAGTCGGCCTCAAGCTTTCTGTCGCGGTATACGTAACTTCCCCCCGTGGCAGGCCTGGTGTTCGTGCTTCCCGTAATCGGTGCCAATTTGCCAGTCCACTTGTAGGCGGTTGGACGACTTGTGCCATCAAGATATTGGACGGATGGGCCGGCGTCGATCACCGGGATTGAGACTGCGTAGAGATCCAGTTCCGCGCCCTTCGTGGGGTGAACGTAGAAATTTGCTACCTCTTGGAATCGGGTCTCCATGTCGAACTGCTGCGCTGCTGCGTTTGCGTTGTTCTGGGCCGCATTGGTGATCTCCGGCATCTCGTGAATCTGAAGCAAAACTTCTTTGCGGGCAGTGCCCATCCGTTTGTGTTCACCCGCAGTTAGCCCGGTGCCGAGGTCAAGAACGTAGCCCCGATACTCCTCGATGACCGAGAGGGCGTCTCCTGCGTCCGCCATGGCGTCTAGGCGTCCTGTGGAGCCATCGGAATCAGCTTCCTCGTCATCGGCATAGTCCGCGTAGGTATCGCCGGCCCCAGGCTTCATCTTGTCCCGCTCGGTGTCGTTGAGCGGGCGTGAAGCTCCGAATTGGGTGTTCCAGGCCGCAATTTCCGAGTCTTGCCAGACATCGGCCAGCTTGTCGCCATTT